>JBKQTR010000001.1:0-6847 GCA_052143095.1 Allostellaceae bacterium
GGTTGTCCGAAGGACGCACGGGCCGCAATGCAGCCGGCGGCCGGCTCAGCGAAGCGGCTTGGCGGCACCCATGCCGAGCGACCACATCAGGCCGATGATCGCCCCCTTGAAGCGCGGCAGCAGCAGCAGGACGAGCAGCAACGTCACCGGGACCCAAAGCGCCACTTGCAGGGCGGTCGACAGCCCCAGGGGCTGGGTCAGCAGGATCAGCGGCACCACCACGTGACCGACGATGAGGATGGTGAGATAGGGCGGGAAATCGTCGGCGCGGATCCGGTCGAAGGCCTCGCCGCAGCGGTCGCACTGTGCCACCGGCTTGAGATAGCGGCGATAGAGCGCGCCCTCGCCGCATTTCGGGCAGCGTCGGCGCAGGCCGCGCAGTATGGAGGTGAGCGTCGATCCCGTCGGCATCATCATCGCCGCACGCCGGCGGCGGTCCACGTCTCAGAAAGACTGATCTTCCGAAAAGGCCTTATAGGCCATGATGGTGAAGGTGTCCTTGATGCCCGGCAGCGTCTGCAGCTTGTCGACGACGAAATGGCCGATATCCATGTCGGGCGGCAGGTAGCATTTCATCAGCAGGTCGTACTGGCCGGAGACCGAATAGACCTCGGAGACCTGCTCGACGCTTTCGACCGCGTCCTCGGCGACCTTGTAGGCCTTGCCGAGATCGCATTTAACCATCACGAAGATCGTCTTCATGGGGACCGACCCCTCAGCCGCGCGCGATCCTCGGTGGACGCGCCAGGAAGGCGGGCAGGTGGTCGCCGAAGCCGACGACGCGGCGGTCATCGTCGTGATCATCCCAGCGCTCGTCGCGCCGCGGCAGCGGCGTCACCTTGCCCTCGGGGTCCATGGTGACCGGTCGTGGCGCCTCGCGCAACGGGGCACGCTGCGCGCCGTCGCGCCGGCCCTTCTCCTGCGGCGGGTGGCGCGGCCGGTCGCGCTGCGGCTCGTCGCGGCGGGCGGCCTCGGCGCGAGGCTCGTCCTGACGCGCGGGCTCGCGCGGCGGCTCGGCGGCGTGTGCCTCGCGCGGCGCCGGCGCGGTGCGGCGGCTACCCTCGCGCGGCTCCCGGCCGCGGCCACCGCGGCGGCCGCGATGCCGGTGATCGCCCTCATCCTCGGAGAGCACGGCCGGGCCTAGCCCGTCCAGCGATACCGTCGGGATGTCCTTGCCGAGGAGCTTGGTGATGGCGGCGACGAAGCGGCCGTCCTCGGGCGTCGCGAGCGTGAAGGCGCGGCCGTCGCGCCCGGCGCGGCCGGTGCGGCCGATGCGGTGGATATAGTCCTCGGCATGGATCGGCACGTCGAAATTGAAGACATGCGACATGCCTTGGACATCGAGGCCGCGCGCGGCGACGTCGCTGGCGACGAGGAGGCGGATCTCGCCGTCCTTGAAGCGCTCGAGCGTCTCGGTGCGCTTCGATTGCGGCATGTCGCCGTGCAGTGCGGCGGCATTGAAGCCGGATTTCAGCAGCGAGCGGTTGAGGATGTCGACGTCGCGCTTGCGGTTGCAGAAAATGATCGCGTTCTTGACGTCCTCGTTGCGGATGAGGCGGCGGAGCGCCTCGCGCTTGTCGTCGGGCTGCACCGTGATCAGGTGCTGCGCGACGGTCTCGGACGGCGAGGCCGGCGGCGCCACCGATATCTCCTTCGGGTTCATCAGGAAGGCATCGGCGAGGCGCCGGATCTCGGGCGGCATGGTGGCGGAGAAGAACAGGGTCTGGCGGATCTTCGGCAGCAATCCCACGATGCGCTCGACATCGGGGATGAAGCCCATGTCGAGCATGCGGTCGGCCTCGTCGATCACCAGGATCTTGACGTCGGACAGCAAGATCTTGCCGCGCTCGAACAGGTCGAGGAGCCGGCCCGGCGTGGCGATCAGCACGTCGACGCCACGGTCGAGCTTGCGGTTCTGATCGGTGAAGCTCTCGCCGCCGATGAGCAGCGCCATGCTGAGCTTGTGGTGCTTGCCATAGGTCTCGAAGGCGTTCGACACCTGAGCGGCGAGCTCGCGCGTCGGCTCCAGGATGAGCGAGCGCGGCATGCGCGCCCGAGCGCGGCCGGCGGCGAGAATGTCGATCATCGGCAGGGTGAAACCGGCGGTCTTGCCCGTGCCTGTCTGGGCGCAACCGAGCACGTCGCGCCCGGTCAGCACATGGGGGATGGCCTGTTCCTGGATGGGAGTGGGGACGGTGTAGCCGGCATCGGCGACCGCCTTGAGGACCTCTGCGGAGAGGCCTAGATCAGCAAAACTCATGCAGCTTTGTACTTCGCTCTTTCTATGTTCTGACTTTAAGGGTCGCCCTTTAATTGGGGGTGCGCGCGCGAAAGTCAAATTATTTCGCCGGAGCGCTGCCCCGCTTGGCGGGCGCACCGCGACTTTATACTCTCATGGGAATGGTTAACGAAGAGGCAAGATAGGGTGTCCTCGGCCGTGAAAATTCCGCTCATCCTGCTGCCGGGCCTGCTGTGCGACTGGGCGCTGTGGCAGCCGCAAGTCGAGGCGCTGGCCGATATCGCAGAGGCCGATGTCGCCGATCTCAGCCGCGACGAGTCGTTGCCGCTGATGGCCGCGCGCGTGCTGACCGAGGCGCCGGAGCGCTTTGCGCTGGCGGGCCTGTCGATGGGCGGATATCTCGCGCAGGAGATCATGCGCCAGGCGCCCGAACGGGTGACGCGGCTGGCGCTGCTCGACACCTCCGCCCGCGCCGACACGCCGGAGCGGCTGGCGATCCGCCGCGGCCTGACCGAGCTCGCGCAGAAGGGCGAGTTCAAAGGCATCACGCCGCGCCTGCTGCCGCAATGGCTGCATCCCGATCATCTCGGCGACACCGTGCTCACCACGGGCATCATGGAGATGGCGCAGCGGGTCGGGCGCGACGCCTATCTGCGCCAGATGCAGGCGATCATGGCGCGCCCCGACGGGCGCGAGGATCTGCGCCGCATCCGGGTTCCGACGCTGGTGCTGTGCGGGCGCGAGGATATGTCGACGCCGCTCGCGCTGCATGAGGAGATCGCGGCCCTGGTTCCCGGCGCCACACTCGCGATCATTGAGCGCTGCGGCCATCTCTCAACCCTGGAACAGCCGGCGGCGGTGAGCGCGGCGCTGCGGGGCTGGCTGACCGGCTGAGGCGCCGGGCGCCCAACGGGAACCGCGGCGTCCGGCAGGCGTTGGCGCCTCATGCTGCGCTGGGCCGCGATTTTCCTGGTGATCTCGATCGTTGCCGCGATCTTCGGCTTCGGCGGCATCGCCGCGGCCGCGGCCGGCATCGCCAAGCTGATCTTCTTCGTCTTCCTCGCGCTCTTCGTCCTGACGCTGGTGATCGGCCTGCTCCTCGGGCGCGAGCTGCTGGGCCGCTGAGCCCGCCCCCCATGGCAAAGCGCCGCCGCAGAGCTGCCCCGCCGCTGCCGCTGCTGATGACCGAGTTGGCCTTCGCCTCGTGGGAGACCATGCTGCGCCGGACGGCGATGATGGCGCAGGGAAGCTGCTCGCCTGCCGAATATCACCGCATGGCGCTGGAAAAACTCCAGGCGGCGCAGCTCTCGTTCCTCGCCCTGATGATGCCGCGACGCTGGCCCGATATGAGTGCCGCGATGGCGCCCTGGCACCGCCGTGCCCGCGCGAATGCCCGCCGGCTAAGGCCGCGGTGACGCCAGTCGCGTCGGCGCCGCGTCAGACATCGAGATCGCGCACGAACTGCGCCCGCTCCTGGATGAACTGGTAGCGCAGCTCCGGCTTGCGGCCCATCAGGCTCTCGACCAGCGCCACGGTGTTCTTGAAGTCGCGCTGGCCCGCCTCGGGCAAGGTCACGCGCAACAGCGTGCGGCTCGCCGGATCCATCGTGGTGTCGCGCAGCTGCTTTGCCGGCATCTCGCCCAGCCCCTTGAAGCGGCTGACCTCGACTTTGCCGCGGCCGTTGAAGGTGGTTTTCAGCAGCGCGTCCTTATGCGCGTCGTCGCGGGCATAGATCGTCGTCTCGCCCTGATGCAAGCGGTAGAGCGGCGGCGCGGCGAGGAAGAGGCGGCCGCCGGCCACCAGCTTCGGCGTCTCGCGAAAGAAGAAGGTCATCAGCAGCGAGGCGATATGCGCGCCGTCGACATCGGCGTCGGTCATGATGATGACGCGCTCGTAGCGGAGTTTCTCCTCGCTGTAGCGCTCGCCCGAGCCGCAGCCCAGCGCCAGCAGCAGATCGGCGATCTCCTGGTTCTGGCGCAGCTTGTCGGCGCTGGCGGAGGCGACGTTCAGGATCTTGCCGCGCAGCGGCAGGATCGCCTGCGTCTCGCGGTCGCGCGCCTGCTTGGCCGAGCCACCGGCGCTGTCGCCCTCGACCAGGAAGATCTCGGTGCCGGAGGCGGCGCCGCTGCTGCAATCGGCGAGCTTGCCGGGAAGCCGCAGCTTGCGCGTGGCGCTCTTGCGGTCGAGGTCCTTTTGCTGGCGGCGGCGCTGGCGGTCCTCGGCGCGATCGACCACCTCGTCGAGCAGCCGGCGTGCCGCCTCGGGATCGCCGGAGAGCCAATGGTCGAGATGGTCCTTGAGCGCGCTTTCGACCAGCCGCGCCGCTTCGGGGGAGGCCAGCCGCTCCTTGGTCTGGCCCTGGAATTGCGGGTCCTTGATGAACAGCGACAGCAGCAGCACCGCGCCGGTCATGACGTCCTCGGCGGTGATCTGCGCCGCGCGGCGGTTGCTGGTGAGCTCGCCATAGGCCTTGAGGCTGCGGGTAAGGCCGGCGCGCATCCCCGCCTCATGCGTGCCGCCTTCGGGCGTCGGCACGGTGTTGCAGTAGAAGGACTGGAAGCCCTCCTGATCCTCGGGCCAGGCGATCGCCCATTCGACCCGCCCGCCCTCCCCGAACTCATGCTCGCCGATGAAGGGCAGCGGCGTCAGCGTCTCGCGCCCCTCGAGCAACGAGGCGAGGTAGTCGGCGAGCCCGCCGGGGAAGTGGAAGCGCTCCTCCTGCGGCACGTCCTCGGGCCGGACGAGCGCGGGATCGCTCCACCAGCGGATCTCGACGCCGCGGAAGAGATAGGCCTTGGAGCGCGCCAGACGGTACAGCGTCGCCGGCTTGAAATGCGCCTTGTCGCCGAAGATCTCGGGATCCGGGTGAAATCCGACCGTGGTGCCGCGGCGATTGGAGACGGCGCCGCCATCTTTCAATTTTGTCTTGGGCTTGCCGCGCGAATACTCTTGCGTCCAGAGCTTCTTGTCACGCGCCACCTCGACCCAGAGCCGGTCGCTGAGCGCGTTCACCACCGAGATGCCGACGCCGTGCAGCCCGCCCGAGGTCTTGTAGGCATCGCCTGAGAACTTGCCGCCGGAGTGCAGCCTCGTCAGGATGATCTCGAGCGCCGAGGTCTTCGGGAACTTCGGATGGGGATCGACGGGGATGCCGCGGCCGTTGTCGCGCACGACAACGCTGCCGTCCTTGTGCAGCTCGAGCTCGATGCGATTGGCATGGCCCGCCACGGCCTCGTCCATGGCGTTGTCGAGCACCTCGGCGGCGAGGTGGTGCAGCGCCCGCTCATCGGTGCCGCCGATATACATGCCGGGGCGCCGGCGCACCGGCTCGAGGCCTTCCAGCACCTCGATGTCCTTGGCGGAATAGCCGGAGCCGGGCTTGCGGGCGAGGTTGTCGAAGAGGTCTGACATGCGGATACCGTGAAAAGCATCAAAAATACGGTAGGGACCTGGTGTCCTTCCCACAAGATGTGGTCTGAACGATCGGGACAATAGCGGGTTTCATCCATGAGCGAAACAGCCGAACGGAAGGCGCCGCCGGCTTACGAGCCGGCGATCCGCGCCATGCCGATGCCAGCCGACGCCAACCAGAACGGCGACATTTTCGGCGGCTGGGTCCTGTCGCAGATGGACATCGCCGGCGGGCAGGTGGCGGCGCGGCGCGCCCGCGGCCGGGTGGCGACGGTGGCCATCACCGCCATGAGCTTCCACCAGCCGGTGCTGATCGGCGACGAGGTCAGCTTCTATGGCGAGGTGACCAAGATCGGGCGCAGCTCGATCGCGGTCAAGATCGAGTCCTGGGTACGCCGGGGGTTGAGCGATGAGCGGATCAAGGTAACCGAGGGTTTATTCACCTATGTCGCGATCGGCAGCGATCGCCGGCCGCGGCTGGTGCCGCAGAATCCCTAATTTGTTACGTATGCGGTCTAATAATTCTACTGAATAGATTGCATTCTAGGGAACAAGCGGCTAGTCTCAGCGTTGTCTTCACAGAAAATAAACTAAAGCGCTATCAGGAAGGTGAGGCTTCGATGCAGATACGTCGGTTGCGATTCCTGTTCTATTGGTCCGCCGCGATTGCACTGCTGAGCATGATTGGTCCAGGCGTATCAGCAGATGCGATTATCTCAGGCAACACCGTGCCTGCCGCAACGAATCCTGTTGCCGCGGCGGCATCAACGCCGGCGGCCGTCGATGCCGCGACGCCGAGCCCGGCGCCGCTCGCCGAGGCGCAGCCCGGCGAGCCCGATCTCGATGCGCTACAGGTGGCGGACCAGGTCGGCATCGCCTCCTGGTACGGCAATCAGCATCAAGGGCGGCTGACCGCGAGCGGCGAGCGCTTCGACGAGCGCAAGCTGACCGCGGCGCACCGTACCTTGCCGCTCGATACCAAGGTCAAGGTCACCAACCTCGAGAACGGCAAGTCGATCGAGGTCAAGGTGAACGACCGCGGCCCCTATATCCCCGGCCGGGTGCTGGACCTGTCGACGCAGGCAGCCAAGATGCTCGGCATGGAGAAGGAGGGGCTGGCGCTGGTGCGTATCGAGATCGTCGCGCAGCAAGTGGCGGCGGTCGATTAAGGCCAATCCGAAGGACTGACGATCGGCG
>JBKQTR010000002.1:0-23021 GCA_052143095.1 Allostellaceae bacterium
AGGTCGGCGCGGTGAGGTAGTTGGCGCGGCGCACCGCGAAGGGATCGAGGCCGAGCGCTTGCGCCATCTCGTCGACCAGCGCCTCGAAGGCGAAGCGGATGTCGACGGTGCCGTGGCCGCGGAAGGCGCCGCAAGGCGGCGTGTTGGTGAGCACGCGCTTGCCGCTGTATTTGACGCGGTTCAAATCGTAGATCGCATAGAGCATCGAGCCCGCATAGAGGATGGTGACGACGCCGTAGCCGCTATGCGCGCCGCCGCGCTGATGGCACTCGCACTCGACCGCGGTGATGCGCCCGTCCTTGCGCATGCCGATCTTGAGCCGCATCTCGGTCTCAGGCCGGCCGCGATGGGTGATGAAGGTCTCCTCGCGGTTGACCACGATGCGCACCCGCCCGCCGCCCGCCTTGCGCGCCAGCAAGGCGGCGATCAGCTCGATATTGAGCGCCTCGGTGCGGCAGCCGAAGCCGCCGCCGACATGCGGCTTCACCACGCGGATCCGCGACATCTCCATGTCGAGGATCTGCGACAGCATGAGATGCACGTAATAGGGCACCTGCGTGCTGGCATGGACGGTCATGCGCTGGCGCACCGGGTCGTACTCGGCGAGTGCGGCGTGCATCTCCATCTGGTTCTGGCAGACCTCGGCGCAGTGATAGCTCTTCTCGCGCACGAGATCGGCCTCGGCGAAGCCCTCGGCGACGTCGCCGAGCTCGAAATCGACGTTGCGCTCGATATTGCCCGGCCGGTGGTCATGGAGGTTGACCGCCCCCGGCGCCATCGCGTCGCGCGCGGTGTAGTAGGCCGGCAGCTCCCGCACCTTCATGGTGATCAGCTTCAGCGCCTTGGCCGCGGTCGCGTCGTCGATGGCGGCCACCGCCGCCACCGGCTCGCCGCGATAGCGCACGCGCTCGCGCGCCAGCGGATGCTCGGTGCGCGCCACCGGCAGCACGCCGAAGGTCTTGTCGCAATCGGCGCCGGTGACGATGGCGACGACGCCCGGCAGCGCTTGCGCCGCCGCGATATCGACCTCGATGATCTCCGCATGCGAATAGGGGCTGCGATAGATGCGGCCGGCCAGCGTGCCCGGCTCGATGAAATCGGCGGTGTATTTGGCGCGGCCCGAGACCTTCTCCGGCCCGTCCACCATGGGCACATAGGTGCCGATCGTATGCACCGGTGCGGTCTCGCTCATCGCGCTTCTCCGCTCGCCCTAAGGCGGGCCGCGTGCTGCACCGCCTCGATGATCTTGATGTAGCCGGTGCAGCGGCAGATGTTGCTGCCGAGCGCGGCGCGGACCTCCGCCTCGCTGGGATCTCCGCTGCGGCGCAGCAGCCCTTCCGAGGCCATGATCAGCCCAGGCGTGCAATAGCCGCATTGCGCGCCGAGCTTCTCGTGGAAGCCGCGCTGCACCGCCGACAGCCTGCCGCCCTCGGCCAGCGCTTCGACCGTATCGACGCGCTTGCCCTCGCAGCGTGCCGCCAGCGTCAGGCAGGAGAGCCGGGGCCGGTCGTCGACCAGCACTGTGCAGGCGCCGCATTCGCCGCCGTCGCAGCCGGTCTTGGTGCCGGTGAGCCGCACGGTCTCGCGGAGATAGTCGAGCAGCAGCAGATTGTCGGCGACGGCGTCGACCCGCTTGCGCCCGTTCAATATCAGCGTCAGAAGTCTTACCATGACTTCGACCCCGTCGTATTGTTGCGGTGACTGATTATTGGTGTACCCCGCAATTGATCCCGAGGCAAGACGGAACTTACGGCGGCGGGCGGCGGGAAACCCGGAACTCTCTCGAAAAAGCGAGGGTTTGTAATGGGTTACGGGCAGGGGAGGGGCCAGTGACAAAAAGCGCCGACCGCGCCGCGGTGACGCGGCGCGCCTGGCTCGAGACCATCGAGCGCTATCGCTTCGACCCGGACGCGCCGGGCTCCGAGCGCTATTGGTCGCCCCGGCTCGACACCGCGTCGCGCGACGAGATCCGCGCCATCCAGGAGGCGAAGCTCGCCGCTTTGCTGCCCTTCCTCTATGAGAACAGCGCGTTCTACCGCCGCCGCTTCGACCGGCTGGGCCTGCTGCCGAGCGACATTTCCGGCCTCGACGATCTCCCGGCCAAATGGCCGGTGGTCGACAAGCGCGAGATGAGCGAGGATTCTGAGGCGCATCCGCCTTACGGCACTTACACCACCATGACCCCGGCGGTCTGGGCCGAGCGCGGCTGGATGATGTTCTCTTCTTCCGGCAGCACCGGCACGCCGCGCGTCTTCCGCTACTCGCAGATCGACCGCGAGCTCTGGGCCTGGGCGAATGCGCGCGCGCTCCACGCCATGGAGTTCCGCAAGGGCGACACCGTCTTCATGATCACCGGCTATGGGCCCCATGTCTGGGCCTGGGGCGTGCAGGCCGGCCTCACCAAGATGGGCCTGCCGGTGATCCCCGGCGGCGGCATGGACGCCAAGGCGCGCGCCAACATCGTGCTGCGCTTCAAGCCGACCATCCTGCTCTGCACGCCGTCCTACGCGCTGCATCTCGGCCGCGTCATGCAGGAGATGGGCGCCGATCCCCGCGCCACCTCCGTGCGCCAGCTCTTCATCGCCGGCGAGCCCGGCATGGGCGTGCCGGCGACGCGCGAGCGCATCCAGGATCTCTGGGGCGCGCGGCTGGTCGAGTTCTACGGCTGCACCGAGGCGGCGCCGTCGGCCGGCGGCTTCTCCTGCCCCGCCTCGCACGCGCCCGACGCCCCCGTGACCACCCATCTTATGGAAGACGTGCAGATCTGGGAGGTGGTGGACCCCGGCGATCATCGGGCGCTGCCCGACGGCGCGCGCGGCCTCACCGTCTGCACCAACCTCAACTCCGAGGCCTCGCCGCAGCTCCGCTTCCTCGTCGGCGACTACGCCGTGCTTGACCGCTCGCTTTGCGCCTGCGGCCGTTGCCATGCCCGCGCCATCGGCTCATTCGCCGGCCGCTCCGACGACCTCATCAATCTCCGCGGCATCAAGATGTTCCCGGTGCAGGTCGAGGAGGCGGTGCGCTCGGTCGGCGGCACCGGCGACGAGTTCGAGATCGTGCTCGCCAATGACGATGCCGGCATGGATGTGATGGTGGTGCGCGTCGAGCATGCGGAGTTCGCCGCCGGCGAGACGCTCTCGCGCCGCATCGCCGGCGAGATCCGCTCGCGCTGCGAAGTGCGCGTCGATGTCGAGGTGCTGCGCCCGGGCACGCTGCCCAAGACAGAGTTCAAGGCCAAGCGCGTCAAGGACACGCGCCGGAAATAACCAGGCGCGGCGCGCTCACCCCGGCGCCGTCGCTCCCTTCCCGAGCCATTGCTTGATCAGCGCGGGCAGCGTGCCGTCGGCCATCAGCGCCGCTTGCGCCGTGTCGATCGCGCTCGCGAGCGCCGCGTTTCCCTTGCGCACGCAGATGCCAAGGCGCTCGCGGGTGATGCCGGTCTCGACGACCGCGAGCTTCGGGCGGTCGCGCACGTACCATTGCGTTACCGGGGCGAGTTTCATGAAGGCGTCGCAGCCGCCGGTCGAGAGATCGTCGAGCGCCGTCTCGATCTCGTCATAGGCATAGACGCGCACCCGCGCGGCGCGATGCTCGGCGACGAGCTTGTCGGCGACCGGCTGGCTCGTATTGCCTTGCTGCACGCCGATCACCAGGCCCTTGAGGTCGGCGATCCCGTGCACGCTCGGATGGCGGCTGGTATCGACAACCAGGGATTGGCCGGAGATCACATAGGGCGCGCAGAAATCAGCGATCTCCTGGCGTCCCGGCGTGATGGTGGTGCCCGAGGCGATGCAGTCATAGGTGCCGGCGCCGAGACCGGCGAAGATGCCATTGAAGTCGGCGCCGGTGTAGGGCACCAGCTGCCATGCGCGCCCGAGCGTCGCGGCGATGGCCTGCAGGAGGGCGATGTCGAAGCCCGCCGGGCCGTCCTTGGTCATGAGCTCGAAGGGCGGATCGGGCAAGGCTGCCCCCACCTTGAGCGGCGGTGCGGCCGTGGCGAGGCGCGCGCCGAGCGCGCCGGTCGCGAGCGGGAGCGAGGCGGCGAGCACGAGGCGGCGCTTCATCTGTCCCCCCTTCCTTGATGCGTCGGGAACACTGTGAGGCCGGCGGCGGGGGCTGTCCACGGCGCTGCAAAGGTCAGTGGCACTGCGCGCCCGCGCCTCGACCCCTCTAGCGCAGCAGATCGCGCAGCCGGCGCAGAATGTCGGCGGCGCGCGAGGCCTGGGCTCGACTTCTGTCGATGACCTCGCCAAGCTTGATCTGTGCCGACCGGGTGTCGGCCTCATGCAGGCGGCTGGCGGCTTCGAGGTAATTGCCGAGCGCCGTCAGCGGTTCGGCCAGGTCTTGCACGATCGCAAGGCATGCCTGTCGCAGATCGCCATGCGGTTGGCTTGGCGGGTCTTTTTCGCCTTTCCGATCCTCTGGGGGCGTCGGCATTGAGGGTTCTTCTCCCGAGGGAAGGAGTTCTGCCCGATCTCAGGACGGTCCGCCGATGGGCTTCTCGGCAGCGCGTCGATGCTAGCCTTTTCCCGATGCCGGAAAAGCGTCGCCTCCCCTTGGAATTTGATCCTGATCAATGTTGCAGCCGATTTATCGGCGCAGGGTGCCCGCAAGCGACTGGGCTCCGGCAGGTCGTCACCGTGGTGGCAAGGGCATCGAGGTTGAGATGGGCAGAAGAAATCTCGACCGGGACGATACCCCGCTCATCAATGGCCCGTCCATTGCCGCCGTGGCGTTGTGGGGCTCGTCGAAAGGCAAAAGGACGCAGCTGCTTACCGATGAGGAAAAAGCCCGGCTTTCCGTCATCGCATCGGTCGCCCGCTTCAAGAAAGGCGCTCAGATCTACCGGGAGGGGGACCGCGCTGACGCCGTCTTCAACATCGCCGGCGGCGTCGTCAAGGCCTATCGGGCTTTGCCGGACCGGACGGAGCGCATCAGCGCCTTCTTGTTTGCCGATGATCTCTTCGGCTTGGCCGAGGACGGCAAGTACGCCAATTCGGCAAAGGCGGTCACCGCCGTCACGGCGTACCGGCTGCCGGTCTCCGCGCTGCAGAGCCGGCTCCGGCAGGATGCCGATCTCGAGTTTCACGTGATCTGCAAGCTGTGCCACGAGCTGCGCGCGGCGCAACGCCATGCGATCCTCCTCGGGCGCCGCAATGCGCTGGCCAAACTGGCCATGTTCTTTCAATTGCTTGAGCATTATCAAGCGGCCCGGGGCGAGCGCACGAGCGGGCTGTATCTCCCCATGAGCCGGTCCGACGTTGCCGACTATGTCGGGATGTCGCTCGAAGCGGTGAGCCGGTCGTTCTCCACCCTCGCCCGGCGCGGTGTCATCGGGTTCAGCAACAAGCGACATGTAAAAATCCTGGACCGCACTCAATTGGATGCGCTCGCGGTGCAGGGCGACGCGCCCCGCAAACCGCGGCGCCCGGCGCGGCGGGGATGAGAGGGGCGGCGTCTCGCGCCTCTCCCGCCCGGTCGATCACAAATTCCCTGCTGAAAGCGAGGCCGTTGAGCTAGATCAAAGCGTCCGAGGGCGTCAGGAGGTAAGGAAAGGGAACAATAGCGCGGAGGCATCGCCTTGGAGCGAGGGGCGATCATCTACGTCATCGACGATGACGACGCCGTCAGGGACTCCCTTCGGGCGCTGCTCGAATGCGAGGGTTTCACGGCGGTCGATTTTGCCTCGTGTGCAGCTTTCCTTCGCCATGCGCCTCTGCAGAGCCGCGATTGTCTCGTGCTCGACCTCCACATGCCCGGCATGGGCGGGCTCGAGCTCCTCGAGAGGCTGCGGCGCGATGGCATCATCACCGCGGCAATCCTCATGACGGGGAGGCCTGATCCCGCGATAGCGCAAGCTGCCGCCCGCGCCGGCGCGCCGCTCTTGGAGAAGCCGTTCCGGGTCGGTGACTTGCTGCGCGCCATCGCGACCGTTCACCGCGCTGCGGCCGAGCGCATCGAGCCCGGCGCAGCCCGCCCTCGCTAGGGTTTGTTGAACCAGCGGAGCAGCAGCTTCGCCGTCGCCTTGCTCTCCGGCCAGACGGTCACGGGCTTGCCGTCCTGGAATTGCGTCAGCACGGTGTTGCGGCCCTTGTTCCGCCCCATCTCGTCGAACGCGATGAAGTCGGAGGCGGTGATGACGTCGCCGCCCATCAGCTTGATCTCGCCAAACGCCTTGGCGACGGCGTCGTGATCTCTGCTGCCGGCTTTTTCCAGCGCCGCGCGCAGCACCAGGATGCCCTGATAGGCGAGCGCCGAGTTGAGCGTCAGCGGCTGGTCGAACTTTGCCTTGAAGGCCTGCAGGACCGGCTGCACCACGGGGCGGTCGTCGCTGAAGGGCGTCACGGCAATCTGGCCGTCGACGAGATCGCCGATCTCGTCCCTGAGCTTGGGATCGCCGGAGGCGCCGCCGGTACCGAGGACGACGGGATGGAAATCGAGCTGCTGATAGGTTTTCGCCAGGATGACGCCGTCGCGGAAATAGCCGACCTGCATGACGATGTCGGGCTCGGCCGCTTTCAGCTTGAGCACGGCGGGCGAATAATCCTGAGCGCGGGTGCTGTATTGCTCGATGCCGACCAAGGTCACATCCTCGCGCTTGGCGAAGGCTTCCTTGAGCACCTTCTCCATCTCGATGCCGTACTCGTTGTCGGGACGGATGACGCCGATCTTGGTCAATGTCGGGTCGAGCCGGCGCACCGCGTCCAGCGCGTCCATCAGCCCGCCCGCATAATCCGGGTCGAGCAGCGTCGCCGACCAGATCCATTTGAAGCCCCGCCCGGTGATGGCCGCTCCCTGCGGGATCGTCACCAGCTGCGGTACCTGATGCTTCTCCGCCACCTGGGTCATGGGGATGGTTTCCGACGAGGTGTTGGCGCCGAGGATGATCGAGACCTTCTCCTCGGTGATGAGGCGCTCGGCCTCGCTCACCGCGTTGATCGCCTTGCTCTGGGAGTCGCCGAAGACCACCTCGAGCTTGGCGCCGCCGAGGCTCTTGATCCCGCCGGCCTCATTGATCTGCTCGACGGCAAGCTCGGTGCCGCGTTTGGCGTCCTGGCCGGCCACCGCCACCGGCCCGGTCAAGGAGTAGACGGCGCCGATCTTGACCGCATCTTCCGCCTGCGCGCCGGCGCTCGCCGCGCATAGCGCCGCGAGCGATGCCACGAGGTTGAGCCAGTGCTTTCTCATGATCCTCTCTCCCTTGTACCGATCGTTCTAGACACCGAGATAGGCGCGCCTGACGCGGTCATCGCGCGCCAGCGCGCCGCTCGCGCCCTGCAGCACGATCCTGCCGTGCTCGATCACATAGGCGTAGTGCGCCGCTTCGAGCGCCAGCGCCGTGTTCTGCTCGACGATCAGGATCGTCATGCCGCGGGCCTTCAGCCGGGCGATCGCGCGGAAGATCTCCTCGACCACCAGCGGCGCCAGCCCCAGGCTCGTCTCGTCGAGGAGCAGCAGCCTCGGGCATGCCATGAGCGCGCGGCCGATGGCGACCATCTGCTGCTCGCCGCCCGACAGCGTTCCCGCATATTGCTGGCGGCGCTCGTGGACGCGCGGGAAAAGCTGGAAGACGAAGTCGAGGCTCTCCTGGCGTCGCGCCCGGGCGGCGGATGCCGAGGAACCGACGAGCAGGTTCTCCAGCACGGTCATGGTCGGGAAGAGGCGGCGCCCCTCGGGCACATGGACGAGACCGGCGGCGACGATCCGGTCCGGAGCCAGCGTCTCGATCGCCCTTCCGTCGTAAAGGATGCTGCCGCTCTGCGGACGCAAGATACCGGAGATGGTGCGCAGCAGGCTCGTCTTGCCCGCGCCGTTGGCGCCGATGAGCGCGGTGACCGCTCCCTCGGGCACGGCCAAGGCGATGTCGTGCAGCACCGCGACCTCGCCATAGCCGGCGCAGAGCCCGGTCACTTCAAGCAGGGACATGATGCCTCTGCCCGAGATAGGCGGCGATGACGCCCTCGTCGCGCGACACCGCGTCGGGTTTGCCGTCGGCGATCTTGCGGCCGTTGGCGATCGCGACGATGCGATCGGACAGGCTCATGATTGCCCGCATCACATGCTCGACGATCAGCAGCGTCGTGCCCCCGGCGCGGATGTCGCGCAGGATCGGCATCACCTCGTCCACCTCCGCCGGCGTGAGGCCGGCCATCACCTCGTCGAGCAGCAACAGAAGCGGCTGCACCGCGAGCGCGCGGGCAAGCTCGAGCCGCTTCTTTTCCGGCAGCGTCAGGTGACGCGCCAGAGTGCCGCTCCGCCGGGCGAGCTGCACGCGCTCGACCACCATCGCCGCCCGCTCCTGCGCCGCCCGGACGGTGCCGCCTTGGGCCACCACGCCGACCAGCACGTTCTCCAGCACGCTGAGCTCGAGGAAGGGCTGGACGATCTGGAACGTGCGCGCGATGCCGAGCCGGGCACGCCGGTGCGGCGGCAGTCGCGTCACGTCGGCGCCGCCGAGCTCGATGGTTCCGCTGTTCGGCCGGATGAAGCCGGAGACGATCTCGAACAGCGTGGTCTTGCCAGCGCCGTTGGGGCCGATGAGCCCGACGATCTCGCCGGCCGCGACGTCGATGCTGATATCGCCGAGCACCTGCAGCCCGCCGAAGCTCTTCGATAGGCCGCTGATGCGCAGCAGGGGAGCGGTCATGCGCGCCGCCACCGCCGCCAGGCGCGGGAGAACGGGCCGGCGAGGCCGTCGGGCGCGACGCGCACCACCACGATCAGAATGACGCCGTAGATGATGAGATGCGCGCCCGCGAAGCGCCCGCCCAGCATCGAGCGGAGCGCCTCCGATATCGGCACCAGCACCGCCGCGCCGAGCAGCGGGCCCAAGGTGGTGCCGATGCCGCCGACGAAAGCGTAGGTCAGCGATTCCACCGAAAATGAGATGCCCAGCAGCGAGTCCGGGTCGATGAACAGCAGGTATTGTGCGTAGAAGGTGCCGGCCGCCGCGGCGAGCGCGCTGCTGATGGCGGCGGCAGCGAGCTTTCCGGCGACGACATTGATGCCGAGCGCCGCCGCGGCGCGCTCGTTCTGGCGAATGGCGGAGAGCAGATAGCCGAGGCGCGAGCGGCGGATGGCGAGCGACACTGCGACCGTGACCGCGAGCAGCCCGAGCGCGACATAGTAATAGGCCGTCTTGCTCGAGAATTGGAAGGCTGCCGGCGCCGGCGCCGGCGGGATGGAGAGGCCGTTGCTGGCGCCGAGCGCGTCGAGATTGCTGACGAGATAATAGGCCATCTCGGCGAAGGCGAGCGTCACCAGGGCGAAATAGATGCCGGTCAGCCGTCGATGGAAAACCACGTAGCCGAGAGCGGTGCCGATCACCGCGCCGACCATTGCGCTGGCGATCATGCCGAGCCAGGGGCTGATCCCGAGCCAGAGATAGAGGGTCGTCGAGACATAGGCGCCGATGCCGATGAAGAGCGAATGCCCTAGTGAGATCTGGCCGGCCATGCCGCCGAGCACGTTCCACGCCAACGCCAAGACACCGTAGAAGGCGATGAGGATGAGGATGTGCGTCTGGTAGCTCGTGGTCGCCAGCGGCAGGGCGAGCAGCGTCAGCCCCGCTGCGGCGAGCGCCGCGCATTCCCATCTCCGGCTCACAGCCGCGCCCTGCCGAAGAGGCCGGCGGGGCGGAAGAGCAGCACCAGCACGAAGACCGCGTAGGTCAGGAGATAGGGCATCGAGCCGCTGGTAAGGAGGCCGCCCAGCGTCTCGACGACGCCGATCAGCAGCCCGCCGACCAGCGCGCCGATGAAGCTGCCGATGCTGCCGAGCACGACGATGATGAAGGCGGTGAGCGTGAAGTTGATGCCGAGCGACGGCGCGACATAGAGGAAAGGCGCCAGCAACGGCGCCACCAGGCCGAGCGAGCCGGTGCCGATGCAGAAGGCCAGCAAGTACATCCGATTGACCGATACGCCGCAGAGCGAGGCGGCGTCGCGATCCTCGGCGGTGGCGCGGATGCGGCGGCCGAGATCCGTCTTGCGCAGGAACCGATAGAGCCCGAGGCATACCAGGATCGAGACGCCGCAGGCGATGGCCGACGGCGTCCGGACGATGACGGAGCCGAGGTAGAACTTGCTCGCGGCGATGCGGGAGGGGATCGTGTGGAGGTCGGCCGAGAAAATCACCAGCGCCAGGTTCTGCAGCACGAGCGACAAGCCGAGCGTGACCAGCACCTGATTGTGCTCGGCGCTGCCGAGGATCGGCCGGATGAGGAGCTGGTACACCGCCGCCGCGAACAGCGTCACGATCGGCAGCACGAACAGCAGCGCCAGATAGGGATCGAGGCCGAGCATCGCCGCGGCGACATACGTGAGATAGAGGCCGAGCATGAGAAAATCGCCATGCGCGAAGTTCACGATGCGCATGACGCCGAAGACCATGGTCAGGCCGACGGAGACGATGGCGTAAACCGCCCCGAGCAAAAGACCGTCGACGATGACCTGTGGGACCAGGGCGAGCACGGCCGCTTCCTGTCAGCGGCCGCCGAGGCCGGTTGTCGCGCCGTGCGCCGCTGCGCTCTGCTCCACGTTGGCTCCTCCCGTTGTTTTTTCGGGGCGCCGGAAATTGGCGCTTGACGCGCCACCAATAAATCATAACACTAATGGTCAGTCCATTAGATTTTGCCGCGTGGAACGGGAGACCCGCTTGGCCGACTACTCGATGGGAGAGCTGATGGCGGTGCTGCTGGCGCGCGATCTCGCCGACGGCGAAAAGGCGATCATCGGCACCAATTCCGATATTCAGGTGGCGGCGTGCAATCTGGCGCGGCGGATGCAGGCGCCGGGATTGTGGTGGGTCAGCGGCCCCGGCGGCATGGTGAATGCCGACGCGCCGGTCATTCGGCCGACCGCCGACTACGAGAACATCGCGACCAGCGAAGCGGTCATGGATCTGCCGGCAATGGTCGATTTCATCGACTGGAAGGTGCATTTCTTCGACTTCGCCATCCTCGGCGCGCTCCAGATCGACCGCTTCGGCAACATCAACACGGTGTGCGTCGGTCCCCATGCCAAGCCGCGCCTGCGCGGGCCCGGTACCGTCGGCATCAGCGCCCTGACGGCGCTCGCCAGGCGGTTCTATGTCATCATGTTCCGGCACGATCGCGCGAGTCTGGTGCCCAAGGTCGACTTCATCTCGGGGCCCGGGCATATCGAGGGCGGTGACAGCCGCGTTGCCCGGGGGCTGCCGCCGGGCGGGCCGAAGCTCGTCGTGACGCCGCTCGGCGTCTTCGACTTCGAGCCGGTGACGAAGGCCATGCGCGTGGCATCTCTCCATGACGGCGTCACGCTGGCGCAGGTGCAGGAGCGCACGGGCTTCGATCTCGTTTGCGACGCGGCGCCGCCGGTGACGCCGCCGCCGACGGCGGTGGAGCTCGCGACCTTGCGCGAGCGGGTCGACGGCACCGGCGTTCTCAGAGCGAAATTCCCCTGGCAGAAGCGACGGGCGTGATGGGCGCCGCCAGGCATGTCCGGAAGTCGATGAAGGGTTGGCACGATGTATCTCTCTGACGAACAGATCGCCTTTCGCGACAGCATCCGCCGCATGGTCGAGCGCCACGTGGCGCCGATCGCGGCGGAGCTGGACGAGACCGATCGCATGCCCAAGGAGCTGATCCCGGTGTTCGGCGACATGGGATTGCTGCAGCTCTGGGTTCCCGAGGAATATGGCGGTCCCGGCGGCAATCTCACCATGGTATGTCTGGCACGCGAGGAAATCGCCCGGGTCTCCGAGGCTGCGGCCTTGCTGGCCGGCCAGAATTCGATCGGCATCATCCTGCCCTTGCTGCATTTCGGCACCGAGGAGCAGCGGCGGCGCTTTCTGCCGGAGGTCGCCAAGGGCCGCACCATGACCGCCGTGGCGATGACCGAGCCGCAGGCGGGCTCGGATGTCGCCTCGATGAAGACCAAGGCGGTGCGCGACGGCAACGCCGCCTATGTGATCAACGGCCAGAAATGCTACATAACCTGGGGCAATGTCGCGGACTACGTTCTCGTCTTCGCCCGCACCTCCGAGGGGCGGGGCTTCGACGGGATCAGCGCGTTCATCGTCGATGCCAAGACGCCCGGCTTCAAGGTCGGCAAGAACGAGCGGAAGATGGGGCTGAACGGCGTGCCCAATGTTCAGCTTTTCTTCGAGGACATGCGCGTGCCAGCCGAGAACCGGGTTGGCGAGGAGGGCAAGGGCTTCATCGCCTGCATGCGCATCCTCGACCTCAATCGGCCGACGGTGGGCGCGGCCTCGGTCGGGCTGGCGCAAGGCGCGCTCGACGCGGCGGTTGCCTACGCCAAGGAGCGGATGCAATTCGGCCGGGCGATCGCCGCGTTCCAGGGCATCCAGTTCATGCTGGCGGATATGGCCATGCAGCTCGAGGCCGCGCGCAGCCTGGTCTATGAATGCGCCCGGCAGGTGGATGCCGGCGACATGAGCAATCTCTCGATGATGGCCTCGATGGCGAAATGCTTCGCCAGCGACGTCGCGATGAAGGTGACGACCGACGCGGTGCAGATCTTCGGCGGCGCCGGCTACATGAAGGACTATCCCGTCGAGCGCATGATGCGCGACGCCAAGATCAACCAGATTTTCGAGGGCACCAACCAGATACAGCGGGTGGTGATCTCTCGCCACCTCTTGCAGTGAGCGCGGCGGTGCAGCGCGCATCCAAGCTCAAGAGCCTGAGCGCGGCGCTCGCGGCCTTGCAGGACGGCATGGAGGTCGCGACCGGCGGCTGGATCTTCAATTCGCAGCCGATGGCGCTGGTGCGCGAGGTCGTGCGCCGTGGTCTGCGCAATCTGCGGCTCGTCCCGGCGCCCGGCAGCATCGCGCCGGACATGCTCATCGGCGCCGGCTGCGTCTCGCGCACGGCTTGCGTCTTCATCAGCTTCGAGCAGTTCGGCCTGGCGCCGCATTTCCGGCGCGCCGCCGAGGCCGGTACGATCGAGATCCGCGAGATGGACGGCCCGGCCATTGCCGGCGGCTTGCGCGCGGGGGCGACCGATCTGCCGTACATGCTGATCCCCGACATAGCAACGGATCTGCCGCGCGTCAATCCGGAGTGCTATCGCCCGGTGCCGCGCCGGCCCGGCGAAAGGCCGATGTTCGCCGTGCCGGCCATCCAGCCCGACCTGCTGCTGCTGCATGGGCAACAGGCGGATGAATACGGCAACGTGCAGCTCCTGGGCGGCACGTTCTTCGATCCGCTCCTGGCCCAGGCGGCAAAGCGCGTCGTGGTCACGGTCGATCGCATCGTCGATCCCGAGACGATCCGGCGCGACAATCACCTGACCAAGATTCCCGCGGCGTTCGTCGATGCCGTGGTCGAAGCGCCGTTCGGCGCGCATCCGACGGCCAGCGCCGGCTTCTACGGCATGGACGAGGCGCATCTCGCCGATTACGTCACGGCGAGCGCCGACGAGGCCGGCTTCCGCTCCTATCTCGACCGTTACGTCAACCGCGCCGGCGGCCATCCGGGCTATGTGGACCAGGTGGGCCGCGAGCGCTTGCGCAGCCTATGCACGGCTTCCGCCGCCGCTCTCGGCCTGTGAACGGCCGAGCCGGGCGCGGGAAACGCTTTGGAGGTCGCACCCGCCCATGACGACGCCTCAGGGTTCACGCGCCGACGCGCTCGCGGGCATCCGGGTCCTGGATTTCTCCATCATGATGGCGGGCCCGAAATGCACGCGGCTGCTGGCGGATGTCGGCGCCGAGATCATCAAGATCGAGCCGCCCGACGGCGATCACATGCGGTCCCGGCCGCCGCTGCGGCAGGGACGCAGCACCTATTTCGGCCAGCTCAATTGCGGCAAGCGCAGCATCGTGCTGGATTTGAAGCGGCGCGAAGCGATTGAGATCATCCGCAAGCTCGTGCGCCAGGCCGATATCGTCGTGGAGAATTTCAGGCCGGGCGTGATGCGCCGGCTCGGCCTCGACTATGCGAGCCTTGCGGACATCAATCCGCGGCTGATCTATTGCTCGATCTCGGGCTTCGGCCAAAGCGGCCCGGGCGCCGGCCGGCCCGCCTATGCGCCGGTGATCCATGCCGCGAGCGGCTACGACAGGGCGCAGCTCAGCTATCAGGATGGGCAGGAGCGTCCGGCCAAGAGCGGCATCTTCATCGCCGATATCCTGGGCGGCATCTATGCCTTCTCGGCGATCGAGACGGCGCTCTTTCAACGGGAGCGCACGGGGCTTGGCCAGTTCATCGACGTCTCGCTGATGGACGGCATGTTCGACATGCTGGTCTACGAGTTCCAGGAGGCGCAATTCCCCTCCGACCGCCGGCGGCACCTCTATTTGCCGCTGCGTGCCGAAGGCGGCTATGTCATCGTCGCGCCGGTGAGTCAGAACAATTTCGAGAATCTCTGCGATGCCATCGGTCGTCCCGAGTGGAAAATCGACCGGCGCTTTGCCACGGTCGGCGCGCGCGAGCAGCATTGGGACGAGCTGATGGGCCTGGTCGAGCAATGGACGATGGAGCGTCCCGCCGAGGAATGCGAGGTCACGCTGATGACCGCCGGCATCCCGTGCTCGCGCTATCTCACGCTGCGCGACGCGATGACCGATCCGCATTACGCCGCCCGCGGGAGCTTCGCCGGGATCGACGACGGCTCCGGGCCTTTCCTGGTGCCGAACCCGCCATTCCAGATGACGCGTGCGCGCGCCGCGGCGCGGGCGGGGGTGCCGCTGGCGGGCGAGCACAGCCGCGCGGTCTTGCAGGAGCTTCTCGGGCTTGCGCCCGAGGCGGTCGATTCGCTGGTCGCTGAAGGCGTGGTTTCGGAAGGAGGCGCGGCCGGTCCTCTTGCCGCTCGCGCGCGCCGCCCGTGAGCGCCGATCGGCCGCGCCCGCCCGCGTCGCGTGGCGGTCGATCCTCGCCGCCGCGCAAGGCGGCGCGCGATGCCGCGGGCAAGCCTGCCGCGCGGGAGACGCCGGCCTTCGGTCCGATTAGGACCCGGCGGGTCTTCGAGGAGATCTGCGCGCAGGTCCGCAAAGAGCTGGCCACGGGCAAGCTCGGCCCGGGCGACAAGCTGCCGGCCGAGCGCGACCTGGCGCGGCAGTTCGGCGTGAGCCGGACGGCGGTGCGCGAGGCGCTGCGCAGCTTGGAGATTGCCGGGGTCGTGGCGCTGCAAAAAGGCGTCAAGGGCGGCGCCTTCATTCAGCGGGGCAATCCGACCGCGGTGACCCAGTCGATCCGCGACATGCTCTCTTTGGGCCGCATCTCGTTGGACAATCTGACCGAGGCCCGCATGCTGCTGCAGCAGGTGGTCATCCGGCTCGCCTGCGAGCGGGCCACGGAAGCCGACTTCGCCAAGCTCGAGCGCATCATCGATCAGACGGCAATCGCCGACAGTTTCCCCGACCGACTCGATGCCGCCGCGCAGTTCTACATCGCGGTGGCGCAGGCGACGCGCAACGAGGTCTTTGTCGTCGTGGTCGACGCCATGTACGAGATCCTGCGCCATTTCATGGCAAATGCCGGACCGACGCCCAAGCTCGAGCTGATCGAGTCCCGCCGCCGGTTTCTCAGGCACTACCGCGCCCGCGACGCGGAAGCGGCGGCGGCCGAGATGACAGTGCATCTCACCAAGCTCCACCGTCATCTGATGAAGCACCAGCGCCAGGCCGAGGCGGCGCGTGGCGCCGCGTGACGATGCCGCCCGGCAAGAGCACCGCCGCCCTTCTCCGCCCCAGGGCTATCGCCCACGGAGTTCACCACGGAGGCACGGAGGGCACGGAGAACAGGTGTTGGGCGCGCGACGCGCGCCATTCTTCACTTCTCCGTGCTCTCTGTGTCTCCGTGGTCAATCTCCCACCGACGGCTCGGTGGCACATGCAATTGCTCTGTTCTCCGCCGCTTGCGACGAGGCTCTCGCCATGCTGCTCGCCTGTCGAACCGATGAGCTGAAATCCGGCGAAGCCAAGCGCCTGGAGGTGCCGGGCCGCGGGCCGATCGCCGTGTTCAACCTCGACGGCGCCTTTTATGCGATCGACGACACCTGCACCCATGGTCAGGCGTCGCTCGCGGAAGGCTTTGTCGACAATGGCGTGGTCGAATGCCCGTTCCACGCCGGGACCTTCGACATCCGCAGCGGCAGGGCGCTGTCTCTGCCGGCGGAGGACCCCGTGAAGGCTTATCCGGTCCGGATCGAGGGAGATCGGGTCTACGTGATCCCCGACTAGACCAGGGCCTGGAGAGGAGAGACGGAATGGGCGGCGGCGGCATGATCTCGGAGCAGCGCGTTCCGGCAACCCGGGGCGGCGCGGCCGACACCCTGACCGACCTGCTCGCGCAGCGTTACAGCTGTCGGGCGTTTCTGCCCGATGCGGTGCCGCGGGACGCCATCGAGCGCATCCTGCTGCTGGCGCAACGCACCGCTTCCTGGTGCAACGCGCAGCCCTGGCGCATCGTGCTGACCAGCGGCGCAGCGACCGACCGGTTTCGCGAGGCGTTGAGCCGACACGCGCTCGAGCATCAGGCCGCTCCGGATTTTGCGTTCCCGCGCGAATACCGCGATGTCTATCTGGCGCGGCGGCGCGAGTGCGGCTTTCAGCTCTATGAAAGCGTCGGCATCGCGCGCGGCGACCGCGCCGCCGCGTCACGCCAGCGCCTCGAGAATTTCCGGCTTTTCGGCGCGCCGCACGTCGCCATCGTCACCACCGACGAAGCGCTCGGCGTCTATGGCGCGGTCGATTGCGGCGCCTATGTGAGCAATTTCGCGCTGGCGGCCCGCAGCCTCGGCGTCGCCAGCATCGCGCAGGCCGCGCTCGCGGCCTATCCGGCATTCATACGGGCGCATTTCCAGCTGCCCGATGAGCGTCTGGTCGTTTGCGCGATCTCGTTTGGCTACGAGGATGCCGCGCATCCGGTCAACCGGTTTCGCACCAGCCGCGCCGGGATCGCCGACGCCGTCCGCTGGATCGACAACTGAAAGCCTGCCATCCGACCGATCGGAGGAAGGACGCCCGTGAGGATCAGAGCAGCCGTGGCCACGGCACCCGATGCACCCTTCGAGATCGCGGCCTGCGATCTCGGCGAGCCGCAAGCCGGCGAGGTGCTGGTGCGGGTGCATGCCTGCGGCATCTGTCACACCGATCTCGCCGTCAAGCTCCAGCACATCCCGGTGCCGTTGCCGCGCGTCCTCGGCCATGAGGGCGCGGGGATCGTCGAGCGCGTGGGGCCGGGCGTCTCCCATGTGCAAGCCGGCGACCACGTGCTCATGAGCTTCGGCTCCTGCGGCCTCTGCGCCAACTGCGCGGCAGGCGCGCCGGGCTATTGCGACCACTTTCGCTCGATCAATCTTTTCGGCGAGCGATCCCCGGGTCCGGCGCTCTCACGCGACGGCGCGGCGCTTGGCGGGCATTTCTTCGCCCAATCCGCCTTCGCCACCTACGCCATCGCCACCGCGCGCAACGTCGTCAAGATCGCCGGCGACCTGCCGCTGGAGCTGCTGGCGCCGTTGGGCTGCGGCATTCAGACCGGCATGGGCTCGGTGATGCTGGCGCTTGCACCCGCCGCCGGCACGTCGATCGCGATTTTCGGCGCCGGCTCGGTCGGGCTTGCGGCGGTCATCGCTGCGCGCATTGTCGGCTGCACGACGATTATCGCGGTCGATGTCAAAGAAAATCGCCTGCGGCTCGCGCGCGACATCGGCGCAACCCACGTCATCGATGGGCGCGGGCCGGACATTGCCGGAGAGATCGTGAAGCTCACCGGGCGGGGCGCCCATTTCTCCTTCGACACCACCGGGGTGCCCGCCGTGGTCGCGAGTTCCGTCAAGTGCCTGCGCGCGCGTGGCCAGTCGGCCCAGGTCGCAGCGCCGCCGCGCGGCACGCAGTATTGCGTCGAGGCGAGCACGCTGATCGCCGGGGGGATCACGCTGCGCGGCGTCGTCGAAGGCGATGCGACGCCCGCCGCCTTCATTCCCACGATGATCGAGTTCTACCGCAAGGGCATGCTGCCTCTGGCGGCCCTGGTCAGAACCTATCCCTTCGACCGCATCAACCAGGCGGTCGAGGACATGGAGACGGGCGATGTCGTCAAGCCGGTGCTCGTGATGGCATAGCCGGCGGCGGGATCATGCCGCGAAAACGCTTGGGGAGGAGGCGACGATGATGGACACGACGATCGACAACGCGATCACCGACCACAAGATCTATGGCGATCCCGAGGCGCAGCATCGGCTGTTCGCGGCGTTGCGCCGGGAGGATCCCGTGCATTGGACCGAACCCGAAGGCTATCGGCCGTTCTGGACGGTCGCCAGGCACCAGGACATCATCGAGGTCGAACGGCAGAACGATCGCTTCATCAACGCCAAGCGAACCAAGCTCCTGACGATCGACTTCGAGGCCAAGGTCAAGGAGGTGATGGGCGGCAGGCCGATGCTGGTCCGCGCCATCAATCAGATGGACAACCCCGACCACCGCGCCTATCAGAAGTTGACGCATGCCTGGTTTCAGCCGCGCCAGCTGCGACAGCTCCAAGAGAAGATCGCCCGGCTGGCACGGGAAAGCGTCGACCGGCTTCGCTCGTTCGGCGGCGAATGCGACTACGTCAACGACGTCTCGGTGTGGTATCCGCTGCGCATCATCATGATGATCCTCGGCCTGCCGGACGAGGACGAAGAGCGGCTGCTTAAGATCACGCAGGCCTATTTCGGCGGCGGCGACCCCGAGATGCAGCGCGGCTCGGATCTGATCAAGGCGACGCTCGACTATATCGAATACTTCAAGGAGGTCGTGGCCGACCGGCGGCGCCATCCGCGCGACGATGTCGCCTCGATCATCGCCAATTCCGAGATCGACGGCCAACCCATCGGCGACTTCGAGGCCTATTCCTACTACATCGCCTTGGCGAGCGCCGGGCACGACACGACCAGCTCGACCGTCGCCGGCGGACTCCTCGCCTTGATCGAGAACCCGGACGAGCTCGGCAAGCTCCGGGCCAATCCGGATATCATCCCCGCGGCGGTCGAGGAAATGGTGCGGTGGGTATCGCCGGTGAAGCATTTCTTCCGCACCGCGGTCGAGGATTATGAGCTGCGCGGCCAGAAGATTAGGGCCGGCGACCATCTCCTCATGTGCTATCCCTCCGCCAATCGCGACGAGGAGGTCTTCGATCGCCCCTTCGCTTTTCTGGCGGACCGGTCGCCCAACCGCCATCTCGGATATGGCTACGGGATTCACGCCTGCATCGGCCAGCATTTGGCACGCGCTGAGATGATTGCGCTGTTCCGGGAATTGCTCGCGCGGGTTGAGCATATCGCGTTGGCGGGGCGGCCGAGCTGGACGGAAACCTCCTTTCTGGGCGGCCTCAAGCGCCTGCCCATCCGGTATCGCATGGCAGCATAGCTTGCCGTCCTTCGAGCCCGTCGCTAAACCGGCATGAGTGCAGGGTTTGACGATCGCGGAGGCGCGGTGTGGCAGCGGAATCGAGTGTTGGACGGTTCGGGAGCGGACAGGCGGTTCTCCGGATCGAGGATAAGGGGCTGTTGACCGGCGCCGGCGTCTACGCCGGTGACGTATCGCTGCCCGGGGCGACCCATCTGTTCTTCCTGCGCTCGCCGCACGCGCATGCGCGCTTCGTGTCGCTCGACGCCTCGGCGGCGCGGCGCCTGCCGGGCGTCGTCGCCATCGTCACCGGCGAGGATCTGGTCAAGGCCGGGGTCAAGTCGATCCCGATGGCGCCGATCTTCCAGCGGCCGGATGGCTCGCCCGCCACGACGCCGCCGCGCCGCGCCTTGGCCTTCGAGACGGTGCGCTTCGTCGGCGAGGCTGTCGCGGCGATCGTTGCCGAGACCTATGCTGAGGCGCGCGACGCCGCCGACGCCGTCGCGGTCGAGTACGAGGAGCTTCCGGCCGCGGTCGAGATGGACCAGGCCGTGGCCGCGGACGCGCAGAACATCGTCGCGCAGATGCGCCATGGCGACGCTTCGGCCGCCGAGGCTGCTTTCAAGCAGGCGGCGCATATCGTCGAGCTCGAGCTGACCAACCAGCGCCTGGCGCCGACGCCGATGGAGCCGCGCAGCACCATCGCCTTCTACGATCCCGAGGGCGACCGCATCACGCTGCGCATGAGCAGCCAGATGCCGTCCGGGGTGCGCGATTCGCTGTGTGACGAAGTGCTGGGCCTGCCGCATGAGAAGGTGCGCGTGCTGGTCGGCGATGTCGGCGGCGGCTTCGGCATGAAGACGGGGATCTATCCCGAGGACATCGTGCTGGCGTTCTGTACCCGCGCGGTGAAGCGTCCCGTCCGCTGGGCGGCCGAGCGCATCGAGGAGTTTCTCGCCGCGACCCACGGGCGCGACGTGCAGAGCCGCGCGGCACTGGCGCTCGATGCGAACGGCCGCGTGCTGGCGTTCCGCGTGAACTCGCGGGCCAATATCGGCGCCTATGGCACGACCGTCGGCATCATCATTCAGTTGATGATCGGGCCGTGGGTCTCGACCAGCATCTACGACATCAAGACCATCGACTTCACGCTCCAGGCGGTCTTGACCAATACCGCGCCCACCGGCGCCTATCGCGGTGCCGGCCGCCCGGAGGCGATCTACATCATCGAGCGGCTGATGGACGCGGCCGCGCGCAAGCTCGGGCTCGAGCCGACCGAGATCCGGCGCCGCAACATGATCCGGCCGGAGCAGATACCCTACACCAACCCGATGGGGCAGACCTATGACAGCGGCAAGTTCGAATCCGTAATGAACCAGGCGCTGAAGCTCGCGGACTGGCAGGGTTTCGACGCACGCGCCAAGGCGTCGCTGCGCAACGGCAAGCTGCGCGGCCGCGGCATCGCCACCTTCCTCGAATGGACCGGCGGAAACGTCCTCGACGAGCGCGTCACGGTCGCGGTGCGCGGCGACGGCGAGATCGAGATTTATGCGGCGACGCAGGCGATGGGTCAGGGGATCGCGACCAGCTATGCCCAGCTCGCCGTTGACGTGTTCGGCGTCTCCATCGACAAGATCCGCATCGTTCAGGGCGACACCGATCGCGGCTCGGGCTTCGGCAGCGCCGGCTCGCGCTCGCTCTTCACCGGCGGCTCGGCCATTCGCGTCGCCTCCGAAAAGGCGATGACGACGGCGCGCGACCTTGCTTCGGAGGAACTCGAGGCCGCCGCCGCCGACATCGAGTATGTCGAGGGCGTCTTCCAGGTCTCCGGCACCGACCATCGGGTCGGATTGTTCGAGCTTGCCGCCCGCCAGCCCGAGCAGCGCATCTTCATCGATTCAACGACGACGGTGGGCGGTCCGACCTGGCCCAATGGCTGCCATATTTGCGAGGTCGAGATCGATCCCGACACCGGTCACGTCGACATCGTCGACTATGCCTCGGTCAACGATGTCGGCCGCGCGGTGAACCCGATGATCGTCCGCGGGCAATTGGATGGCGGCGCGGTGCAAGGACTCGGCCAGGCGTTCACCGAGCATCTCATCTACGAGCGCGACAGCGGCCAGGCTCAGACCGCGAGCTTCATGGATTATGCCATGCCGCGGGCCGATCTCGTCCACCGCTTCAAGACGGAGCTCGATCAGTCGACGCCCTGCCTCACCAACCCGCTGGGCGTCAAAGGCGTCGGCGAGCTCGGCACGATCGGCGCCACGCCGGCCGCCGTCAACGCGGTGGCCGACGCGCTCGCGCGCAGCGGCCGCGCGGAGCTGGCCGATCGGCTGCAGATGCCGCTCACCGCCGGCCGCGTCTGGCAGCTCTTGCACGGATCCCGGAAGTAGCGGCGCTTCCTTACGCCGGGCCGTCCCATTCGCCGCGCTCGATGAAGGCGGCTTTTGCCGTTCTCAGCCCCTGCACGAGAGCGGGCGCGCCGCCATAGGTCACCATCTGGAAGATCACCTCGGTGATCTCCTCCTTGGTGGCGCCTTTGTTGCGCGCGGCATGGATGTGGAGCCGCAGCTCGTCGGCGCAGCGCAGCACTGTGAGCGCCGCCACCGCACAGAGTTCCCGCTCGCGCTGCGGCAGCACCTCGCGCCGGTAGAGCCCGCCGACGAAGAACTCCGACAGCTTGCGCGCCAGAGCCGCATCGAATTGCTGCCAGAGGTGATAGGCGGTTTCCTCGCGCGTTACCGGCGCATAGAGGCTCTGTCGGCTGTCATCCAGGCTCGGCGCCGGATCGCTTTTCTGCTGCATCTTTGTCTCCGGATCGAGGGAAAGGCGCGGATCTCACCGACCGGCCAGCTCGGCACGCCAGTAGGAGCGGGCGGTCTCCATGTGATGATGCATGAGCGCGATGCCGCGCTCGACGTCGCGCGCTTTCACGGCGGCGACGATCTGCTCATGCTGCTTGTGGGAAGCCTTGCCGCGCTGCGGTCGCGCGAAATAGAGCCGGCGCCGCGGCAGGGTCAGCTCATAGAACGCGTTGAGCACGCGCACCAGGATCGCATTATGCGCCGCGCCGACCAGGGCGAGATGGAACGCGTTGTCTTCCTCGGCGATATTGCCTTTCGCCGCGATCACCGCCGCCGTGCTCTCGAGGATGCCGTCGAGCGCCGCCAGATCGCCATCGTCGCGCCGCGCGCAGGCGTGCTCGATCGCCGACCGCTCCAGCGCCGCCCGCACCTCCATCGTCTCGCCGATCTCGCGCACCGTCGGCGGCAGGCCCAGCTGCGACAGCAGCACCAGCGCCTCGAAGCTCGAGCGGTGCCGCACCTCGCGCAGATAGATGCCTGATTGCGGCCGGGCCTCGACGACCCGCAGCGAGGCGAGCATGGCGATCGCCTCGCGGATGGCATTCCGGCCGACGCCGAGACGTTCCGCCAGCTCGCGCTCGGAGGGAAGCCGGTCGCCCGGCTGCAGCCGCCGCTCGGCGACGAATTCCATCAGCTTCGTGATGATCGGTTTCGCGCTGGTGTCGTACATGCTCCAGGATAACACTGGCCCCACCAAATTGGTAGGGCCAGATTGCGATATTGTGTTGATCGCCGGGCGGGGTGCCTGTATGGTCCTACCAATCTGGTGGGACCAAAAAGAGGCGTCGGACGGGGCGGTGCGTCGCGCTTGGCCAGGCC
>JBKQTR010000003.1:0-3222 GCA_052143095.1 Allostellaceae bacterium
CGCCGTCGGCATCGCCACCCAGGACCCGGTTCTGCGCAAGCGCTTTACCGGCACTCCCGAGCACGTCATCAACTTTTTCTTCTTTATCGCCGAGCAGATGCGCCAGTACATGGCCAAGCTCGGCTTCCGCACCGTCGATGAGATGGTGGGCCGCGTGGAAAAGATCGACGTCTCCGTTGCCGATGCCCATTGGAAGGCCAAGGGAATCGATCTCTCGTCGATTCTCCACATGCCCACGCTGCCTTCGCGCGTCGCCCGCCGCCGCACCACCAGCCAGGATCATGGCCTCGGCCCGGCTCTCGACCACGCTCTTATCGCCAAAGCCAAGCCCGCGCTCGAATCCCAAACCCCCGTCGCAGGCGCCTTCGCTATTCGCAACGTGCATCGCACTGTCGGCGCCATGCTTGGCGGCGAAATCGCCCGCCGCTACGGCTCCGCGGGATTGCCTGACGGCACAATTCACTTCCGCTTCCACGGCTCGGCCGGCCAGAGCTTCGGCGCCTTTGTTCCCTTGGGCGTCACGCTCGAACTTGAGGGCGACGCCAACGATTACATGGGCAAAGGACTCTCCGGCGGGCGTCTCATCGCCTACCCACCCAAAACCTCCAGCTTCCTGCCTGAAGAAAGCATTCTCGTCGGCAACGTGGTCCTTTACGGCGCCACCAGCGGCGAAGCCTTCATCAACGGCATCGCCGGCGAGCGCTTCGCCGTCCGCAACTCCGGCGCAACCGCCGTGGTTGAGGGCGTGGGCGACCACGGCTGCGAGTACATGACCAACGGCTTCGTCGTTGTCCTCGGTTCCACCGGCCGCAACTTTGCCGCTGGCATGAACGGCGGCTTCGCCTTCGTTTACGACGATAAGGGCGATTTCTCCACGCGCCGCTGCAACACGGCCAGTGTTGATCTCGAGCCGCTCGCTGATGCCGCCGATGTTGATCGCGTGCGCGAGCTGCTCGCTCGTCATCGCGACCTCACCGGCAGCCCTCGCGCCGCCTGGGTTCTCGAACACTGGGCCGACGCCCAGCCCAAATTCATCAAAATCTTTCCCCACGAGTACAAGCGCGTTCTGGGGGTTGCGCGCGCTACCGCAGTCTACGCTTCACCAACTACATCGTCGCCTCTGGTGACGGCAGCAACCGCGGCAGAGGTGCAACATGGGTAAGGTCACAGGATTTCTTGAGCTTCAACGGGAACAACCCACGCGCCGCAAGGCCAACGAGCGCATTCGCGACTGGTTCGAAATCTTCGAGCCGTTCCCTGAAGAAAAACAGCGCGAGCAGGGCGCTCGCTGCATGGACTGCGGCGTTCCCTTTTGCCACACCGGCTGCCCGGTCAACAATCTCATCCCCGACTGGAACGATCTCGTCTATAACAACCGTTGGGAAGCGGCCATTCGCCGCCTGCACTCAACCAACAACTTCCCTGAGTTCACCGGCCGCATCTGCCCCGCTCCCTGCGAGGCCGCCTGCGTTCTCGGCATCAATCAGCCGCCCGTCTCCATCAAGCTCATCGAGCGCTCCATCGTCGAGCGCGCCTGGGACGAAGGCTGGATCCATCCCGAGCCGCCCGAGCAGGCTACCGGCAAGCGCGTCGCCGTCGTTGGCAGCGGCCCTGCTGGTCTTGCTGCGGCGCAACAGCTTCGCCGCGCAGGCCACTCCGTCATCGTCTTCGAGAAGAACGACCGCATCGGCGGCCTTCTTCGCTACGGCATTCCCAACTTTAAGCTGGAGAAACACGTCCTCGACCGCCGCATCGGGCAGATGAAGGCCGAAGGCGTTATCTTCCAGACCGACGCCCATGTCGGCGTCAACGTCTCCGTCGAGTCGCTCACTGAAGGCTTCGACGCCATCCTCCTCTGCGGCGGAGCGGAAGCGCCCCGCGACCTGCCCATCCCCGGCCGCGAGCTCAAGGGCATTCACTTCGCCATGGAGTTCCTGCCCCAGCAGAACCGCCGCAACGAAGGCGACTCGGAAGAAGTGCTTCTTCGATCCATGGGAGCTGCCGCCCCCATCCTCGCCACCGGCAGGCGCGTCGTCATCATCGGCGGCGGCGACACCGGCGCAGACTGCCTCGGCACCAGCCATCGTCAGGGCGCAAAAAGCGTCCATCAGTTTGAGATCATGCCCCGCCCGCCCGAGGAGCGCGCCGCCTCCACGCCCTGGCCGCTGTGGCCGCTGCAATTGCGCGTTGAAAGCTCGCACGAGGAGGGCGGCATTCGCGACTGGAGCATCAATACTGTGAAATTCACCGGCGACGCCAATGGCAACGTCAAGCAGCTTCACTGTGTCCGTGTCGGCCCTGCGCCCAAGTTCGAGGCCCTCCCGGGCACTGAATTCACCCTCGACGCCGATCTGGTCCTGCTCGCCATGGGCTTCCTCGGTCCCATCCGCAACGGCATGATCGAGCAGCTCTCGCTCGCCCTCGACAATCGCGGCAACGTCGCCACCACCAACTACATGAGCTCCCGCGAAGGCGTCTTCGCCGCCGGCGACATGCGCCGCGGACAGTCGCTTGTTGTCTGGGCCATCGCCGAAGGCCGCAAAGCCGCAGCAGCCGTCAACGAATACCTGGCTGCAAAAGAAGAGAAGGCGCCGCGCCTGCGGCAGGCCGTCTCCGCACGCTAACCAGCCGGCTGTCCCCACGAGTTGAATTTCGAAATCCATACGTTCGCTCCGCCATCGGATCCCATGTGATGGTCAACCCCACTCCGTGTATATTGAGCTTGAACATGAATCAGCCAATCGCCAGCATGATTTGGAGCGGAACGCCCTACGATTGGTATGCTTTTCCGATTCTCACGGTAATCGCGGCCATCTTGGGCGTGGCCTATCACTGGAGGTTCTTCGTTCAGTGGCTGAACGGCCTCCGTGGCCGCAATTGGCCAGTGGTCTCCGCCACCATCGATACTGTCAGTGTTGTCGAGCAAAGACAGGCGGCCGGCAAGCGAGACATCGTCTACTACCTTGCCACTCTCACTTACTTCTATCGCAACCCTGAACTTCAAACGGGCGATTACAGCAGCTTGTTTGGCCACGACGACGAGGAAGAAGCCAAGGCTTGGGCGGAATCCTACAAGGGGTCCACGGTCAAGATCCATGTGGACCCGCGCGACCCGTCACGTTCCGTGTTGCGTAAGGAAGAACTGTAAGCGCCCGGCTGCTTCACCCTTCCCAGGCCCGGTGTGCGAAACTATTCTGTTTGCAAAGTGCGCGCTCTTCAGCA
>JBKQTR010000004.1:0-2806 GCA_052143095.1 Allostellaceae bacterium
TCCGCTCCGACCATCACCACCGTTTCCTCGCCGCGGCGATCGCCCGGCAGCTCGCGAAGGGCTACACCTTCGTGCTCCTTGTCGGCGAGACCGGCGCCGATGGCGAGCTCATCGAGCGCTTTCTCGCCGAGGAGGGTGACGGGCGCCGCCGCGCGAGCTTGGTGCGCTGCCACGCCGACATGGACTTCCGCGACATCGTGCGCGCCTACAACCGAGCGCTCGGCCTCGGCCAGGAGCCCGATAGCGGCGGCCTCTGGACGTTGCTGGCGCATCTGATGCTCGAGGCGCGCAACGGCATCACCCGGGTGCTGCTGCTGGACGGCGTCGAGGCGCTCGATCTGCGCACCTTCGACGAGCTGCTGCGCTTCAGCCAGCTCGACGGGCCGCATGTGATGCCGGTGGTGTTGCTCACCGGGCACGGCGTCGCCGAGCGGCTCGAGACGCCGCCCTTCGAATTCCTGCGCTCGGCGATCGCCGGTCGGGTCGAGGTTGAACGGCTCGAGCCGGAGGAAGTCGCCGCCTTTATCCAGTGCCAGCTCAACGCGCTCGGCGAAGAGGACGCGGCGCTCTTCCCGCCGGCGACGGTGAGCACCATCGCCGCCGCTTGCGGCGGCAGCCCGGCCGAGGTGAACCGGCTGGCGCGCGTGGTGCTGGACGCGTCGCGTCGCGGCGGCGAGCGCGACACCGGGCCGTCCTCGCCATTTTCCGCGGCGGCGGACGAGCCGCCGGTGGAAAGCGCGGCGGCAGACGAGCCGCCGGAAGAAAGCGCGGCAGCGCAAGCGCCGCCTGCTGTTGTCGAGCCGATCGCGATACGCGCGGCCCGCGCTTCGCCGGCAGCGCCGCGGCGCTGGAAGCGCCGCCTGTTGAAGGGCGTCACGATTGCATTTTATGTCGCCGTCGTAACGCTGTCGGGGCAAGCGCTGCTCTATCTGCTTGCGCCGCGCGCGCCGCAGGAGCCGCCGGCGACGGTCGTGACGGCGGTGCCGCCGTTGCCCGCCGCCGCGTCGGCGCCGGGCGCGGCGGACGTCGCCGCGGAGCCGCCGCCACCGCCGCCAAGCGAGGAAAGCACCGCGCAAAGCGGTGCCGAGGCGCCGGCCAGCGCCGCGGCACAAGCGCCGGCGATCGAGCCCGCCTCGGGCCCATCATCCGATGCAACCGCCCCGGCGCAGCAAGGCGAGACGGCAGCCGGAGCCGCGCCGCACGCCGAAGCCCCGGCCCCGGTGCCGCCGGCAGCCGCGCCGGCGCAGCGCGACGCCGACATTCCGCCGCCACCGCAACCCGCCGCCCCACCGCAACAGCAAGCGGCCGCTGCGACGCTGCCCAAGGCAGCCGACGAACCGAAGGTGGCAGTCGCGGCCTTGCCGGCGGTGCCCGCCGCGACGGAGGCCCCATCTGCCGGCGCGGCGCAGGGGACGGCGCTCGACATCGACCCGGCGCCGACGCGTCCGCCGCACCGCGATGCCGCGCCCGGCGCCGAGACCCCCGTGATGGTGCGGCGCGGCGAGGAGCTGCTGGCGGCCGGCGACATCGTCTCGGCGCGGCGCTTCTTCGAGCGCGCCGCGTTTGCCGGCGACGCCGCTGCCGAATGCGGCCTCGCCAAAAGCTACGATCCGTTGTTCCTGCGCCAGATCGGCGCGCTCGGCCTCGCCGGCGACGCCGCGACGGCCGTCGACTGGTACCGCCGCGCCGCGGCGGCCGGAAGCGCCGAGGCGATCGCGCGGCTTGAGCGCCTGCGCGCGACACCGCAGTGAACGACAAGCGGAAGAAAGGCGATGAAAAGGCGATGAAGATGACACGGTCGACACCGATGTTCTCTCAATATGTCCGTTGCGCCGCAGTGGCGATCCTGCTCAGCGGCGGCCTGTTGGGCGCGGCGCGGGCCGAGACCCTCGCCGAGCGCGCCAATCGCGGGCTGGTCGAGCTGCTGACCTCAGGCGATCCCGCGTCGATCCAGATGGCTCAGGATCTTGCCGCGGTGATCGACGACGGCGCGACGCGGCGCCTGCTGCCGGTGGTGGGCCACGACGGGGTCGAGGGGCTGGTCGATCTCGCTGCGGTGCACGGCGTCGACATGACGATCGCGCAGACCGACGTGCTCGACTACGCCAAGCAGCACGGCTCGCCGCCCACCATGGATGCCGTCACCTACATCGCCAAACTGCACAACCAGGAGCTGCACGTCATCGCGCGCGCCGAGGTGACGCGCCTCGAAGATCTCGCTGGCAAGAAGATCGACTTCGCCGGCGGCGCGCGGGTGACCGGCCCGGTGGTGCTCGCGCTGCTCAAGATCAAGGTCGAGCCGGTGTTTGACGATCACGCGCTGGCGTTGAAGAAGCTCGAGGCGGGCGAGGTGGCGGCGATGGCCTATGTCGCGGCCAAGCCGACGCCGCTCTTCGCCATGCTTCCCGGCAACGGGCTGCATTTCCTCGCCGTGCCGATGACGCCCGCGCTCGCCAACGCCTATGTCCCGGCGCAGCTCACCGCGGCCGATTATCCGCACCTCGTCGGCGCCGACGCGCCGGTCGACACGATCGCCGTCGGCACCGCGCTGGTGGTGGCGGGTCTGCCGTCCAAGACCGAGCGCTACCACAACGTGGCGAATTTCGTCGATGCCTTTTTCACCCAGTTCCCCCACCTGCAGGAGGCGCCGCGCCATCCGAAATGGAGCGAGGTCAACCTCACCGCGGAGCTGCCGGGCTGGAAGCGGTTTGCGCCGGCGGATGCCTGGCTGAAGCGCAACGCCGTCGCTGCCGCGCCGCCGGTCGACGACAAGGAGCTGCACGAGATCTTCGCCAAATTCCTCGAT
>JBKQTR010000005.1:0-2741 GCA_052143095.1 Allostellaceae bacterium
CCATGCCGGCGACCATCGACGATCCGGCGATCCTCGACGAGATCGGGACGGCGTTGAAGGGAAAGGGTGTGGGGGCAACCTAGCATATCATGTCATGGCGCGGGTGCCGAATGCGGATGGGGCAATCCTCGATATTCGCAGGATCGCGGACTATTGCCTCAGTCCCGTGCATCCGCGTGGACGACACAAGGCGCGGGTCTTTCGCGACGCGCTCGGGCTTAGCCAGGATGACGCCCGATGGCTGCAGGCGGTTCTACTTGACGGACTGCGGCATGGCGAGGCAATCGAGCTTTCAAGCGACGATCTGGGAAGCCACTGGCGCGTCGATGTGCCAGTAACGCGACATGCCAAAAGTGTTGTGGTAAGGACTATATGGATCGTGCGAAGCGGCGAGCAGCAACCCCGTTTCGTGACGTGTTGGGTGCTTTGATGACGAGCGAGAGATCGTCCCGACCCTCCGTACTCGATGTGGTGGCGCTGCTGGCGGATTTGCCGGCGGCTGGGCTCGCGCGCGGTCAGGTTGGCACCGTCGTTGAAATGCTCGGCAAGGACACGGTGTTGGTGGAATTCAGCGGCGATGACGGTCGCGCCTATGCGATTGTTCCATGTCCAAGCGCAGAGCTTCTAGTTCTGCATTACGTGCCGGAGGCGGCGGCCTGACGGTAGCGCGGCTGCCGAAAACGCGCTCGGGAAAATTTTACACGGCGCCATCAAGAAAATCGCCGACGGCGACGCTTGGACCATGCCGGCGACCATCGACGATCCGGCGATCCTCGACGAGATCGGCAGTGCGCTGAAGGGGAAGGGTGTGGGGGGCTGACAGATATCGCCATCTGCGCTTTGGGGAAGAACGTGACGCGGTACAGTCTGGCTATGGTGTTTTTGCTCGCGGCGTCGCCGGCCCTGGCATTCGATGCCAGCAAACTGGGGCAGGGCGGCTCGTTGCCGCTGAGCGATCTGAGCGCGCTTATCGGCCAGTCGGCGCAATTGCAGAGCGAGGTGAACGCTGCGCTGGCCGCGGCAAACAAAAAACCAACGGACATTATCTGCGGCGGCAACAGGTTTCCCGGCCAGTGGGACAATCTGGGCGGCCTGCGCGCGGCGCCTTACATCTGCGTTTTCTCTGGCAAGTGGCTGCTGCTCGACGCCATCGTGCAGGTCACCGGCGCCAGCGGCCAAGTCTATGACTCGATCACGCCGGACGCGATGAAGAATGCCGTCAAAGTCAGCGAAACCAAGCCGACGTGGCAATGGACCACCACCGACCCGTTCGCGGACAGCAAGTAACAGCGCTTGGGATTCTGGTAGTCTCACCGCCATGAAATGTTTGCCGAGATCCGTGCCGACGGCATGCGCGGCGCTCTTGATCAGTCTTGCCATGGCGCTTGCTATGGCGGCGGCGCAACCGGACAAGAGCGGCGTTCCTGCCCCCGCGTCGCCCCCTCCGCCAGCGCAGCCGAGCGTCGTGCCCGCGGCTCAACCGTCCCCCGCGCCCAACAATCCCCCGATCGCCCAGCCGCCAACTGCAGACGACATCTGCCAGGCCCTCGAACAGGACGCGGCGGAGAACGAGCTGCCGGTGGAATTCTTCGCCCGGGTCATCTGGCAGGAGAGCCGTTTCAATGCGCAGGCCGTCAGCAAAAAGGGCGCGCGCGGGATTGCCCAATTCATGCCGTCGACCGCGGATTATCGCGGCCTGATCGATCCGTTCGATCCGATCGAGGCGCTCAAGCATTCGGCGAGCTATCTGCACGATCTCAAAGTCCAGTTCGGCAATCTCGGGCTGGCCGCCGCGGCTTACAATGCCGGCCCGGCGCGGGTCAGCGCCTGGCTCTCAAGCCGTCGCGCCTTGCCCGGCGAGACGCGCAATTACGTCGCCATCATCACCGGCTGGACCGCCGACGAATGGGCTTCGGCCTCGCCGCCGAAAACCGCGGAGACCACGATCCCGCAGGGCGTGCCGTGCACGCGACTCGCCAATCTCATCCTGGCGCCGAAAGCGGAAGCGCAGCGCATCGCCGCTTATGTGCCGAAATGGGGCATGCAGCTCACCGCGAACTGGAACGAAAGCCGCGCCTGGGCGACCTATCGGGGTATTCAAAAACAATATGCTTCGCTCATTGGCGACCGCGAGCCGATCGTGATCAGAAGCCGCGGCATCGGGCTCGGCAGCGCGCTGCGCTATAATATCCGCATCGCCGACGACGACCGCTGGTATCTGGAAAAATTCTGCAACAAGCTGATCGCTGCCGGCGGCGCCTGCGTGGTATTGCGCAACGATCGGGGGTAGGGGACTTCTGGAGCCGACATTCCGGAAGCCGCGCAGCGGCTATCCGGAATCCATAATCACGATTCTGGGGTTATGGATTCCGGGCTCGCGGGCAAAAGCCCGCGCCCCGGAATGACGAAATTACTCGCTCTTGCCGCCGATCTGCTTGAGCTTGGCGAACACCGCCTGGACGTTGAGTTCCTCGCCCGGCTTCTCGGCGGAAGCCGGCTCCGGCTCTTCCTTCGGCGCCGTGGTGACGGAGGCGGGCAACAAAGTCGCGCCCTGATGATCGACCGGCACCGGCTTTTCCTTCGCCGCCTTCTGCACTTCGAGGTCGAGATCGATCTGCGAGCACAGTCCGAGCGTCACCGGATCGAGCGGGGTGAGATTGGCCGAGTTCCAGTGCGTGCGCTCGCGGATCGCGGAGATGGTCGATTTGGTGGTGCCGACGAGCCGCATGATCTGGCTGTCT
>JBKQTR010000006.1:0-4240 GCA_052143095.1 Allostellaceae bacterium
CGGCCCGCCGTCGGGCGCCGAGGTCTGGCGCCCGATGACCGAGCCGGGCTTCGGCGTCTCGCCGCGCTTCAGCGCGACGATCAGCCGCTCGGTCGCGGCGCCGTCGAGATCCTCGTAGAAGTCGTCGTTGACCTGGATGATCGGCGCGTTGACGCAGGCGCCCAGGCATTCGACCTCGGTCAGGCTGAAGCGGCCGTCCGGCGTGGTCTCGCCGATGGCGATGCCGAGCTTCTTCTCGCACGCCCGCACCACCTCGTCGGAGCCCCTGAGCCAGCACGGCGTCGTCGTGCAGATCTGGAAGAAATGCCGCCCGACCGGCTTCAAGTTGAGCATGGAATAGAATGTCGCGACCTCGTAGACGCGGATGCGCGCCATGCCCAGCATGTCCGCCACCACATCCATCGCCGCGCGCGGCAGCCAGTTGTCGTGCTGGCGCTGCGCCAGGTCGAGCAGCGGCAGCACCGCGCTCGCTTGCCGCCCCGGCGGGTATTTCGCGATATGCGCCTTGGCCTTCGCCAGGTTCTCCGGCGTGAAGGCAAAGCTCAGCGGCGGCTCGACCGGCGTAGCGCTCGCCTCGCTCATCGGTCGATGCTCCCGAAGACGATATCCATCGAGCCGATGATGGCGACGACGTCCGCCAGCATGTGGCCGCGTCCCATGAAGTCGGTGGCCTGCAGGAAGGCGAAATCGGGGCAGCGGATCTTGCAGCGGTAAGGCCGGTTGGTGCCGTCGGAGACGAGATAGACCCCGAACTCGCCCTTGGGCGCCTCGGTCACGGTGTAGGTCTCGCCCGCCGGCACGTGGTAGCCCTCGGTGTAGAGCTTGAAGTGGTGGATGAGCGCTTCCATCGAATTCTTCATCTCACCGCGCGGCGGCGGCGCCACCTTGCGGTCGTCGACCTTGACCGGCCCGCCCGGCATCTGCGCCATCGCCTGCTTGATGATGCGCAGCGACTGGCGCATTTCCTCGAGGCGCACGAGGTAGCGGTCCCAGCAATCGCCGTTCTTGCCGATGGGGACGTCGAAATCCATGGTCTCATAGGCATCGTAAGGCTGCGCCTTGCGCAGGTCCCACGGCACGCCCGAGGCGCGCAGCATCGGTCCCGTCAGCCCCCAATCGAGCGCGTCCTCGACGCCGATGCGGCCGATATCGACGGTGCGCTGCTTGAAGATGCGGTTCTCGGTCAGCAACTCCTCGATGGCGTCGAGCACGCGCGGGAAATCCTCGCACCAGGCGAGGATGTCGTCGCCGAGCCGCGCCGGCATGTCCTGATGCACGCCGCCGGGACGGAAATAGGCGGAATGGAGCCGCGCGCCGCAGACGCGCTCGTAGAACTCCATCAGCTTCTCGCGCTCTTCAAAGCCCCACAGGAACGGCGTCAGCGCGCCGACATCGAGGCCGAAGGCGCAGATATTGAGGAGATGGTTGAGAATGCGGGTGATCTCGGCATAGAGCACGCGGATGTATTTGGCGCGCGGCGGCGGCTCGATGCCGAGCAGCTTCTCGACGGCGAGCGCATAGCTGTGCTCCATGCACATCGGCGACACGTAGTCGAGCCGGTCGAAATAGGGCACCGCCTGGAGATAGGTCTTGTACTCGATCAGCTTCTCGGTGCCGCGATGCAGCAGGCCGATATGCGGATCGGCGCGCTCGACCACCTCGCCGTCCATCTCCAGCACCAGGCGCAGCACGCCATGGGCCGCCGGGTGCTGCGGCCCGAAATTCATCGTGAAGCTCTTGATCCTGGCTTCCGCCTCGGCGGCGACGGTCATGGCTTCTCCTCCTTCGCCTTCTCGTCGCCGGGCAGCACATGGTCCATGCCTTCCCAGGGCGAGAGGAAGTCGAAGCTGCGGAACTCCTGCGTCAAGCGCACGGGCTCGTAGATCACGCGCTTCTGGTCCTCGTCGTAGCGCACCTCGACATAGCCGGTGAGCGGGAAATCCTTGCGCAGCGGATGACCCTCGAAGCCGTAATCCGTGAGCAGACGGCGGAGATCCGGGTGATCCGAGAAATATATCCCGAAGAGGTCCCAGGCCTCGCGCTCGAACCAGCCGGCGGCGCTGTAGACGGAGACGACCGAGGGCACCGCCTGCTCCTCGTCGGCGGCGAGCTTGACGCGGATGCGCTGGTTGAGCTTGAGGCTCAACAGATTGTAGACGACCTCGAAGCGCTCGGCGCGGTCGGGATAGTCGACGCCGCAGATATCGGCGAGCAGCTTGAAGAGGCATCGGGGATCGTCGCGCAGGAAGCTCAGCACGCCGGCGATGGCGTCGCGGCGCACGGTGACGATGAGCTCGCCGTGGAGGATCGCGGTGCCGATCACATCCTGCGGCAGCGACGCCGCGACGTGGTCACCGAGCTCCTGGAGCTGCTGGGTCATGGCGATCTCGGCCTCTCAGCGCGCGAAGACCCGTTCGCGCCGGATCTTCTTCTGCAGCTGCAGAATGCCGTAGAGCAGCGCCTCGGCCGTGGGCGGGCAGCCCGGCACGTAGATGTCGACCGGCACGACGCGGTCGCAACCGCGCACGACGGAATAGGAGTAGTGGTAGTAGCCGCCGCCATTGGCGCAGGAGCCCATCGAAATCACCCAGCGCGGCTCCGACATCTGGTCGTAGACCTTGCGCAAGGCGGGGGCCATCTTGTTGGTGAGCGTGCCGGCGACGATCATCACGTCGGACTGGCGCGGGCTCGGCCGGAACACCACGCCGAAGCGGTCGAGGTCGTAACGCGCGGCACCGGTATGCATCATCTCGACGGCGCAACAGGCGAGCCCGAAGGTCATCGGCCAGAGCGATCCCGTGCGCGCCCAGTTCACGAGCTTGTCGAGCTGGGCGACGATGAAGCCCTTGTCCTGCAGCTCGCCCGTCGCCTGGCGCAGCAGCGCCTCCTGCTCCGGGCCGGGCGGGACCGGCGGCAGCGTGTCGGCAGTGGTCACTCCCATTCGAGCGCCCCTTTCTTCCACTCATAGATGAAGCCTACGGTCAGCACCGCGAGGAACACGATCATCGACCAGAAGCCGAACAGCCCGATCGAGCCCAGCGACACCGCCCAGGGAAAGAGAAAGGCCACCTCGAGGTCGAAGATGATGAACAGGATCGAGACGAGGTAGAAGCGAACGTCGAACTTGCTGCGCGCATCGGCAAACGGCTCGAAGCCGCATTCATACGGCGACAACTTCTCCGAATCCGGCTTCTGGCGCGCCACCAGGAAAGAGGCGAGCACGATCACCGCAGCGAGGCCGATGGCGACGCCGATGAAGATGAGGATGGAAAGATATTCGCGCAGCAGGCTGTCCATGGCTCGGACTCCTCAGTCGCCCGGTGCGGCGGTGTGGCGGGAGCGGCAACGCGGCGCCGGCGTGAAAGAACGAGACCAACAACTCAACGCCACCCCCTGGGTAATATGGGCCTCGGTTGCCGTATCAGAAGGACCCAGGTCGCCGAGATGGCGGGAGTGACGGGGCTCGAACCCGCGGCCTCCGGCGTGACAGGCCGGCGCTCTAACCAACTGAGCTACACCCCCGCAGCACGTGCTCGACGGCGAGGGTTACTAGACCCGCAACCCCGGAAGTGTCAAGCGTAGGACCCACGGCTTTCCTGGATTTTCCGCGGGTTGACGCCGCGCTGCATGATCGCTGCCTGCTCAAATTTTGGGCGCGGCATCACGGCACGAAGCCGTCGACGGCGGCAGGTGCTGGTGGGCGATGAGGGGATCGAACCCCCGACCCTCTCGGTGTAAACGAGATGCTCTACCGCTGAGCTAATCGCCCGCGAGGTCGGCAGGACCATAGCATGAAAACGCCGCGACGCCCGCCTCGGAGCGTCGGCGAAACCAATCGGCGTGCGGCCGGGCGCGGCGTGCTTACTGCACCGCGTCCTTGAGCTGCTTGCCGGCGCGGAACTTCGGTTGCTTCGACGCGGCGATGGCGATCTTCTCGCCGGTGCGCGGATTGCGTCCCTCGGAAGCGGCGCGCTGCGTGACGATGAAGGTACCGAAGCCGACGAGGCGGACTTCGCTGCCCTTCTTCAACTCGCCCGTGATGCAATCGAACACGGCGTCCACCGCTTTTTCGGCTTCCTGTTTCTTGAGACCGGTGGAAGTGGCGACGGCATCCACGAGTTCATTCTTGTTCACGAGCGCCCCCTTGTCATCGATGCCATGGTCTGACCCATCGCGCGGCAGTTTAGATCGCGGCTCTCGACGGCGTCAATCGCCGAGCGTCGCGGACGTCCGCGCATTC
>JBKQTR010000007.1:0-3088 GCA_052143095.1 Allostellaceae bacterium
GCCGATGAAGCCTAGGCCGCCGGTGACGAGCCACGTGAATTTCACAGGGTCTTTTTAGACTCCGTTATCGTGCGAAGCCTCTTGAGACGAGTTGGGCGCCTAGGAACACGATCCACACCAGGAGCCCGGCGCGCAAGGGGCGTGCTGGGATGAGCGTTGCGAGGTTCGGAGCGATGATTGCGCCGATGACGCCGCCGATGAGGAGCTTCGGCAAGATCGCCGGGTCGTAGTGCCCCGAGAAGAACAGGATGCCGCCGCCAACCAACGAGAGGCCGAGCCCGAAGCAGACGTCAGTTCCGACGACCGCTGCGGCGGGAAGCCGCGTGAACGCCATGAGGGCGAGGGAACCGAGCGCGCCCGATCCCGCGGACGAGAAGCCGACTTCGGCGCCGATGGGAAGCGCAACGGCGGTCAGCCAGCGCGGCCGCTCGGTGCCGACGATATTCTGTCTGCGGCGCATAAGACCGAGGAGGCTTTGGATCGAAAACACGATGATCGTCACGCCCAGGACGACCGAGATCAGCGCTTGATACTTTGCTACGTCGAGATGCGCGAGCAGCAGCGAGCCGGCGAGCACGCCGGGTATCCCGCCTGCCAGCATACGGATGAGCGCCATCGGATCGATCTGGCGGCGCGCGGCATACACCGGCACGATCACAATCTTGGTGACCGCACCAAACGTCAACGCCGTCCCCACCGCCGCTACCGCGGGGACGTGAAATGCCGTAATAAGCAGAGGCGCCGTAATAATTCCGGCGCCGACCCCGGTTAGCCCGATCGCAATCGCTATGAGGAACCCAACCAGGATCTCCATGTCCTAGCTATCGGCGATGGTTCGAACCTCGGTGAGTTCGATCAACGTCGCGATCATCGCGAGGGCAGCCTGCCAAAGTTCTCGCGCGGCCGCGTCGGTTCGCGCCTGCGCGGCCGCAAAGATCGGAATGTATGCAGCGGCGTCCGCCGCGGCCTCTGCCGCCGCCCGCGCTATTGGATTCCCGCCGACCGCCTGGGCCGCGGCATCGGCCGACGCTCCCGCGATGATCGAGATCGTCAACCGGACGCTGCGTGCCAGCATGCATGCCGCGCGCGCGCTCGCTTGATCGACGATCGCCGGAATGGAGCGGAGCTGCGCGGCCAGCCCGGGATGTCCCTGGACCTCAAACCCTTTGGGCGCGCCGGTCCGCACGGCCCAGTCGGCCACCATGTATGCGCGCCGGACCGTTTCGCGTTCGCCCACGTCGGTATTGACGGCTCGCACCACGTACGGCTTCAGCTCGTCGCGCCAGGCGGCGAACCGGTTCGCATCGTTGAGGCGTAGGATGAAACGGCATACGACCGGATCGACGCATGCCGGGGCATCGGTCTTCCCTTGGCCCCCGGCAATCCAATCGTCAATTCGGGGGGCAGCGGATCGAAGAACAGGCGCCGGACCAACGCCACGTGACCGGGAGCTGCCGCGTCGATCGCTTCGCGACCTGCCTTTGTCAGAACCGCGTCGGTCGCCCTGCCGTCGTCCTTTGATGGAACCCGCTCAGCGAGGCCGCGTTCGCACAACCGCCGCAGCTGATGCGACGCGCGGCTCCGTTCCCAACCAATCAGCGCCGCCAGGTCGGAGACCTGCAGGCGCCCGCCGGGCGCGTCGGTTAACGCGTTGAGCACGTGGTAGTCGGCAAGCGACAAATCGCTGTCGCTCTGAAGCTGCCGATTCATCTCGTAGTTCATCCGCATCTGCACGCGCATGAACGCGCGCCAGGCTTGCAGCTCGGTGGCCGACAGCCAGGGTTCCTGGGCGGGCTTTCGGCGCTGACTACGTGACACTTCGGCCATTCCTTTTCGGGTACCCGCTGAGGATATCGTGACCATGACGGGATCTCCTAGCTCGCCGCCCACCGCTGCCGGGAATAAATACATGATCTATCACGTAAGGTCTTACCATGACTCAGACCATCGATGACTTGATGGAAGCGAATCTGCTCGGGGTGTTCAACGAACGCGATGCCCGGCGGAGGGCCTTGGCGATCGAGAGCATCTATGCCCCGGATGTTCGCTGGACGGACGACGAGGGGACCACCGTCGGCCGTGAAGCGTTAGAAGCCAAGGCAAGAGCGTTGCAATCGCAAATGCAGGGATTGGTTTTCACCAAGGCCGGTCCTGTCTACCAAACCCGCGGACTCGGATACTTGGCTTGGGAGCTCGGGTCCGACGGCGGCGACGCCGTCGCCAGCGGATTCGATGTGGCCATCGTGCGCGACGACCTGATTGCCGAGCTCTACACGGTCGTCACTTCCGAGACGGACGGACAGCCCGATGCCGGCTGACGGTTCGTCACAGCTGCTGCAGGCGTTCGTTCACTACCTTCGCGCGCGGCCAACAATCGACGAGTCCGGATTCGAAGCGGTGACACGCTGCACGAGTGAGCTCGGGAGTGTCCCAGCCGTCACGCTTGAACCACAGGTCGGCCGGCCCGATCGCAGCGTGCTCTACTTTCACGGCGGCGGCTACGTGAGCGGCTCTCCGCCGGAGCTGTACCTTCCCTTGGCCGCCGCAGTGGCTCTGGCCGCCAACGCCCGAGTGCACGCCGTGGACTACCGGCTTGCCCCAGATACCCCGTTCCCGGGCGCCTTTGACGACTGCTTGCACGCCTATGAATGGCTTGTCACGGACGGCGGTGTGGACCCGCAAAGGCTGGTTCTGCTCGGCGATTCGGCTGGCGGAAATCTCGCGGTCGCCGTCACCGCCGCGGCCCGCGATCGAGGGCTGGCACTTCCCGGTCGCATTGCCGTGATCTCGCCGCTGGCCGATCTGACTTTCAGCGGCGCCTCCATCGAGGAACGAAAGCATGTGGACCCCTTGGTCACTCGTGAAATGCTCGAATCCTCGGTGATCGAGTACCTCGCCGGCAGCGACCCCCGCGACCCCCGGTGCTCGGCGATCTTCGCCGATATGGACGGATTTCCCCCGATGCTGATCCAGGTTGGCGAGAACGAAATCCTCTACGACGACGCCGTTCGCATCCGAGACGCTGCCACCGCCGCGGGCGTCGACGTGACCTTCGAGTCCTGGCAGCACGGATTCCACGTCTGGCCGG
>JBKQTR010000008.1:0-7064 GCA_052143095.1 Allostellaceae bacterium
ACCATCACCCTGAACCGCCCGGAGAAGCTCAACAGCTTCAATACGCAGATGCACGAGGAAGTGCGCCATGCGTTGGAAAACCTGAACCGCAGCGACGCCCGGGTGTTGGTTCTGACCGGTGCCGGACGGGGCTTTTGCGCCGGGCAGGATCTCAACCTGCGCGACGCCGCGTCGGGTGGCGATTTCGACGCCGGCGCGGCGATCGACCGCTACTACAACCCGCTGGTGCGCCGCCTCAAGGCGCTGCGAAAGCCGGTGATCGCCGCCGTCAACGGCCCCGCCGCCGGCGCCGGCGCCAACCTCGCCTTTGCCTGCGACATCGTCATCGCCGCGCGCTCGGCGAGCTTCCTGCAAGCCTTCTGCCGCATCGGTCTCGTGCCCGATACCGGCGGCACCTGGTTCCTGCCGCGGCTCGCCGGCTCCGCCCGCGCCATGGGCATGATGCTGCTCGGCGAGGCGCTGCCGGCGGCGACGGCGGCCGAATGGGGCCTGATCTGGAAAGTGGTCGAGGATTCGAGCCTGATGGACGAGGCGCGCGCGCTGGCGCTGAAGCTCGCGCAAGGCCCCACCGTCGGGCTCGGCCTGATCAAGGAGGCGCTCAACCGCTCGCTCGAGAGCTCGCTCGACGCGCAGCTCGACACCGAGCGCGACCTGCAGCGCGTCGCCGCCGCCTCGCTCGATTTCCGCGAGGGCGTCGCCGCCTTCCTGGAGAAGCGGCCGGCGAAGTTCACGGGGCGCTGATGGGCGGCAAGACGCAAGAGGATCGCCTCGCCGCGGCGGTGGGGCGCGAGATGCTGGCGCAGGACGCGGCCTCGCGCGGGCTCGGCATGGTGCTCGACGAGGTCGCGCCCGGCCGCGCGCGGATGCGCATGAGGGTGCGCGCGGACATGATCAACGGCCATGAGCTCTGCCATGGCGGCCTGATCTTCACCCTCGCCGACAGCACCCTCGCCTTCGCCTCGAACGCGCGCAACCGCGTCACCGTCGCGGCCGCCGCCGAGATCCAGTTCGTCAGCCCGGCGCGGCAGGGCGAGACGCTGGTCGCGGTGGCGCTGGAGCGCGCCGCCGCCGGCCGCACCGGCATCTACGACATCGAGGTGACCGAACATGAATCCGGGCGGCTGGTAGCGCTCTTCCGCGGCCGCACCCATCGCATCGACGGCATCATCCTCGACGAGACGCCGGCATGAGCGCCGGGCTGCCGCCGGTCGCGCCGCCCAAGCGCAGCGAGCTCGACCCTATCGAGATCGCCAGCCGCGACGAGATCGCCGCGCTGCAGCTCAAACGGCTCAAGGCGACGCTGCGCCACGCCTACGACCACGTCGCGCATTTCCGCGACAAATGCCAAGCCCACGGCGTCCATCCCGACGATCTCAGCACGCTTGCCGATCTCGCGCGCTTTCCCTTCACCACCAAGGAGGATCTGCGGCGGACATATCCCTTCGGCATGTTCGCGGTGCCGCGCGACCGGCTGCTGCGGCTGCACGCCTCGAGCGGCACCACCGGCAAGCCGACAGTGGTGGGCTATACCGAGCGCGATCTGCAGATCTGGTCGGAGCTCGTCGCGCGCTCGATCCGCGCGTCGGGCGGCAGGCGCGGCGACCTCGTCCATGTCGCCTATGGCTACGGCCTCTTCACCGGCGGGCTCGGCGCGCATTACGGCGCCGAGCGCCTGGGCTGCACCGTGATCCCGGTCTCCGGCGGCATGACCGAGCGCCAAGTGCAGATCATCCAGGATTTCAAGCCCGACATCATCATGGTGACGCCGTCCTACATGCTGGCGATCGCCGACGAGTTCGAGCGCCAGGGGCTCGATCCCCGCGCCTCCTCGCTCAAGATCGGCATCCATGGCGCCGAGCCCTGGACCAATGCGCTGCGCCACGAGATCGAGAGCCGCATGGCCATGCATGCGGTCGACATCTATGGCCTCTCCGAGGTGATGGGGCCCGGCGTCGCCAATGAATGCATCGAGACCAAGGACGGCCTGCATCTCTGGGAGGATCACTTCTATCCCGAGGTGATCGATCCCGCGACCGGCGCGGTGTTGCCCGACGGCGCGGTGGGCGAGCTGGTCTTCACCACGCTCACCAAGGAAGCGCTGCCGATGATCCGCTACCGCACGCGCGACTTGACCCGGCTGCTGCCGGGGACGGCGCGCAGCATGCGGCGCATGGAGAAGATCACCGGGCGCAGCGACGACATGCTGATCATCCGCGGCGTCAACCTGTTTCCGAGCCAGGTCGAGGAGCTGATCCTCAAGCAGGCCGCGCTGTCCGGCCACTACCTCCTCGAGGTCAGCCGGCCGCGCCAGCTCGACGAGCTCGCGGTCATCGCCGAGCTCCGGCCCGAGGCGACGCCCAACAGCGCCGAGGCGGAGGCCGGCATCGCCGCCGCGCTCGCCCACGACATCAAATCGCTGATCGGCGTCAGCGCGCGGGTCGAGATCGTGCCGGTGGGCAAGATCGAGCGCTCGATCGGCAAGGCAAGGCGCGTCGTCGATCTCCGGCCCAAAGGCTGACCCGCCGGGTATCCCCGATCTTGCATCCGGCGCCCCGCCGCCCGACATTAGGGGCGCGGGCCTTCTGCCCGCCGATGGGGACGGCGATGTCACGAGGACGGAATTTGGCGGTCGCGCTGCTCTGCGCGCTGATCCTGTTCACCCCGGCGCTGGCCGCGGCACGCGCCGGCGGCAGCTACAGCTCCGGCGGCATGGGCTATTCCAGCCAGGGCAGCCTCGGCTCGCAGACCTATAACTACAACGGCGGACAGCCGATCGGCCGCAGCGCGACGCCGCAGAGCCAGACCGGCTCGCCCTATTACGGCGGCCAATACGGCTTCGCGCAGAGCCATCCCTTCCTCACCGGCCTCGCCGGCGCATTCTTCGGCTCCTGGCTCGGCTCGCTGCTGTTTCCGCATTGGGGCTATGGCTACGGCATGGGCTTCGGCCATGTCTTCGGCTCGCTGTTCTCCTGGATCATCCTGCTCGTGGTCCTGTCGATGGTGTTCCGCCGCTTCCGCCGCAATCATGGGCCGCTCACCATGCCGCCCTTGGGCGGTACGGGCTATGGCGGGCCGCAGCCGGGCTTCGGCTACGACCGCAGCGGCTATGGCGGCGTCCGCGCCCAGAGCCGCGATCTCGCGGTGAGCGCCGCCGATTACGCTGCCTTCGAAGCCATCCTCAAGGCGGTGGAGGGGGCCTGGAGCAAAAGCGATCTGCGCACGCTCGGCCATTACACGACGCCGGAAATGCTGGGATATTTCGCCGAGCAGCTCGCCGCCAACACCAGCCAGGGCGTCGAGAACCATGTCGAGCGGCTCGAGCTGGTCAATGGCGATGTGCGTCAGGCCTGGGACGAGGGCGCGCTGCAGTACGCCACCTGCCTGCTGCACTGGCGCGCGCTCGACTACACCGTGCGCAACGACCGCAAGCCCGGCGAGCCCGGCTGGCTGGTCGAGGGCGATGCCGAGCACCCGAGCGAGGCGCAGGAGCTCTGGACCTTCGCTCGCAGCCCCGGCGGCCACTGGCTGCTCTCGGCGATCCAGCAAGTCTAGCGCAACGCAAAGCGTTGTCGCTGGTGGGCGGCAGCGGTTGCTCTTGGCAACCGCGAAAGCCCGCGCCGTGCCAGCTAGCCGGCGTCGTGGGAGCTCCCGCCCGCCCCCTCTTGCATCGCGCCGTGCCACCAGCCATGGATCGCCGCGGGAGGCGCGCCTCATGACCCATCTGACCGCAGAGCAGCACCGCATCCGTGACGCCATCGCGCGGCTGTGCGAAGGCTTCGACGTCGCCTTTTGGCTCGAGCGCGACCGCAAGGGCGGCTTCCCCGAGGCGTTCTACGCCGCCGTCGCCGAGGGCGGCTGGCTCGGCATCGCCATGCCGGAAGAGTTCGGCGGCGCCGGGCTCGGCATCGCCGAGGCGGCGGTGATGATGCAGGCGGTCGCTCAATCCGGCGCCGGCTTCAGCGGCGCTTCGGCGCTGCATATGAACATTTTTGGCCTCAATCCCGTGGTGAGGTTCGGCACGCAAGAGCAGAAGCGGCGCTTCCTGCCGCCCTTGATCGCCGGCGAGGAGAAGGCGTGCTTTGCCGTCACCGAGCCCGATGTCGGCCTCGACACCACCCATCTTAGGACCCGGGCGGTGCGAAGCGGCGACCATTACGTCGTCTCCGGCCGCAAGATCTGGATCTCGACGGCGCAGGTCGCCCATAAGATGCTGCTGTTGGCGCGCACCACGCCGCTCGACGAGGCGAAGCAGCCGACCGACGGCATCAGCCTCTTCTACACCACGCTCGACCGCAGCCGCGTCGAGGTGCGCGAGATCGCCAAGATGGGACGCAAGGCGATCGATTCGAACATGCTGTTCATCGACGGGCTCGAGGTGCCGCGCGACGACCTCATCGGCGAGGAGGGCAAGGGCTTCCAGCAGATCCTGCACGGCATGAACCCGGAGCGCATCCTCATCGCCGCCGAGGCGGTGGGGCTCGGCTTCGCGGCGCTCAACAAAGCGGCGTCCTATGCCCGCGAGCGCATCGTCTTCGGGCGGCCGATCGGGCAGAACCAGGGCATCCAGCACCCGCTGGCGCAGAGCTGGGCCGAGCTTTCGGCAGCGGAGCTGATGGTGCGCCACGCGGCGGCGCTCTACGACGCCGACCAGCCCTGCGGCGCCGAGGCCAACGCCGCCAAGTATCTCGCCGCCGAGGCGTGCTGGCGCGCCTGCGAGACCGCGATCATGACCCATGGCGGCATGGGCTATGCGCAGGAGTATCACGTCGAGCGCTATCTGCGCGAGGCGCAGATCGCGCGCATCGCGCCGGTGAGCCCGCAGCTCGTGCTGTGCTACATTGCCGAGCGCGTCCTCGGCCTGCCGAAATCCTACTGAGTTGTCGCCGGCACGGCGCAGGCGCTATCCTGGGCGCAAGGCGACCGCCGGAGGAAACCATGCCGCTTACCCAGCTCAACCACGTCACGGTGCGCACCGACGATCTCGAGGGTACGCGCGACTTCTATAGCGAGGTATTGGGGCTCAGGGACGGGCAACGACCGCCCCTGGCATTTCCCGGCTATTGGCTCTATTGCGGCGAGCAGGCGGTGGTGCATCTGGTGCCGCGCAGCGCCGGCATCGGCGCCGGGCCCGGCGACACCACCGGCAATTTCGACCATGTCGCCTTCGTCGCCGAGGATTTCGAGGGCATGCGCGCCCGCTTCCAGCGCCTGGGGTTGAGCTTCCGCGAGAGCGAGGTGCCGGGGATCCGGCTGCGCCAGCTGTTCCTGCAGGACCCCAATAAGGTGATGATCGAGCTTAATTTCCCGTCGCCGCAAGGCTGAGCTCGGAGCCACCTTTGCGCCGCCCGCGCAATCCCCCTCCTTTCGGAGGTGGGGCTGCCGCCTATCACGAATATGCCGCGATCGGGCCATAGCGGCACCAAACTCCAGCGTTAGACGTTAGCTGCTTCGGAAGGGACGACCGGAGCGGGATGGGTACGATCATGTCGAGTGTGGGATGGGCCATCGTGCTGGTTGGCCTGGCGTTGGCGGTGGATGTGGTGTGGTCGGAGCTGCGCGCGCGCAAAAGCCGGCGTGCCGCCAAGCGGCGGGCCAGCACGCTGACCTCGCGATACGGGCTCCCGCGGCAATAGTGATCCGACTCTAACGCCTGATTTCTACCCGCCGTCATGGCCGGGCCGGCCGAAGGCCGAGTCCCGGCCATCCACGTCTTGAGGCGGAGCGCCGAACGGCGTGGACGGCCGGGACAAGCCCGGCCACGACGATCGGGGAGCGTTGGGACTCATCTGTTAGTGACGCGACACTAAGCCCTAATAAGACCGCGGCAGTCCCAGCACGTGCTCGGCGAGATAGGCCAGGATCAGATTGGTCGAGATCGGCGCCACCTGATAGAGCCGGGCCTCGCGGAACTTGCGCTCGACATCGTACTCCTCGGCAAAGCCGAAGCCGCCATGGGTCTGGAGGCACATATCCGCGGCGGCCCATGAAGCATCGGCGGCGAGCAGCTTCGCCATGTTGGCCTCCTTGCCGCAGGGCTCGGCCTTCTCGTAGAGCTCGGCGGCGCGCTCGACCATCAGCGCCGCCGCCTCGCTTGCGGCATAGGCGCGCGCGATCGGGAATTGGATGCCCTGGTTCTGGCCGATCGGCCGGCCGAAGACGACGCGGCTCCTGGCGTAATCGCTTGCCTTGGCGATGAACCAGCGGGCATCGCCGATGCATTCGGCGGCAATCAGGATGCGCTCGGCATTCATGCCGTCCAGGATGTAGCGGAAGCCCTTGCCTTCCTCGCCGATCAGGTTGGCGGCCGGCACCACGAGATTGTCGAAGAAGACCTCGGTGGTGGCGTGGTTCATCATGGTGCGGATCGGCCGGACGGTGACGCCGTTGCCGCGCGCCTGGCGCAAATCGACGAGGAAGACCGAGATGCCGTCGGAGCGCTTTGCCGCCTCGGCGCGCGGCATCGTCCGCGCCAGCAGCAGCATCAGGTCGGAATGCTCGACGCGCGAGGTCCAGACCTTCTGGCCGTTGACGATGTAGCGGTCGCCCTCGCGCTTGGCGAAGGTGCGGATGGCGGTGGTGTCGGTGCCCGCCGTCGGCTCGGTGACGCCGAAGGCCTGCAGCCGGATCTCGCCTGAGGCGATCTTCGGCAGCCACTCGGCCTTCTGCGCCGGGCTGCCATGCCGCAGCAGCGTTCCCATGATGTACATCTGGGCATGGCACGCGGCGCCGTTGCAGCCGCTCTTCTGCACCTCCTCGAGGATCGCCGCCGCGGCGACGATGCCGAGGCCGCTGCCGCCATACTCCTCGGGGATGAGGCAGGCGAGGAACCCGCCCGCGGTGAGCGCGCGCACGAAATCGGTGGGATAAGCGCGCTCGCGGTCGAGGGCGCGCCAATACTCGCCGGGGAACCGCGCGCAGAGCGCGGCTACGGCCTTGCGGATGTCGGCGATATCGGCGGCGGCTGCCATGGTCGGGACCTCGCTCAGGAAGAGCCCGACCCTATTGCAGCCGGGCGGCCGCCGCCAGTCCCAGGCGCAACGCGGAGAACCCGGCCGACCGCTTCG
>JBKQTR010000009.1:0-2703 GCA_052143095.1 Allostellaceae bacterium
CGGTCGGCGCCTTCATCATCTCGAACCGCAAGCCGGTGCTGTCCGCGGCCGGCAAGGCGATCCCGGCGCTGCTGAAGGGCGAGAAACACGACAAGGATGCCTATCTCGAGCTGCTGACCCTGCTCTATTCGGTGTTCAAGATGGCCAAGACCAAGGGCGCGCTCGCGCTCGAGCAGCACGTCGAAAAGCCGGACGAAAGCACGCTGTTCCAGCGCTTCCCAAAATTCGCCGGGGATCATCACGCGGTGGTGTTCCTGTGCGACTACCTCCGCCTCCTCACCCTCGGCACCGACAACCATCACGAGATGGAAACGCTGATGGACGAGGACATCGCCACGCATCACGAGGAGCATGCCGCGGTGGTGACCGCGGTGAACACCATGGCCGACGGGCTGCCGGCGCTCGGCATCGTCGCCGCGGTGCTGGGCGTCATCCACACCATGGGCTCGATCACCGAGCCGCCGGCCGTGCTCGGCCATCTCATCGGCGGCGCGCTGGTCGGCACCTTCATGGGCGTGCTGCTCTCCTATGGCTTCGTCGGCCCGATCGCCGCGGCGATCAAGAATCGCGGCGAAGCGGAGCAGCGCTATTTCCTCTGCATCAAATCCGCCATCCTCGCCTACATGCAGGGCTACGCACCGTCGGTCGCGGTCGAGTTCGCACGCAAATCGCTGAACACCGATGTCCGGCCGACCTTCTACGAGGTCGAGGAGGCGGTCGAAGCGCTTCCGGCCGCGACCTGAGCAGGCGCCGCCATGGCGAAGCAATCGCAAATTCCGATCATCATCAAGAAGGTCAAGGGCGGCGGCGGCCACGCGCATCACGGCGGCGCCTGGAAGGTCGCCTATGCCGATTTCGTCACCGCGATGATGGCGTTCTTCCTGTTGCTTTGGCTGCTCAACGTCACCACCGATGTGCAGAAGCGCGGCATTGCCGATTATTTCGAACCCACCGTCGCCTCGAAGTCGCAGAGCGGCGCCGGCGGCGTGCTCGGCGGCCAGACCGTCGGCGTGCCCGGCGCGCAGTCGCTGCCGACCTCGCTGCCGTCGCTGGCGCTCAACCGCCCGGCGCTGCGCCAGCCCAGCGAGGGCGAGGACGGCAATGAGGGCGGCGGCCCCGGCCACAACACCGACAGCACCGATGCCGGCGCGCCACCCGCCGATCAGGGCGACGCCAACGATCAGCAGAGCAAGCGGCTCTCGGCGGAGGATCTCGACCGCCAGGTCTCCGAGCGCGAGGCCAAGCGCTTCGCCGCCGCCGAGTTCACCCTGCACCAGGCGGTCGAGCAGCTCCCCGAGCTCAAGGGCCTGGCCGACAACCTCGTCGTCGACCAGACGCCGGACGGGCTGCGCATCCAGCTCGTCGACCAGGACAAGCAGCCGATGTTCGCGCTGGGCTCGGCCGAGCTGCTCGATCCCGCCAAGAAGCTGCTCGCGGTCATCACCCAGGTGGTGCAGCGAATGCCCAACCAGGTGACCATCACCGGCCATACCGACGCCATCCCCTATCCCGGCGGGCGCCGCTACACCAATTGGGAGCTGTCGGCCGACCGCGCCAATGCCAGCCGGCGCGAGTTCATCGCCGATGGCGTTCCCGAGGCGCGCTTCGCCCAGGTCACCGGCGTTGCCGAGCGCGACCCGCTGGTGCCGGACGATCCCAATTCGGCGCGCAATCGCCGCATCAGCATCATCCTGCTGCGCCAGGCGAAGGAGCCGCCGCCGGCCCAGGCGGCGCAACTGCCGCCGGCGCCCCAGCAGCCGCCCCAGCTGATCCCGCGTTAACTTCTTTAGCTGCCACTGGCGCGACCCGGTCGATCTCGGTCATAATCGGATCGAAGCCGCGGTTCCTCGCCACGCGGCAGCCAAGGATGGGACGATGCCGGAGGGCAATGGTCGCATAACCCGGCGGCGGTCGGTGCAGCCGGCGCCGCTTGCGCCTGCGGTCGAGCCGCTCTCCATCCCGCCGCAGCATTTCTATCGCACCGCGGCCCTGCCCTGCCCCTACATTCCCGGGCAGGTCGAGCGCAAGCTCATCACGGAGCTGGCAGGCCAGGAGGCGATGGAGTTCTACAACGCGCTCTCCCGCGCCGGCTTCCGCCGCAGCCACCACCTCGCCTACCGGCCCGCCTGCACGCTGTGCCAGGCCTGCGTCCCGGTGCGCATCCCCGTCGCCGAGTTCGCGCCCTCGCGCTCGTTGCGCCGCATCCAGAAGAGCAACGCCGATCTCGTCATGCGCGTCGTCCGGCCGCACGCGACGCTCGAGCAGTTCCGGCTCTTTGCCCGCTATCAGCGCTCGCGCCACAGCGACAGCGACATGGCGTCGATGACCTTCGGCGATTTCCGCGCCATGATGGAGGACAGCCCGGTCGCGAGCCGCGTCATCGAGCTGCGCGATCCCGCCGGCACCTTCCTCGGCGCCTGCCTGCTCGACCTGCTCGATGACGGCCTCTCCGCCGTCTACAGCTTCTTCGACCCCGAGCAGCGCCGGCGCAGCCTCGGTACGCTGCTGGTGCTGGCGCTGGTCGAGGCGGCGCGCCAGCGCGGGCTGCCTTACGCCTATCTCGGCTATTGGATCGCCGAGAGCCGCAAGATGGCCTACAAGGCCCGCTTCCACCCGCTCGAAGGGCTCGGCGCCGCCGGCTGGCGACGGTTGTAGCGCGTTGTCGCTGGCGGGCGGCAGCGCCCCGGACTTGATCCGGGGCGC
>JBKQTR010000010.1:0-6180 GCA_052143095.1 Allostellaceae bacterium
GCGACCGCAAGCGCCGCCGGCGCGGCCGTCGCGGCGGCCGACGCCGGCGCCGCGGCAACGAGCCGGGCCAGGAGGATTTGCCGCTGGCCGGCGACCACCCCCCGGCGGCCGGGCCGATTGCCGAGCAGATCGAATATGTGCCGCCGCCGGAGCCGCATGAGGATGTGATGCGCGAGCTGGAAGCGGCCTTCACCGCCGCGCCGGCGCCGAGCGCGCCGGAGATCGGCGTCGACACCGTGCCGGTCAGCGACCGCGGCGATCACCTGCCGGCGCCGGAGCCCGCGCCGGCGGCCGCCGCGAGCCCGCCGCCGGCACCCCCCGCCGCAGCACCCGAGTTGCCGACGCATGAGGTCACGGGGCCGCCCGCCAATCCCAAGCGCGGCTGGTGGCGCCGCGTGCTCGAGCCCTGAGCGCGGGCCGGCTCAGCGGCGCCAGGATTTGAGCCGCCGCGCCGCCTCTGCCATAGTCTCGGTCGAGCCGGCAAAGGCGATGCGCAGGCTGGCATGGCCGCGCGCGGGATCGAAATCGATCCCCGGGGTGCAGGCAACGCCGGTCTCGCGCAGCATGCGGCGGCAGAAATCCGGGCTGTCGTTGGTGAGATGCGCGATATCGGCATAGAGATAGAAGGCGCCATCGGCCGGCGCGAAACGCTCGAACCCGGCTTTCGGCAGCTCCTCGAGCAGCAGCGCGCGGTTGACCGCGTAGCGGCGGACATTGGCGTCGAGCTCGTCGCGGCAGTCGAAGGCGGCGAGCGCCGCGTGCTGCGACAGCGCCGGCGGCGAGATATAGAGATTCTGCGCCAGGCATTCGACCGCGCGCAGCATGTCCGGCGGCACGACGACCCAGCCCAGCCGCCAGCCGGTCATGGAGAAGTATTTGGAGAAGCTGTTGACGACGATCGCTTCCTCGCCGCTGGCAAGCGCCGTGGCCGCGGTCCGGCCAAAGGTGATGCCGTGATAGATCTCGTCGGAGACCAGGCGGATCCCCTGCTCCCGGCAGTAGCGCTGAATGCCGGCAAGCTCGTCCGGCGCCAGCATGGTGCCGGTGGGATTGGCCGGGCTGGCGACGATGAGCCCGTCAACGGCATGGCCGCGCAGCAGCTCGAGCGTCATCTGGTAGCGCTCGGCCGGTCCCGCCGGCAGCTCCACCGGCACGAGATCGAGCGCGGCCAGGATGTTGCGATAGGCGGGATAGGCCGGCGCCGCCATCGCCACCCGATCGCCGGCGTCGAAGGCGGCGATAAAGGCGAGCAGGAAGGCGCCCGAGGAGCCGGTGGTGACGGCGACGCGGGCGGGATCGACGGCGACGCCGTAGCGCTGGCGGTAGTGCGCGGCGATCGCCTCGCGCAGCGCCGGCAGGCCGAGGGCGTCGGTGTAGCCCAGCGTCTCGTGCCCGAGCGCGGCGCGCGCCGCTTCGAGCACGCCGGCGGGCGCGGGCGTCGCCGGCTGTCCGACCTCGAGATGGAGGACATCGGTGCCGGCGGCGGCCGCCTCGTTGGCGGCGCGCAGCACGTCCATGGCGATGAAAGGCGGAATCCGGCCGCGCCGAGCCAGCTTCAGCGCCATCGCGGCGGGCGTCCGGCAAAGGTCATTTGACGCGCCCGGCCGGAATGACGGATGGTGACGTCGGCAAGAAAGGCTCTGGTGGTGATCTCGCGCATTCTATCGCGGCTTCTCTTGGTTGTCCTGGCAGCGAGCATCGCGCTCGCCCGCCCGGCCTGGGCCGACGGCGTCGCACTGCTGCGCGACGCCGAGATCGAAAATAGCATCCGCACCTGGGCGACGCCAATCTGGACGGCCGCCGGCCTCGATCCCGCGGCGATCCACGTCTACATAGTCTCGGATCCCGAGCTCAACTCCTTCGTCGCCGGCGGCCAGAACCTGTTCCTCAATACCGGCACGCTGCTGCGCTCCGAGACCCCCAACCAGCTCATCGGCATCATGGCGCATGAGAGCGGCCACATCGCCGGCGGCCATCTCGCGCGCAGCGAGGACGCGATCAGGAACGCCACCATCGCGGCCATCATTGGCATGGTCGCCGGCGTCGCCGCCGGCGCCGCGACCGGCAGCGGCGCCCCCGCGATGGCCGGCGTGCTGGGCGGCGAGAGCGTCGCAGAGCGCTATTTCCTGGCGTATTCGGTGGGGCAGGAGGCCCGGGCCGACCAGGCCGCCCTCACCTTCCTCGACCGCACCCATCAATCGGCCCGCGGCCTGCTGCAGTTCTTCGAGATCCTGGAGCAGGAGGAGCTGCTCAGCGCCGCGCATCAGGATCCCTATCTGCGCACGCATCCGCTGACCTCGCAACGCGTCGAGTATGTGCGCAACCACGTGCTGCATTCGCCCTATTCCGACAACAAGGACCCGCCGGAATGGGTCGAGATGCACCGGCGGATGAAGGCGAAGCTCGCGGGATTCCTGCAGCCGCCGCAGCAGACGCTGGCGTCGCTGAAGCCCGACGACACATCGATCGCGGCGCGCTACGAGCGGGCGGTCGCCGACTACCGCGTGCCCGATCTCAAGAAGGCGGTGCCGGAGATCGACGCGTTGATCAAGGACGAGCCGGACAACCCCTATTTCCGCGAGCTCAAGGGCCAGATGCTGTTCGAGAACGGCCACATCGGCGACGCGGTCGCGCCCTATGAGGCGGCGGTCAAGCTCAAGCCCGACAACGCGCTGCTGCGTATCGAGACCGCACAGGTGCAGCTCGAGACCAACGACCCCGCGCTGGTGCCGAAGGCGCTCGTCAATCTCAACGACGCGATCCGTTTCGAGGATCGCAATCCCGATTCCTGGCACTTCCTCGCCATCGCCTATGGCCGCAGCGGCAATATGGGGATGATGGCGCTGTCGCTGGCCGAGGAGGGCATCGCCAATGGCGACTACACCCAGGCGCGCCAGCAGGCGGCGCGCGCCCTCAAGCTGCTGCCGCCGGGCGTGGCCAAGCAGCGGGCGCAGGATCTCCAGGGCGAAGCCAAGCGCGAAGGCAGGAACTGAGGCCGCGCGCGCCGGCGGATCGGGCCTGCCGGCAATGGGTTGTGCCCCGCCGTCGCCTGACGCATCATCCCCCCTCCCCGCACCGCCCAGCATCAAGGCCCGGATCATGCGCATCCCTCTCCTCCGCCTCGCCCTATGCCTCGTGATGGCCGCTCTCCTCGCCGCGCCGAGCCCGGCGGCGGAGGCGCTGACGCCGCAGCAGAAGGCGGCGGTGGAGACGATCATCCACGACTACTTCCTGGCGCATCCCGAATTCATGATCGAGGTGCTGCAGGAGGCCGAGGCCAAGCTCAAGGCGGACAAGGCGGAGGACGCCAAGCAGGCGATCGCGGCGCAGCGCCAGGAGCTGCTGCACGATGCGACCGCGCCGGTGGGCGGCAATCCCGCCGGCGACGTGACCATCGTTGAGTTCTTCGATTACCGCTGTCCCTATTGCAAGCAGGTCGAGCCGTCGCTCGAGGCGCTGATCAAGCAGGATCCGAAGCTGCGCATCGTCTACAAGGAGTTCCCGGTGCTGGGCGAGGCCTCGGTCTACGCCTCGCGCCTCGCGCTCGCCGCGCGCAGCCAAGGGAAATACGCCGCCTTCCACGACGCGATGATGGCGACCAAGGGCGAGATAAACCCGGAGGTGATCCTGCGCGTCGCGAGCTCGGTCGGCGTCGATGTCGACAAGGCCAAGGCCGAGATGAACGCGCCGGAGATCGACGCGCTGATCAAGCGCAACTACGCGCTGGCGGAGGCGCTCGACATCCAGGGCACGCCGGCCTTCATCGTCGGCGACACGCTCGTCCCCGGCGCCACCGACATCGACCGGCTGCGCCAGCTCATCGCCGACGCGCGCAAATCCGGCTGAGCCGCCTCAGCCCGCCCACACGCTCTCCGGCCCGACCGGCTCGATCAGCCCGGCATCGTCGACGCGCCAATTGCTGACGCGCGGGCCGACAGGGACATAGCGCAGCACCTCGTCGGGCGCGGCATGCAGGAGATCGCCGAGCGTCTCGGCCACCGTCGCGCGATCGAGCCAGCGCGCATACGCCGCCTCCGGCACGATCACCGGCATGCGCTCATGCAGCGGCCGCAACAGAGCGTTGGCGGCGGTGGTGAGGATGGCGAAGCTGTCGACCGGCGCCGCCGTGTCCGCCGGTGGCGTCCAGCGCTCCCAGAGTCCGGCGAAGGCGAAAGGCGCGCCGTCGCGCCGGGCGATGAGATAGGGCTGCCTGCCCTCACCCTCGCCGTGCCACTCGTAGAAGCCGTCGGCCGGCACCAGGCAGCGCCGCTGGTGGAAGGCGGCGGCGAACCTCCGCTGCACCGTCTCGGCGCGCATATTGATCAGCGGCGGGCCGCTCTTGAGGTCCTTCGCCCGGGCCGGAACCAGGCCCCAGCGCAGCGCCCGCAGCGTGCGCTCGCCCGCGGGCTCGCGGCGCTGGCGCACCACCGGCGCCGCCTGCGTCGGCGCGATGTTGTAGCGCGGCGCGAGATTGGGCTGCTCGACAAAGCCGAAGACGCGCCTGAGCTCGCCGCTCGGCGTCTGCAGGAGATAGCGTCCGCACATGGCGCGAAAAAAGCGGCTGGCGACACTCGGCGCAAGCCCCTATTTTAGCCGGCCGCAAGAGAGGAAGCCCGATGCCGGACGCCGCCCCGCTGCTCGAAGCGATCCGCGCCGCTGCCTTGCGCGCCGGCGCCGCGATCCTCGAGATCTACGCCCGGCCGTTTGCCGTGGAGCGCAAGGCCGACGCCTCGCCGGTGACGCGCGCCGACGAGCTCGCCGAGGCGATCATCCTCGAGGCGCTGCGCCGCGCGACGCCGACGATCCCGATTATCGCCGAGGAGCTCTGCGCCGCCGACGGCATCCCGACTTCGGCGCCCGAGTGCTTCTGGCTGGTCGATCCGCTCGACGGCACCAAGGAGTTCATCGCCGGCAATGGCGAGTTCACCGTCAACATCGCGCTCATCGAGCGGGCGCGGCCGGTGCTCGGCATCGTGCTCGCGCCGGCACAGGATGTGGCCTATTGGGCCGTCGACGGCCGCGCCTTTCGCCAGCGCGGCATCGCCGCCGTCGAGCCGATCGCGGCGCGGTCGGTGCCGGAAGAAGCCGCCATCGTCCTCCACAGCCGCTCGCATGCCGATGCAACGAACCTCGACGCCTATATCGCGGCGCTGCCGCGGGCCGAGCGGCGGGTCGCCGGCAGCTCGATCAAGTTCTGCCTGCTTGCCGGCGGCGAGGCCGATCTTTATCCGCGCTTCGGCCGCACGATGGAATGGGACACGGCGGCGGGCCAGGCGGTGCTCGAAGCCGCCGGCGGCAGCGTGACGACGCTCGACGGCACGCGGCTCGGCTACGGCAAGCCCGGCTTCGAGAATCCGGATTTCATCGCGCGCGGACGATAAGGCGCGAGCGCAGAAGGGCGGCGTCATGATCGAGAGGGAACTGCACCGAAATGAAAGTATCCCAAGATCTGCGGAAGATATTGGATCAACTCACGACGCCACCAGACGGCCTCAACAGCAAATCGTCGGCAGCCGAGTGGGACGCTTGGCTGTCTGACCAGGTCCGCAAGATCGGTGAGCTGGCAAACGTACATCCGCATACCATTCGGCTGCACACGCCATGCTCGGCCTCAGAGGAGCGGAATTGTTTCATGTTCGCGCTCGACATCGAGACGGATGCTATAAGGGACAGGTGTCAGGGGCAGCTAATATTTCCTGGCAAGAAGTTCATCCGCGCCATGGAGGAGAAAGAGCTTCTTCATGCGAAGGCTTTGTCGCCCAGCGATGCAGCGGAAGGCGACATCCTGATCTACTATCGTAACGGCGCCCCCGAACACGCCGGGATATTGACAAGCAATAGAGTGATCTCCAAATGGGGATCAGGCCCAACGCACATCTGGGAGCACGGTATCTACGAGGTTCCAGAGAGCTACGGTGACGAAGTCCGGGTCTTTAGGCCGAGGAGGGACACCGTCAAACTTTACAGAGCATGGGCTAGCTCTTACGGCATCTGAACTCCAGATAATTCCTGCTCCTGCGTTGCCTGCCCTCACCATTGGTGCCGGCTGCGCGCCTCTGTGCATTTCATGGCTGAAGAACGGTGGCACGCTGGAGAAGACCGGCGCGCAGTTCCGCTACGATTGCGTCGTCTAGAACACGGTTCAAAACCTCCGCAGCCCCTCCCCCCTTGAGGGGGAGG
>JBKQTR010000011.1:0-16895 GCA_052143095.1 Allostellaceae bacterium
TCATCTTCTTCGTGCTGGTCGACGGCTGGTATCTCGTGGCGGGCTCGCTGGTGCAGAGCTTCGGGCCGAACTAGCGCCTAGCCGCGCGGCCGCCGGGCGCGCTAAACTCGGCGCCTCCCTCCTCTTCCGAGCCGAGGCCGCCATGCGCCGCCACCGCCGCTCTCTTCTGCTTCTCGCGAGCCTGCTGCTGCTTCGGCTCGCCGCGCCGGCGCTGGCCCAGGACGCGCCCCGCCACGCGCCGGCGGAGAAGCCGGCTGCCGCGGCGCCGGCATCGGCGCCGGCGTTGCAACTGCTGCCGGCGGATTCCGTCACCCATCACCAGCTCACCCTCGCCGGCAAGGAGCTCGCCTACACCGCCACCGCCGGCACGCTGCCGCTGCGCGACGACAAGGGCGAGAAAGAGGCCGACATCTTCTATGTCGCCTTCACCCTCGACGGCGTCAGCGACCGGGCGCAGCGCCCGGTCACCTATGCCTTCAACGGCGGCCCGGGCGCCGCCTCGGCCTATCTCGACATCGGCGCGCTCGGGCCTCGCGCGCTCGATTTCGGCGCTGGCGGCACGCCGCAGCCGGCGATCGACCGCGTCGGCGACAATCCCGACAGCTGGCTGCCCTTCACCGACCTCGTCTTCATCGATCCCGCCGGCACCGGCTACAGCCGCGCGGTGAGCGACGACGCCGCCAAGAAGCTGTGGAGCGTCGCCCCCGACCTCGACGCCCTGGCGCAGATCATCCGGCTTCACCTCGCGCGCTCCGACCGGCTGGCCTCGCCGGTCTATCTCGTCGGCGAGAGCTATGGCGGCTTCCGCGCGGCCCGCCTTGCCCAGCTTCTGGCGCAACGCGAGGGCATCGCCGCCGCCGGGGTGATGATGGTCTCGCCGGTCATCGAGTTCCGGCTGATGAGCGGCGACCGCTTCGACGTGCTGCCCTGGGCGCTGCGGCTACCCTCTTATGCCGCGGTGGCGCTCGAGGGCAAGCATGCGCTGTCGCCCGACGCGCTGGGCGATGCCGAGCGCTTTGCGCTCAGTGACTATCTCACCGGCCTCGCCGCCGGCGCCGAGAGGCGGCCGGACACTCTCTACCGCCGCGTCGCCGAGCTCACCGGGCTCGACGAGGCGATGATTGCGCGCTGGAGCGGCCGCGTGGCGCCCGGCGCCTATGTCAAGGCCATGCGGCGCGCCGAGGGCCAGATCGTCAGCCGCTATGACGGCACCATCGGCGCGCCCGACCCCGACCCTTCCAGCCCCTATAGCGAGGAGGATCCGATCCTCGAAGGGACGGTCGCGCCCTTCACCCGCGCCTTCACCGCCTATGTTCGCGACGAGCTGGGCTTCGCCACCGACCTCGCCTATAGCCTGCTCAGCCGCGAGGTCGGCCGCCATTGGGAGTGGCGCGAGGGCAATTCCGGCGACCGCCAGAGCCTCGGCGCCGCCGACGCGCTCGCCCAGGCGCTGTCGCTGCAGCCGCGGCTGAAGGTGCTGATCGCGCACGGCCTCACCGATCTCACCACGCCCTATATGATGAGCCGCTACATCGTCGAGCATCTGCCGGGCAACATCACCGCCGAGCGCGTCACGCTCAAGCTCTATCCCGGCGGCCACATGATGTATCTGCGCTCGGGCTCGCGCCGGAGTCTGCACGACGACGCCGTGTCGTTCTACGCGGCGCCCTGAGCAAGGTTCCTGGGCTCGACATCCCTGCCCGCCGCCGGCGCGTCGGGATCGATGGTCTCCGGCCGGCCGGGGAGCGACAGAAGGGTCCGCGCCGCGGCTTGCTCGGCGATGACCCGGCCGCGGCGCACGACGGCGAGCCGCGGTGGCCGGAGCCGGATGGCATCGACTGCGTCGCGCGCCTGCAGGATGACGAAATCGGCGTGGCAGCCGGCGGCGAGCCCGTAATCCCGCAGCCCCAGGATCCGCGCCGGCACCTCGGTGACCGCGGCGAAGCAGGCGCGCATGCCGGCCTGGCTCGTCATATGCCCGGCATGCACCGCCATGTGGGCGACGTCGAGCATGTCCGCCCGGCCGAGCGGATACCAGGGATCGAGCACGCTGTCATGGCCGAGTGCCACGCGGCAGCCGGCCGCCATCAGCTCGGGCACGCGGGTCATGCCGCGGCGCTTCGGATAGGTGTCGAACCGCCCCTGCAGCACCATGTTCGCCAGCGGGTTGGCGACCACCGCGAGGCCCGCTTCGGCCATCCGGCCGATCAGCCGTGCGGCGTAGAAATTGTCCATGGAATGCATCGAGCAGAGATGCGAGCCGGTGACGCGGCCGGAGAGCCCGAGCCGCCGCGTCTCGTAGGCGAGGGTCTCGACATGGCGCGAGGCCGGGTCGTCGTTCTCGTCGCAATGCATGTCGACGAGCGCGCCGCGTTCCGCCGCCAGGCCGCACAGCGCCGTGATCGATTGGCGGCCAAGCTCGGCGGTTGCTTCGTAATGCGGGATGCCGCCGACCGCGTCGACGCCGAGATCGAGCGCGCGGCGCACATTCTGCGCCACCGCGGGCGTCGAGAAATACCCCATCTGCGGGAAGGCGACGAGCTGCAGGTCGAGATAGGGCGCCACCTGCTTCTTCACTTCGACCAGCACCTCGGCGCCCATCAGCGCCGCGTCGCTGACATCGACATGGCTGCGGATGGCGAGCAGGCCCTGGCTCACCGCGAGATCGCAATAGGCGAGCGCCCGCGTGCGCAGCGCATCGGCGGTCAGCAGCGGCTGCAATTCGCCCCAGAGCCGGATGCCCTCGGCCAGCGTCCCCGACTGGTTGAGCTTGCCGTCGAGGCCGAGGGTGAGGGTCGCGTCGAGATGGAAATGGGCATCGACGAAGGGCGGCGTCACCAGCCGCCCGGCGGCGTCGAGCTCGCGCTCAGCCGTGCCGGCAATCGCGGCGGCGATCTCGACGATGCGCCCGTCGCGCACGGCGATGTCGACGCCGGTGCGGCCATCGGCAAGGGTTGCATGTCGCACGATCAGGTCGAGGGTCATGACGGCGTCTCCGGCAGGTCGATCGCGCCAGCATACCGCATCATGAATTGCCCGGCTCTGCGCGTCCGCTTAAGCTCGTCCGGCGCGCACAGCCTTACGGGAGGCCGCCCTATGGCCCTGCTCGAAGTCCCCGTCATCGACATCGCTGCGGCCGCCGGCCCGCCGGCGCAGCGCCGCGACGTGGCCCGGCGGGTCGACGAGGCCTGCAGCGATATCGGCTTCCTGGTGATCTCCGGCCATGGCATCGCGCCGTCGCTCATGACCGAGGTCTCGGCCGTATCGCGCGCCTTCTTCGATCTGCCGCTCGAGGAGAAGATGACGGTGCTCCGCCCGGCCCCGGACGTCACCCGCGGCTACATCCCGCTCGAGGCGGAGAGCGTCGCGCGCAGTCAGGGCGACGCGTCGGCGCCGGGCGACCTCAACGAATCGCTGATGATCGGCCCGGTGGACGCCGCCGACGACGCCTATCATCGCGGCCCGGCCGCAGGCAGGCATTTCCATGCCAATCTGTGGCCGCGCCAGCCCGCCGGCCTGGAGGCGGCCTATACCACCTATTACCGCGCCATGTCATCGCTCGCGGCGACGCTGATGCGCCTCTTCGCCCTGGGCCTCGACCTGCCCGAGAGCTTCTTCGACGACAAGATCGACCGCCACATCAGCCGGTTGCGCGTGCGCAACTACCCGGCGCCGGAGACGCCGCCCAAGCCGGGCCAGCTTCGCGTCGGGCCGCATGCCGATTACGGCAGCCTCACCATCCTCAAGACCGAGGACGTGCCGGGCGGGCTGCAGGTGCGCAACAAGGCCGGCCAATGGGTCGCGGTGCCGATCCTGCCGGACACCTTCGTCGTCAACCTGGGCGAGCTGATGGCGCGCTGGACCAACGACCGCTGGCGCGCCACGCTTCACCGCGTCGTCAACCCGCCGCCGGCGCTCGCCGCGCTGAGCCGGCGGCAGTCGCTCGTCTTCTTCCACAACCCGAATTACGACGCCGAGATCGCCTGCCTGCCGAGCTGCCGGGACGCGCGCACGCCGCCGCGCTATCCGCCCACCACCTCGGGCGAGCATTTGCGCGGGCAGTTCGTGCGCACGCAGGCCTATTGAGCCGCCAGGAAATCCGGCCTAGTTGATGTCGCTCAGCTTGTCCTTGGCGAGCCGCTCTTTGTAGCCCGCCATGAAGCTCTGCAATTCGCCGACTTGCGCCACGCGGCTGGCGATGGCGCGGGGATCGTCGCCGCCGCCGCCGGCCGGCCCGTCCCCCGACACGACGCGGAACGCATCGGCCAGCGCCGTCGCCGCCATCGCCTTGCCATAGGCTTGGCGCAGCTGCGCCAAGCCCTTCTGGTCGCCGGCAAGCGTGAGCGCCGAGGCCCAGTTGAGCACGATCTGGCTCGACGGCTTGTCGAGCGCACCGTCGGCGGCCGGCGGCGGCACCAGCCGCGCGAAGGCCTTGGCGGCCTCGGGCCAGTTCTGCGCCCGCCAGAAGATGTCGGCGCGCAGCCGGTCGGCGTCGCGGCTGGTGTCGCTCGCCAGGATGGCGAGCGCCTCGTCGTTGCGGTTGAGCTGGGCAAGCGCGCGGGCGCGAAGTTGCTGGCGCTGGCGCAGCAGCTCCGGCGGGATGTCCTTGCCGGCATCGATGTCGAGCGCCTTGATCGCGCCGGCCGGGTCGTTGTCGAGCAGCCGCAGCAGCGCGAGCTGGGCCGCGACGCGTGCCTTGTCGCGGCCGACGAGCCGGTGCATCACCTGGTCCTCGAGCAGCGCCCCGGCGCGGTCGAGCAGGTCGACGGCGACGAGCCGGTCCACCAGCCGGCGCACGATCGCGTCGCCGCGCTCGCCCACCGGCGCGTAATCCTTGAACTCGTCATAGAGCGCGAGCGCCTTGAGCGGCGGCACCTCCTCCATGCCCTTGCCGAGGAAGACGTCGGCGAGCCCGTCGCTCAGCTCCTTCATCACCTCTTTCGACTGCGGGTAGTCGGGGAAGTTGGTGGCGGCCTCGCGCAGCGCGTCGAAGCCGCCGGCCTGATCGCCATCGGCGAGCTTGAGCTCGCCGAGCTCGCGCAGCAGCGCGAATTCGAACATGTCGCCGCGCCAGGCGAAGCGCAGCCGATCGAGCTGCTTGATCGCCTCGGGGCGGGCGATCTGCTTGGCGCCGAGCTCGGCAAGCGTACGGGCGTAGAGCGCGCGCGCCCGGCTCGGCCGGTCGTCCATCGCCGCCACGTCGCTCCAGTCGTCGATCGCCTTGTTGTACTCGCCCTGCGCCAGCAGGCGCTTGCCGTCGAGGTAAAGCGCCATCGCCTTGTCGCCGGGCGGCGGGTCGCTCTTGAGCACCAGCTGCGTCACCGTCTGCGTTTCGGCGGGCTGGTTGGTCTCGAGGAAGGCTTGCGCCGCCTGCAGCGCGAAGCGGTCGCGCAACAGCTTGGGATAGCGCGGCAGCAGGTTGGCGGCGAGCGCGAAGCCGTGCGCCGCCGTCTGCCAGTCGCCGAGCTCGGCCGAGAGCGAGGCACGCCACAGCGTCGCCTCCGGTTCGTTGTCGAGGCTTTTCTGGCCGAGCTCCCGCGCCGCGCTGGTCTCGTCCTCGGTCATGAGATGGACCGCGCCGAGCATCAGCAGCACCGTGGGATCAGCGGCGAGCGTGGGATCGTCGCGCTGGATCGCCTCGAGCACGCCCAGCGCCTCGGGCGCGTCGAGGTTGGCGAAATAGAACCGCGCCAATGCCAAGCGCGGCCGCGAACGGTAGGCGGCCGGCGCCGCCGCCACCGCCCGCTCCAGGCGCGAGCGCTTCTCCAGGAAGCTCTGCTCGGCGGGACCGCGCCAGCCGGCGAAATCGAACAGCCGGCCGAGCCCGCCCGGCTCGCGCGCCAGTTGCCGGTCGGTGACCGACGACAGCAGCAGCCCGCCGGGCCGCGTCACCTCGATGCCGTCGGCGCCGCGCGTCACGCTGAGATCGTCGCTGTTGGGGCGGAGCGCGATCCCCTGCACGCTGGCCAGCGCCTGGAAATCGACGAAATCCTGCGGCTCGCCGACACCGTGGCCGGGCTCGGCCACCGGCACCACCACCAGCTTGTCGCCGATCTCGGGATCGCTGATCCACACCGGCTCGCCGGTCTCTGCGAGATCGAACAGCACGTTGGGCGTCGCGGCATCCGGACGCACCTCGACGATGATCGGCGCGTCGGTGCGCGCCTCTTGCGGCTTCAACTCGACGATCCAGGAATTGTCGGCGCGGCGCAGCACGGGGTTGATCCCGGGGCGCGCGACGAGCCGCAGCACCGTCGCCGTGGCGTCCGGCAGTTGGTCGGCGCGCGCGATGACGCCGCCCGAGGCGCGACGCAGCTCGCCGAGATCGAGCGGCCTCGCCCCGGCGAACACCAGCCACAGCGCAGCGCCCCGGCGGAAGGCTGCCGCGGCGGTCGGCCGCGGCCAGTCGAAACGCAAACTCGCGCCCTGCGGCGCGAGTGCGTAGTGAACCGGGAGCGATCCCGGCGGCGGCGTGGCCTGGCTTTGCGGTCGCGTCAGCGGCCGCGGCGCGCCAAGCGGCGGCTTCTTCTCCTCCTCCGGCGTCCCGGCCGCCGGCTCGATCAGCTCGGGCGGCGGCACGACGCCGCTGGCGCTGCGCGCCCTCGCAACGGGCGGCGGATGGCCGAGCACGTCGAGCACGATGCTGTTGCCGCTGCGGAAATGGCGGAAGCTGGTGCCGGCCGGGATGGTGAACGTCACGACGCTGGCGCCGCCCTCCTCGCTGAGCGCCGGCGCGAGGTCGGGCAGCGCCTCGGCCAGCTGCGCGCGATCGAGCTTGGCCAGGCGCCCGAAACGCAGCTCAGCGCTGCCGTCCTTCTCGCTCAAGCTGTAGGGCACGCTCTGGCGCCAATCGAAGACGACGCGACGGAATCCTGGATGCTCGGCGAAGCGCAGCGCCACCGGCTGCGCCTCGCCCGACATCGATGCCGAGGCCGATTCAGGCGCCGGCATCTCGGCGGCGGGCGCGGCCGCGGCCTTCGCCGGCGGTGCCGGCTTGGCCGGCTTCTGTGGCGCCGTGGCGGGGATGATGTCGATGGCGATGGTGTTGCCGTCGGTGAAGCTGTGCAGCCGTGCCGGCACCTTCAGCTGCGCCACGACGCTGGCGCCGTCGGCGCCGATGTTGATCGCACGGATATAGGCGTCGAGATGGCTCGCCACCGCGTCGAGCCTGGCGGCGAGCGGCCGGGCGAAATGCACGGTGAGGGTCTCGCCCTCGATCTCGGCCTCGAACGCCACCGGCGCCGGCCAGTCGAAGGCGATGCGCGCGAAGCCTTCCGCATCATGCTCGGCCGCGCGCACGCCGACCGTGTCGGCGGCGCGCGCCGGCAGCGCCAGCGCCAGCGCCAGCAGGAGACCGAGCAGGGCGCCGCGCAGGCTCATTGCCGATCGAACTCCGCCATGATGGCGTCGATCTCCGCCTGCTTGTTGGCCTCCTTGGGAAGCTGCGGCCCATGCATCAGCTTCGCGTCCTCATCCACCGGCTCCGGCGGCGGCGGCGGCGCGAGCTTCTGGATGTCGGCGATGCCCTCGCCGAAGGCGTCGAGCAGGGCATCGATCTTCTGCTCGATGAATTTCAGCGTCGTCACCACCTTGTTGATGCGCTGGCCGGTGACGTCCTGGAAGTTGCAGGCCTCGTAGATGCGGGTGACCGCCGCGCCGAGGATGTTGCGCGTCTCCACCGGCAGGGTCGGCGCCAGCTTCTCCAGACTCTCGGCCACGTCGAGAATGGTGCCGGTGGCCTCGGCGGTGTGCTCGACCACCGCATCGAGCTCGTCGGTGGCGGCGGGAATGCGCTCGGTGATGTCCTGCGGCTGGAGCAAGGCGATCTCGCGCTTGGCGCTCTGGATGAAGCGGGCGAGCTGTTCCAGCTCCTGATAGAGCTTGAGATCGGCGATCGACATGTCGCCCGACAGGCTCGCGACCACCGCCTCGACCACCGAGGCGACGGCGCCGGCATCCACGCCAAGCCCGCCCTTGGGCTCGATGGCGTCGATCCTTCGCACGAGATCGGCATCCTCGGCGCGCTTCATCATCGATGGGCTTGCCATACCTCTATCCCTTTGGTTGCGGCGTCGCCGCCGGCGGTTGTTGCGGCTTGTCGGTGTGTCCGTCGGTCTGGTCGCGCTGCCCCTTGCGCTCGGCCAGCGCCTGCGTCACCGCCTTGGCCTTGCTCGGGTCCATGGCGGCGAGGATGGGCGCGGCGTTGCGCTCCTTCATATGCTCGAGCACGCCGAGCAGCACCGGCATGTCGAGCTGGCCGAAGATGCGCGCGGCGTCGGCCGGCTTCATCGTCTCGTAGATCCTGACGAGGCTCTTGATGCGCGCCTCGTCCTCTTCGCTCTGCTTGTCGACGATGCCGCCGATATCCTTCTCCAGCGTCTCGAGCCGGGCGATCTTCTCGTCGATGCGCTTCTCGGTCGCCTGCAGCAGCACCTCGCGCTGGCTGAGCGCGGCCGCGCGCTTGTCGAGCTCGGCGCGGCGCTCGGAGAGCTTCTGCAGCAGCTCCACCTCCGACGGGCTCATGGTCAAGGGATCGAGCGCCTGCGGCTTGTCGGAGCCGGTCTGCGGCGCCGCGGGCGCGGCGGCGGGCTTCGCTTCGGGCGCCGTCGCGGCGGCCGGCTTCGTCTCGGGCGCCCTTGCCGCGGCGGGCTGCTCGGGCTTTTCCGGCGCCGGTTGCTGCGCCAGCGCGACGCCGACCGGCGCATCGATTGCCAGCCAGGCATCGCCGAGCTTGACGCCGAGCAGCCCGATCGTGGCGATCAGCGCTATGGGCATCAGGCGCAGGCGGAGCTCCATCGCGCGCTCCTAGCGGCGGCCGGACAGCGCGCGCAGCAAGTCGCGCTCGGCGCGCGACGGCGCGCCCGGCGCGGCGGCCGCGTTGGGCGCCAGTCGCGCCGCCATTTCCTGGATGAAATTGCCGGCGCCGAGCCGGGGCTCGCGCTTGGGCGCTTCGGCCGGCGGCCGCGGCGCCTCGGCCGCCCGCGGCCGCGCCGGCTCCGGCGGCGGCTCGCGGCGCGAGCGCAGCGACACCTCCATGCGGTCGGCGAGGGTGCCGCCGCGATCGATCATATAGGCGAGGTCCTCGCGCAGCGATTGCGCCGCCTGCAGCTTGCGCTGCAGCTCGCGGCCCATCTCATCGGCGGTGGCCTTGAGCCCCTTGACCCCGGCCTCGGCGCTCGCCGAGGCCTGCGCCAGGCTCTGGACCAGCGACTGGAGCGCCGCCTTGTCGGACCGCAGAGCGCTCAGCTTACGACTCAGCTTCGCCGCATAATATATTGTAAATGTGAGAAGAAACGCGACGATCAGGTCAGCGGCTACGGTAATGGTCATGGCGTATGCCCTCGATCCTTTTCCATCTTTTCGCTGATGCGAATGGCGATGTGGCCGGCTTTGCGGCCCATCTTGCCGGTGAACATGGCGAGATCGCCGCAGACGAGATGCACGTCCGAGCTGGAATTGACGTTGAGCAGCACGCGCGAGCCGACCTTGAGGTTGAGCACGTCGCGCAACGGCACCTCGACGGTGTCGAGCACCGCCTCGATCGGCACGCTGGTGTACCAGAGCTCGCCGGCGAGATGCGCTTCCCAGATCGAGTCACGGCCGAATTTCTCGCCGAGGAAGCCTTGCAGCAGGATTTCGCGCACCGGCTCCAGCGTGGCGTAGGGCAGCAGCACCTCGAGCCGGCCGCCGCGATCCTCCATGTCGACGCGCAGCCGCGCCAGCACGGCGGCGTTGGCGGGCCGGCCGATGGTGGCGAACCGCGGATTGGTCTCCAGCCGCTCGAAGCGGAAGGTGACCGGGCTCAAGGGGTCGAAGGCGCCGGAGAGGTCGGACAGCACCACCGAGACCAGCCGCTCGACCAGGTTGCGCTCGATGGTGGTATAGGGCCGGCCTTCGATGCGCATCGCCGCGGTGCCGCGCCGGCCGCCGAGCAGCACGTCGACGATGGAGTAGATCAGCGCGCTGTCGACGGTGAGCAGGCCGTAATTGTCCCATTCCTCGGCCTTGAAGACGCTCAGCATCGCCGGCAGCGGGATCGAGTTGAGATAGTCGCCGAAGCGGATCGAGGTGATGTTGTCGATCGACACCTCGACATTGTCCGAGGTGAAATTGCGCAGGCTGGTCGACATCATGCGCACCAGGCGGTCGAACACCACCTCCAGCATCGGCAGGCGCTCGTATGAGACGAGCGCGGAATCGATGATGGCGCGGATGCCGGAATTGTCTTTGCCGCCGCCGGCGTCGTCGCCGAAGCCGAGCAGGCTGTCGATCTCGTTCTGGTTGAGGACGCGTGCGGTGCCGACGCCGTCGCCGCCGGCCTCGCCCTCGGCGCCGGCCTCGCCTTCGGCCACGCCGGCCTCGGCCACGCCGGCCTCGGCCGCGCCCTCGCCGCCGCCCGAAGCGGGGTTGCTCTCGGCCATCGCCGCCCATTCGGCGGCCAGTTTTTCCTCTTCCGTCTGCTCGGCCATCCCTTTGATCCCTGGTTGCCGGCCGTTATTGGACCAGCATTTCCTTGAACAGGACGTCGACCACCTTGACCGGGGCCGCGGCGCTGTTGACGCGCGCCAGCAGCTCCTCGCGCAGCCGGTAGATGCCGCCGGAGCCGCGAAGATCCTCGACGCGCAGCTCGCGCAGATAGACTTGGAAATTGTCGACGACGCGCGGCATGACCGCTTGCAGCCGCGGCAGGTCCTCGGCGTGCTCGAGCTCAAGGCTGACCGACAGCTTGAGGAAGCTCGCCTTGCGGCCGTTGGTGTTGAGGTTCACCAGCAGATCCGGCAGGTCGTAGAAGCTCGGCGGCGGCAGCTGCTTCTCCGCCACCTTCTCCGGCTCCTTATGGCCGATGAATTTGTCGGCGATGCCGGTGACGTAGAGCACGCCGCCGGTGACCAGCAGCAGCAGCAATCCGCCGCCGACAAGAAGCAGCAGCTTCTTGCGGCTCGGCCTTGTCGGCGCCGCATCGGCGGAGGTTTCGAGGGCTTCGTCGGCGGTCCGGTCGGACATGGGCGCTTTTGGGTCTGAGGGCTCTTGCTGACCGGCACAGGATAGGGCGCACAAGCTTAATAACTGGTGAAATGCAGGGTTGCGGCGCGCGGGCGGCAAACGCGTGGCGCGCGGGCAGGAACTACCCGGCAAAGCCTGCCCTTGCCCGGCGCGTGTCCGACGGAAATCGGCGATATCCCGCGCTTCTCGCGGCTGGCATGCGCCGTGCATTTAAGGCGCCACGGGGATCGTCCCCGGTTTGAGAAAGCCGTCGATGCAGAACGCGACCTATATCGCTCTGTCGGGCCAGATGGCGATGCAGCGCCAGATGGACGTGGTGGCGAACAACCTCGCCAACCTCTCCACCGCCGGCTTCAAGGGCGAGGACACGCTGTTCAGCCAATACCTGGTCCGCGCGCGAGGCAGCAGCAGCCCGCTTGCCTTTGCCGAGGATGCCGGCACGACGCGCGACCTGCGTCAGGGCAGCCTGTCGAGCACCGGCAACCCGCTCGACTTCGCGATCCAGGGCTCGGGCTATTTCACCGTGCAGACGCCGCTCGGCCAGCGCTATACCCGCAACGGCCATCTCCAGCTCGACGGCCAAGGGCAGCTCGTCACCAGCCAGGGCTATGCCGTGCTGGCCGATAGCGGCCAGCCGATCATCCTGCCCGCCAATGCCCGCGGCGTCACCGTCGCGCCGGACGGCACCATCTCGGTGGGGCAGAACGGCACGCCGACGCAAGCGGTGCTCGGCAAGCTCCAGGTCGTCGATTTCGCCTCGCCCCAGGCGGTGACCCCCGCGGCGAACGGTCTCTGGGTGACCGACCAGGCGCCGCAGCCGACCACCGCCAGCGTGCAGCAGGGCATGATCGAGGAATCCAACGTGCAGCCGGTGGTGGAAATGACCCGCATGCTGGGGGTCGCTCGCGCCGCCACCAATTTCAAGAACTTCCTCGAGGAGGAAGATCAGCGGCGCAGCAACGCCATCGACAAGCTCAGCCAGACATCTTGAGAAAGGTATTTTGACCCATGAGCGCCATGAACATCGCGGCGACCGGCATGATGGCCCAGCAGACCAACGTGCAGGTTATCGCCAACAACATCGCGAACCTCAACACCACCGCCTTCCGGCGCCAGCGCGCCGAGTTTCAGGATCTGCTCTACCAGACCGAGCGGCGCGAGGGCGCGACCTCCTCCGACGCCAATACGATCGTGCCCGTAGGCGTGCAGATCGGCACCGGCGTCAAGACGGCGGCGGTCTACCAGCTCACCTCCCAAGGCAACCTCGCCCAGACCAGCAATCCGCTCGACCTCGCCATCCAGGGCCGCGGCTTCTTTCAGATCCTGCAGCCGGACGGCACCATCGCCTATACCCGCGACGGCTCGTTCCAGCTGAGCCCGACCGGCGAGATCGTCACCGCCGACGGCTATATCGTCCAGCCCGGCATCACCCTGCCGCAGAACACCACGGCGATTACCGTCAACACCAGCGGCCAAGTGCAGGCGCAGGTCGCCGGCCAGACCAACCCGCAGACCGTCGGCCAACTGCAACTCGCCAATTTCGCCAACGAGGCCGGCCTCGAGGCACTGGGCAACAACCTCTTCCAGCAGACCGCGGCCTCCGGCCCGCCGGTCACCGGCAATCCCGGCACCACCGCCTTCGGCACGCTGCAGCAAGGCTTCCTCGAGACCTCCAACGTCGACATCGTCACCGAGATCACCAACATGATCACCGCGCAGCGCGCCTATGAGATGAACTCGAAGGTCATCCAGACCTCCGACCAGATGATGTCGACCTTGAGCCAGATCCAGTGACGGAGCCGGCATGAGAGCCCGCGCCATGACCCGCCGCCTCGTCCTGCTCGCCGTTGCCGGCCTCGCGGCGCTTGCCGCGGCGCCGGCGCGGGCCGAGCCGGCGTTGCGCCCGGCCGCGACCGTCGACGGCGACGTCATCCGCCTCGGCGATCTCTTCAGCGACGCCGGCGACCGCGCCGGCGACATCGTGGCGCCGGCGCCGCCGCCCGGCGCCAGCACGATCTTCGACGCCACCTGGCTCGCCGATACCGCGCGCGAGCACGATCTCGCCTGGCAGCCCGGCTCGCGCTTCGACCGCGCCACCGTCGAGCGCGCGACGCGAATCGTCACCGGCGAGGCCGTGACGCAGCGGCTGCGCCAGGAGATCGCGCGCAGCGAGCCGATCGACGGCGCCCAGCTCCTGCTCGACAACGCCGCCTTCCGCCTGCTGGTCGCCAAGGACGCGCCCGACACCATCGGGGTCGAGGGCTTGACCCTCGACGCGCGCACCGGGCGCTTCACCGCCCTCGTCTCGGCGCCCACCGACGACGCTGCGGCGGAGCGCCAGCGCGTCACCGGCCGGCTCATCCGCATGGCCCGGCTGCCGGCGCTCAACCGCCCCGTCGCGCCCGGCGAGGTCATCGCCGCGCGCGACATCGAGACCCACGAGCTGCGCGCCGATCGCGTCGGGCCCGACCTGATCGTCGACGCGCGCGAGCTCGTCGGCAAGACCCCGCGCCACGCGCTGCGCGCGCACGAGCCGCTGCGCGCCTTCGACGTCCAGGCGCCGGTGATCGTGCACCGGGACGACCTCGTCACCATCGTGCTGGAGACGCCGACGCTGCGGCTCAGCACGCAAGGCAAGGCGCTCGAGGACGGCGGCATGGGCGCCACGATCCGCATCACCAACACCAAGTCGAGCCGGGTCATCGACGCCACCGTGACCGGCCACAACCTCGTCGCGGTAGCCACCCCCGGCCTGCTGGCCGGCCGCTAGGAGACGCATGATGAGTTCCCTTCGCCTCACCCGCTGCGTCGCGCCGTTGCTCGCCGCGGCGCTGCTCTCCGGCTGCAATGCCTGGTCGCGCTTCTCCCAGATCGGCGAGACGCCACCGCTCACCACCATTCAGGATCCGCGCCAGCAGCCCGGCTACAAGCCGGTCTCCCTGCCGATGCCCGCGCCCATGGTCAGCGAGCGCCGGCCGAGCTCGCTGTGGCAGACCGGCAGCCGCGCCTTCTTCAAGGATCAGCGCGCCAACCAGCCCGGCGACATCCTGACCCTCGTCATCGCCTTCGATAACAAGGCGCAGTTCGACAACAACACCCAAGGCCAGCGCACCACCCAGGAGCAGGACGGCATCTCCAGCCTGTTCGGCCTGACCAACCTCATCAACCACCTCGGCCCTGCCACCAACAACGTCGCCAACATCACCGGCACCACCAACAATCAGGCAACCGCCGAGATCAAGCGCGAGGAGCAGGTCACCCTCAACGTCGCGGCGATGGTGACGCAGGTGCTGCCCAACGGCGATCTCGTCGTCGTCGGCCGTCAGGAGATGCGCGTCAATTTCGAGGTGCGCGACCTGCAGGTCACCGGCATCGTTCGGCCGCAGGACATCAGCTCGGTCAACACCGTGAGCCTCGACAAGCTCGCCGAGGCGCGGGTGTCCTATGGCGGGCGCGGCCAGATTACCAACATCCAGCAGCCGCGCTACGGCGAGCAGCTCTTCGACATCATCTCGCCGTTTTAAGGCGAGCTCGCGTAGCGAGTTCGTCCTTGGCGGCGTCAGCGATTTCGTAGAAATCGCGAAAGCCGCACAGAGCGGGCTATCCTCTGTTTACGCGAATGCGCAAGCAGCTAGTCCGCCCCGTGCGGCTCTCGCGGTTGCAAGAGCAACCGCTGCTGCCGCCGCGGACGAAGGCGCTGCGCGCCTTCGCCTAGTCGTCGCGGTGGGTGCGCTCCATGCGCTCGTGGCGCTCCTGCGCCTCGAGGCTCAAGGTCGCGATCGGACGCGCCTCGAGCCGCCGGAGGCTGATCGGCTCGTCGGTCTCCTCGCAGAAGCCGTAGCTGCCGTCCTCGATGCGCAGCAGCGCCGCGTCGATCTTCGAGATCAGCTTGCGCTCGCGGTCGCGCGTGCGCAGCTCGATGGCGCGCTCGGTCTCGAGCGAGGCGCGGTCGGTGAGGTCGGGCTCGGCCAGGCTCTCTTCTTTCAGATGCTGCAGCGTCTCCGTCGACTCCGCCAGCAACTCTGCACGCCAGCGCAGGAGCTTCTGCCGGAAATACTCGAGCTGCAGCGGGTTCATGAACTCTTCTGCTTCAGATGGCCTGTAGTCTGGCGGAAGCGTCGGCCGCATCACCTACTCCGTAAGCCTCGGGAGCGAAAATCGTGCGAGAGTATATGAATCCGATGCCCCCGGAGCAAGCGGCTCGAAAGATGACAGTTCGTTGAAATCGCTGATAGTTTTTGCGGCGATCAAACCGCGAGGTCGAGCTTCGCCAGTTCCACCGCGACCCTGAGATCAATCTCGTCCAGCACCGCGGCCAGACCGGGATCGTCGACGGTTTCGCGGGCGGTCTTCGCCAGCAGGGCCAGCTCGCCCAGCCGGTCGCGCGGCAGGACGCCGGCGAGCAGCCCCAGACGCAGGTCCTCCAGCCGGTCGAGCAGGCTATTGCCGCGCTGCAGTGCCCGGCGCCGGCCGCCGAGCGCGTCCGGCACCTCTTGGGCGGTCAGCAGTACGTCGACGGGGTTGGGCGGCCGCGCTGCCGAAGCCGGGGCGGCAGGCTGCTCGCCGGCAAGCGCCGCGGCGAATTTCTCGCCCGACGTCGAGTCGGTCTTCCCGTCGCGCCGCGACGTCGTCCGCCGGAGCGGTTGGGTCCACTCGATTCTCATCCTGTCGTGGCGCCTTTCACGGGCTGGCAACCACGGGCAGCATGCCGGGCCACGGTTAAGGTCTGCTTAACGGACGCCGGCGCCGCGGCAAATCTTGCCGGGCCGGCACGGTTTGCCGCGCCCGGCGCGGCGCGGCGCGCGCAAAACTCAGGCGCGGCGCGGGTTTCGCTCTGGCACGAGTCTGGCAAGACGCCGGGGCGATGACCGCGAACACCACACGACCGTCCACCGCCATGTCCTGCGCCGCCCGCCTCCACCGCCTGGCGCTGAGCGTCCTCGCCGCGCTGTCGCTGCTGCTGGCCGCGACGCCGGCCGGCGCGCTGTCGCGCATCAAGGACATCGTCGATTTCGAGGGGGTGCGCGACAACATGCTGGTGGGCTACGGCCTCGTCGTCGGCCTCAACGGCACCGGCGACAGCCTCAACAACGCGATCTTCACCCGCGAGAGCCTGATCGGCATGCTCGAGCGGCTCGGCGTCAACGCCCGCGACAGCGCGCTGCGCACCAAAAACGTCGCCGCCGTCATGGTCACCGCCACCCTGCCGCCGTTTGCCCGCCAGGGCGGCCGCATCGACGTGCAGGTCTCGGCGCTGGGCGACGCCCAGAGCCTGCTGGGCGGCACGCTGCTGGTCACGCCGATGCTCGGCGCCGACGGCGAGGTCTATGCCGTCGCCCAGGGCAGCGTCGCCACCGGCGGGGTCGCGGCGCGCGGCCAAGCCGCCACCGTCACCAAGGGCGTGCCGACCGCCGGCCGCGTCGCGTCGGGCGCCATCGTCGAGCGCGAGGTGGGTTTCGACCTCGCCAAGCTCAAGACCGTCAACCTGACGCTGCGCAATCCCGATTTCACCACGGCGCGCCGGGTCGCCGAGGTCATCGACAGCTATCTGAAGGCGCCGGCGGCGAAGCCGCTCGACCCGTCGACGGTGATGCTCGCCATCCCCGCGGGCTTCAAGGGCGACCTCGTCTCGCTGCTCACCGACATCGAGCAGTTGCGCGTCGAGCCCGACGACGTGGCGCGCGTGGTCATCGATGAGGCCAACGGCGTCATCGTCATGGGCGAGAACGTGCGCATCAGCACCGTCGCCGTGGCACAAGGCAACCTTACCGTGCGCATCACCGAGACGCCGCAGGTCTCGCAGCCCAATCCGTTCGCGCCGGCGGGACAACCCGTTACGCCGCCGGCCGACGGCGGCCCGCCGGGTGCGCCCGGCCAGAACGGCGTTCAAT
>JBKQTR010000012.1:0-10543 GCA_052143095.1 Allostellaceae bacterium
GCCGCGACCATCGGCCATGGTACGATCGGCAGCGCCCGGAACTCTTCGCCGCGGCACTCAAAGCGGCAAAACACGCGCTCGATCCGCGCGGCCTGCTCAATCCTGGCGTGCTGATCGATCCCTGAACGGGCGGACAGCGAAAGGTCTTTTCCGTCACCCTCCGGCCTCAAGCTAGCGACGGCGTCAGCTCACCGGCCTCGGCAAACCGCGTTCATTTATCCTCGGGATGAATCTTGTGCCATGCCTCCGCCAGTCCGTGAGAGGCCTTCTCGTAAGAGGCTTTGGCACTGTCCCAGCCTTGGGCGCCCACCGTCTGCAACTTGCGTGACGCAGCCTGGGCCTTGACCCAGGCGTCGTCCAGATCGCTCTTCGCGGCGCTGCCCGCTTCCTGCCCCTTGGCCTCGGCTTGCTTGCCGAAGTCATGCAGCTTTCGCTGCCAGTCCTGCATTTCGTCGTGCGCCTTCTGAGTGAAGGTGTCTCTATCGGATGTTGAATCATCGGCGGCCAATCGGATGGCCGCCCCGGCGCCGGGTTGCAACGTCGATTGGCCGGCGATGGCAGGTGGCGCGGCGATCAGCATGAGTGATCCAATGGCCATCGAAGCGCTTAGCATCCTCATGGCGAGCTCCTTTGCTGCGGCGTGCGACAGGTTTGCGGTTCGGGTCGGCTGCTAAACCAATTGCGTCAAGACGATCAACACCACCGTGACGGTGGTTGCTCCGCCGTTGGCCGCCGACGGAGGCTCAAGGAACTCCGCTACCTTGCCGACTTGCGTGGTCGGCACGATCCGCGCCTCTTCGCCTGACGAATGTTTCGTGAGCCGCATCGATGTCCCCCAACCGCGCCCGGCTAAGCTGATCGCGCAGGCATCGTCGCAGAGACGAGGGCTCTCCCGAAGGACCGACACCACACCCGCGACAAACCCCAAGGTTGCCCCGCGGCGGCGCGCGGCAATTTTTCGACACCGGCTTTGTCCTGCTTCCGCCGCTCATTCGAACTTGCGCAGCCTGCGCCTTGATCTACGCTCGAGATCCATTCTGGGAGTTGCAGGGCCGCGCGCCGGGAGCGATTTGCCATCCTTTGCCGAGCGGTGCCGCAGGCAAAGCGAGAGGGAGGGAACGATGCTGGGAAACCGTCTGTCGCGGCGCGGTCTTTTGTCGACCCTCATCGCAGCCGTACCGATCGGCGCGGCGGCTCAGGGCAATCTTCTCGAAGAGGGGCGCGGGCTCCTCAACGAAGTGCCCGGGGGCGCGGCGCCGGGAGGTCACGCGGCACCGGGCGGGGGCTCGGGTCTCGGCGCCGGTTTGAGCCAAGGGGAAATCGGCTCGGGTCTCAAGGATGCTCTCAAAGTCGCCTCGCAGAGGGTCGTCGGCCGCGTCGGCAAGACCAACGGCTATAACGGAGATCCCGCGATCCGCATCCCGCTGCCGGGGCCCCTGCAGAAGATCGAGGGGCCGCTCAAGGCGGTAGGCGCGAGCGGCGAGCTCGACGATCTCCAGCTCAAAATGAACCGGGCCGCGGAGCAGGCGGCTCCAAAGGCGCTCGCCATCTTCACCGATGCCGTGTCGAAGATGACGATCACCGACGCACGTTCCGTCCTCGATGGGCCGAAGGATGCGGCGACGCAATATTTCAGGCGGACCACGTCGGGATCGTTGACCACGGCGTTCCATCCTGTCGTGGACAAGGAACTCTCAAGCGTCGGCGCCGTCGGCACGTTCAAGTCGGTGCAAGCGAAGGCGAGCGGGATTCCGATGGCGGGCCAAGAGGAGCAGGGCTTCAATCTCACCGATTTCACCGTCGGCAAGGCGCTCGACGGGCTCTTCCACTATATGGCGGCCGAGGAGGAGGCGATCCGAACCAACCCGGCGGCACGCACCACCGATCTCCTGAAGAAGGTTTTTAGCTGAGCCGCACTTGGCGCGAGCCTTGGCGGAGGAGGGCGAAGCCCCTATGATGGATGTGGAGCCGGTCCGCGGCGACCGCTACGTCATCGGCGCACGCAAAATTTTTGTCGCCGGTGTACACCGGCGACGTAGGGTCGCCGCCACGGCCGCCTCACATCGTCAGCACGATCGTGCCGAAAGGCGCAGGCTCGATGGCACTTGGTCGAGGCCGCGCGCGTTTGCCTGAGCGTACGGGTCTCACGCGAGACTGACGATCATGGCCAATGACAGGATGACGGCGCAAATCTCCGGCCAGGACGGCTTCATCGCCGCGCTTGACCAGAGCGGCGGATCGACCCCCGGCGCGCTCCGCCTCTACGGCATTCCCGACAGCGCCTATAGCGGCGATGCCGAAATGTTCAGGCTCATGCATGAGATGCGCGTGCGCATCATGACCGCGCCGGCCTTCACCGGCGCCAAGGTCATCGCCGCGATCCTTTTCGAAGCCACGATGGACGGCGAGGCGAAGGGAAAGCCGGTCCCGGCTTTCCTGTGGGAGGAGCGGGGCGTCGTCCCCTTTCTGAAGGTCGATAAAGGGCTTGAGGCCGAGAGCGACGGTGTCCGCCTGATGAAGCCGATGCCGGCGCTCGATGCCCTTCTCGCCCGGGCGGTGAAGCTCGGTATCTACGGCACCAAGATGCGCTCCGTCGTCAACCTGGCGTCGAAAACCGGCATCGCTGCCGTGGTGGCGCAGCAGTTCGACGCGGCGGCGGAGATCGCCGAGCACGGGCTCATGCCCATCATCGAGCCGGAAGTCTTGATCAAGAGCCCGGACAAAGCCGGTGCGGAGGCCATCCTTCGCGCGGAATTGACCAGGACGCTCGACGCCGCGCCGGATGGCCCGCAGGTGATGCTCAAGCTGACGATCCCGGAAGTTCCGGATTTCTATTCGGCGCTGACGAACCACAAGCGCGTGGCCAGGGTTGTCGCGCTGTCCGGCGGCTATACGCGCTCCGACGCCTGCAAACGCCTCTCCGCCAATCACCGCATGATCGCGAGCTTTTCGCGCGCCCTGGTTGAAGACCTCAGGTATTCGATGAGCGATGCCGCGTTTGACGCGACGCTGGCAATATCGATCGACGAGATCTACCGGGCCTCGACCGTGAAGGTTTGATGCCGGGCGGCGCGCGGCCTCAGCCGCTCGACCGCCCTTCCGTCATCCGCTCCACCCCTGCCACCGCGGCCACGACGAGTGCCACCGCCGCCGCATGGACGCCGAGATCCATGAAGGTCACGTCGAAGGGATGGAAGAACTGCAGCGCGAAGGCGGCAATGGCGGCGACACCGAGGCCGCCCACCGCGGCCACCCGCACCGGCGCCAGAGGCGCGGCGCGGCGCAGCAGCAGTACGAGGCTCACCGCCAGCGGCACGCTGACGCCGAGGATGAAGCGGAAGCAATCGGCGCTCTCGCCCAGCGCCCAGCCGTCGGGGCCGTGGACCAGCCAGTGTCGCCAGCAGCTATAGCCGCTGCTGGCGATCCATAGCGCCAGCGTCGGCAGCGGCAGCAGCGCCCAGCCGGCGGCGCGGTCGGGCAGGCTCAGCTCGAAGGCGGCGATGATGGCGAGGATGCCGGTGGCCAGGGTGAAGACCAGCTCGGCGGCGAGCTTCGGGTCGGCGGCGCGGCGGGCGAAGACATCGAGATCGGCAAACAGCAGCACCGCCGCCGCCAGCGCCGCCGCCACCGCGGCGAGCCAGAGGCCGGCGCGCAGCAGCGGCGGCCGCAACCGGCGGACCGGCCGCGCCGATCCGGCCAGCCGCTCGATCAGCCCGTCGGTATCGCTGGTCATCGCTCCTCTCCCGAAAGCCGCTGGCGCAGCGACTTGATCGCCCGGTGGACATTAACCTTGAGCGCGGCGATCGACTTGCCGCTCACCCCGGAGGCCTCGGCGAGGCTGAGCTCGCGCAGCTTCAACAGCTCGATCGCCTCGCGCTGCGGCGGCGTGAGCTGGGCAATGGCCTCGCTCAAGCCGTCAGTCGCCGCCGACACCTCCACTGCCCTGTTCGCTGCGGGATCGGCAAAGGTTTCATAGGCGGTGTCGTCGGCGACCTCATGCGCCTCGGTGCGGAAGCGCCGGCGCAGCGCGTCGATCGAGCGCCGCCGCGCGATCGCCGCCAGCCAATGGCGGAACGGGCGCGCGGGATCATAGGTGTGGCGCACCCGGTGGAGCGTCAGCAGCACCTCCTGCGTCACCTCCTCGATGCGGTCGCGCGCGCGATGCTGGCGCGAGACCACCGCGCGGATGAACGGCACGATGTCGCGCAGCAGCCGCTCATAGGCGACGCGGTCGCCATCCTGCGCCGCCGCCATCAGCAGCGACCAATGCCGATCGGTCTCGACGTCCTGGCTCACCCGTGCGCCTCGACTGGCAAATGCGCTGGCGTCAGTGTAACCAAAGAGGCGACGGGGCGAACAGGGTGATGCGGACGGCCGCGTAACCGGCCCGCGACCTAATCCTTCTGGGAGAGACCCTATGCAGGGGCAGGGTCATCGCATATGGAGTGCACCACGGAGGCACGGAGAGCACGGAGAAGAGATGTTGGGAGCGCCGTTCTTCGCTTCTCCGTGCTCTCCGTGCCTCCGTGGTCAGTCTTCTCTACCGATGGCTCGGCAGCGCGAGCGATTGCTCTGGATGCACAGGACGGCAGGCGGAGCGGGACGATGATCACCGGCGAGCACGGCGCGAGCGCGATCCCGGCGACGATCGGGATCGGCCTGCGCGCACCGCACCTCGCGGCGATCATCGCCACCCGCCCCGTCCTCGGCTGGCTCGAGGTGCATGCCGAGAACTACATGGGCGACGGCCCGCCGCTGGCGGCGCTCGACGCGGTGCGGCGCGACTATCGCCTCGGCCTGCACGGCGTCGGCCTGTCGCTCGGCAGCGCCGAGGGCATCGACAGCGCGCATCTCGCGCGGCTGAAGCAGCTCATCGCGCGCTCGGAGCCTTTCCTCGTCTCCGAGCATCTCTCCTGGAGCGTCAGCGGCGGCGCCTATCTCAACGATCTCCTGCCGCTGCCTTATACCGAGGAGGCGCTCGACATCGTCGCGGCCAATATCGCGCGGGCGCAGGATGTGCTGGGCCGAAGGCTGCTGCTGGAGAATCCCTCGAGCTATCTGCGCTTCCGCCATTCCACCATCGCCGAGCCCGATTTCCTCGCCGAGCTGGTGCGCCGCAGCGGCTGCGGCTTGCTCTGCGACGTCAACAACATCTTCGTCAGCGCAAGCAATCTCGGCTTCGACGCCGATGCCTATCTCGACGCGCTGCCGGCGGCGGCGGTGGGCGAGATCCACCTCGCCGGCCATGCGGTTGTGACCCGCGCCAGCGCGACGCTGCTGATCGACGATCACGGGTCGCGCGTGGCGCCGCCGGTCTGGGCGCTTTATCGCCGCGCGCTCCAGCACTTCGGCGCGGTGCCGAGCCTGGTCGAATGGGACAAGAACCTGCCGCCGCTGCCGGATCTCCTCGAGGAGGCGCGGCAGGCGGAGTGCATCGCGTCGCAAAGCGGGGCCGGCGATGCCCGCGTTGCGTGAGGTGCAGGCGGCGTTCCGCCGCGCGCTGCTCGAGGACGAGGCGGGCGAATTGCCGGCGCTCATCGTCGAGGACGGGCTTGCCGCCGCGGAGCGGCTCGGCGTCTACCGCAACAACCTCTTCGCCTCGCTCACTGCGGTGCTGCGCGACACTTTCGAGGCGGTGTGCCGGCTGGTCGACGAGCGCTTCTTCGCCTATGCCGCGCATGAGTTCATCCGCCGCGCGCCGCCGGCGCGCGCGGTGCTGGCGGACTACGGCGCCGGCTTCGCCGGGTTTCTCGCGGAGTTCCCGCCCTGCCGCGATCTCGCCTATCTCGCCGATGTCGCGCGGCTCGAATGGCTGATGGCGCGCGCTTCTGTCGCGGCCGAGGCCGAGCCGCTCGCGGGCACGGCGCTTTCCGGCATCGCGCCCGAGGACGCGCCGCGTCTCCTGCTCTGGCTCCATCCTGCGTGGGGATTTCTCGCCTCGCCTTTCCCGGTCGACCGGATCTGGCGCGCCAACCGGCAGGACGGCGCCGAGGGGGCGGCGATCGAGCTCGCCGAGGGCGGCGTGCGGCTCGAAGTGAGCCGCGCCGGCGGGCACGTGCTGATGCGCCCGCTCGACGCGGCGAGCTTTGCTTTCCGTCAGGCGCTGGCGCAAGGCTGCGCGCTCGAGGCGGCGGCGGCATCGGCGCTTGCCGCAGCACCGGACTTTGATCTCGGCCGCGGCCTCGGCGACCTTTTCCGCGACGGCGCCGTGGTCGCCGTCGAGCTTCCCTCTGCTGCAGCCGAGGCAACGCCATGACCGATCGCAGCGCGACCATACTGCCGCTCTCCTGGCGCGCGCGCATCGCCGCGCTGCCGGCGCTGCTCGAGCGCTTTCCGCTGGCGATCCTGCAATTCCTTTTCCGCTTCAGCATCGCCGCGGTGTTCTGGAACTCGGGCCTGACCAAGATCGCGAGCTGGCAGACCACCGTGGTGCTGTTCCGCGACGAGTATAAAGTGCCGCTGCTGCCGCCGGAGCTGGCGGCGACGCTCGGCGCCGCGGTCGAGCTCACCTGTCCGGTGCTGCTGGTGCTTGGCCTCGCGACGCGGCTCGCCACGCTGCCGATGCTCGTCATGACCGTCGTGATCGAGGCCTTCGTCTATCCCGAGGATTGGATCGAGCATCTCACCTGGGCCTCGTTCCTGCTCTTCATCCTGACCCGCGGCCCCGGTCCGATCGCGCTCGACCGCTTTATCGCGCCGCTGCTGCTCGGGCGCAATCGCTAAGCAGTCTTGCATCCGTCGAGCGCATTGCCGCCGTGACCTCCGCGCGACAACGCGGTAGAGTCGTCGTGGAGGTGTCGCCATGGCGGAGATCGAGGAAGTCGCCGGCAAGGAGATCATCATCCGCTTCGATGGCGGGCGCTGCATCCATGCGCGCCATTGCGTGCTGACCCACCCCGACGTGTTCGTGCCCAATGTCGCCGGCGCCTGGATCCATCCCGATGCGGCGTCGCCGGCGGAGGTTGCGGCGCTGGCGCATGACTGCCCGTCGGGCGCCATCACCTATGAGCGGCGCGATGGCGGCGCGGGCGAGACGGCGCCGTTGGTCAATACGCTGCTTGTGCGCGAGAACGGGCCGCTCGCCGTCAATGCGCCGCTGGCCGGCGGGGCGTCCGGCTATCGCGCCACGCTGTGCCGCTGCGGCGCGTCCAAGAATAAACCCTATTGCGACACCAGCCACCGTGCCGCGGGCTTCGTCGCCACCGGCGAGCCGGCGGAGCTTGCCTCCGAGCCGCTCGCCGCGCGTGATGGTATTTTGACGGTGACGCCGCTCAAGAACGGGCCGTTGCAGCTCGACGGCAATCTCGAGATCGTCTCGGGCACCGGGCGGACACTCAACCGCGTGACGCAGACCTATCTCTGCCGCTGCGGCGCCTCCCGGAACAAGCCCTATTGCGACGGCTCGCACCGCAAGGCCGGCTTCACCGCCGATTGAGAGGGCGCCGGCGCCGATGTAAACCGTTGGTTAACCAACGTCGACCATACTCTACCCCAGATCATGTGGTGGCGAGGCGCTTGGTGACGCATTCCATTGAGATCTGGCGCGCGGTCCTGACGCGGGCGGACGCGCTGACGCCGCTGACGGTGCCGGCGGCGGCGGCGGATCTGCCGGCGGCGGAGGAAAGCGACGACGTCCTCATCGAGGTCAGCCGCAAATATCCGGGATTGTCGCTCGAGATCGCGGCCTATCTGGCACGCTAGCCCCCTGGAGCGGCTCTCGCGGTTGCTTAATACCTAAAATTGCAAGCAATTTTACGTGCTTGGCAAGCATTGCCGGCGCAGGATCGCGGCTGCATCTGATCAGGCAGGGCGATGTCGACGAGCACGCGCGCGACGACCTTCCGCTGGCAGGAAAGCCTGCGCAAATCGGTGCCGGCCTCGATGGCCGAGCTGCTTAACGCGCTGAAGCGGCTCTGGGCCGAGGCGGCGGCGCTGGCCGAGAACGCCTATGTCGCCATCCAGCAGCATTCCTTCGAGCCCTATTGGACCTTCCGCGCCAAGATCAACGAGCATGCGGCGCTGGTGGCGGTGATCCGCGGCCGCATCCAACAGCTCACGGCGCTGCGCTCGCGCCAGGCCGGCATCGTCACCGAGGCGGTCAATCGCGAAGAGGAGGAGATCGTCATCCTCACCGTCAAGGCCTGTCTCAAATTCTGCTTCGCGCTCTCGGCCAATCCCTGGCTGCCGATCGGTGCGCGCGAGACCTTCATCCACGAGATCAGCGCGCTGACCCAGGCGCGCACGGTGCTGGAGAAGGCGCCGCAGGACAAGCTCCCCTCTGGCCTGCTCGACGATCTCGACACGGCGCGCATGATCCTCGAGGAGATCATCGACAAATCCCCCTCGCTCACCAGCTTCGACCGGCGCCGCCCGGCGGCGACAGAAGAAACCGCCGAGGCTCCCGCCGAAGCGCAGACGCTGTCGCCGGCGTGACGCTCTGCGGCCGCGGATAGCGCCGCGGCGCGCTCAGCAGACGCGCTGATAGCGCTCGACGCAGGTGGCGAGCACCTCCTCGCCCGGACGCTGCCACCAATTCTCCTTGGAGAAGATCTCGACCTCGCAGAGCCCGGCATAGCCGGCGGCCTCGACCCAGGAGCGGATGCGTCGCAAATCGATCACGCCGTCGCCCATCATGCCGCGGTCGAGCAGCAGGTCCCGCGTCGGCACCAGCCAGTCGCAGATGTGATAGGCGAGGATGCGGCCGCTGCTTCCGGCGCGCGCGATCTCGCGCTCGAGCGCGGGATCCCACCAGACGTGATAGACGTCGACGGCGACGCCGATGCCGTCGCCCAGCGCGTCGCAGAGATCGTTGGCCTGCGCGAGCGTGTTGATGCAGGCGCGATCGGCGGCGTACATCGGGTGCAGCGGCTCGATCGCAAGCGTCACGCCGGCGTCGCGCGCATAAGGCAGCAGCGCGGCCACGCCGTCCTGCACCAGCGCGCGCGCACCGGCGAGGTCGCGCGTGCCCGGCGCGAGCCCGCCCACCACCAGCACCAGGCAGCGCGCGCCGATCGCCGCGGCCTCGTCGACGGCGCGGCGGTTGTCGTCGAGCGCCCGGGCGAGCCCGGCGCGGTCGAACTCGGTGAACATGCCGCCGCGGCACAACCCGGTGACGACGAGGCCGTTGGCGCGGATCGCTTGCGCCGCCGCCGCCACGCCCATCGCCTGGAGCTGGTCGCGCCAGGGCGAGATGCCGGCGATGCCGGCGCGCGCGATGCCGTCGATCGCCTGGCGCAGATCCCACTGGCCGCGCGTGGTCGCGGTGTTGATCGAGAGCCAGCGCGTGTCGCGCGCGAGATCGCGCATCAGGGCTCGACGCCGTGCAGCCGCAGCACCGTCGCCATGCGCGCGGCCGCAAGATCGGGATCGGCGAGCAGGCCCGCGGCGTCGGCGAGTTGGAAGAGCTGGGCGAGGTGGAGCAGCGAGCGCGCGCTCTCCTGGCCGCCGACCATGGTGAAATGCCGCTGATGGCCGTTGAGATAGGCCATGAACACGACGCCGGTCTTGTAGAAGCGGGTGGGGGCGCGGAAGATGTGGCGCGCCAGCGGCACGGTCGGCGCCAGGATGTCGTGAAACGCCGTCGGCTCGTCCTGCGCCAGCGCGGCGAGCGCCGCCGAGGCCGCGGGCGCGATGGCGTCGAAGATGCCGAGCAGCGCATCCGAATGGCGCTCGCCGTCGCCGGCGATGAGCTCGGCATAGTTGAAATCATCGCCGGTATACATGCGCACGCCCTCGGGCAGCAGCCAGCGCAGCGCGATCTCGCGCTGCCGGTCCAGCAGCGAGATCTTGATGCCGTCGATCTTCGCCTTGTTGCGCTTGACGATGTCGAGCATGACGTCGCTCGCGGCGTCGAGGTCCTTGTGCCCCCAATACCCCGCCAGCGCCGGGTCGAACATGTCGCCGAGCCAGTGAATGATCACCTTGTCCTTGACCTGGCCGAGGATGCGGTCATAGACCTTGGCGTAATCGCCGGGCCCGCGCGCCGCCGCGGCCAGCGCGCGGCTCGCCATCAGGATAAGGCGCCCGCCGAGCTCCTCGATCGCCGCCACCTGCTTCTCATAGGCCGAGATCACCTGGTCGAGGCGATGCGCGCCGGCGCCGAGATGGTCGGTGCCGGCGCCGCAATAGAGCCGGGCGCCGGGAATGTCCTTGGCCGCCGCCAGCGAATGGCGGATGAGCTCGAGCGAGCTCGGCCAGTCGAGCCCGGCGCCGCGCTGCGCCGTGTCCATCGCCTCGGCGACGCCGAAGCCCAGCGCCCAGAGATGGCGGCGATAGGCGATGGTCGCGTCCCAGTCGAGCCGCGTCTCGATCCAGGGATCGGCGACGGCCAGCGGATCGGCCACTACATGCGCCGCCGCCAGCGCCACGCGGTTGAACGGCGCGCGCGCGCGCGTCGGGAAGGCGCGCGGCGCATGCGTGGTGTAAGGCGTGAGGCTGCGGTCCGGGTTGGGCAGGATGAGCGTCGCCATGGTCTAGTGTTCCGACTCTAACACCGGATTTCTACCTGCCGTCATGGCCGGGCCGGCCGAAGGCCGAGTCCCGG
>JBKQTR010000013.1:0-4585 GCA_052143095.1 Allostellaceae bacterium
TGCGCAGTTCGGTGACGCCGAGCGACTGGACAACCGCGCCTGAGGTCTCGCCTCCCGCAACCACCAGGCGGCGAACGCCGCGCTGAACAAGTCCCTTGGCGATCTCGGCGAGGGCCGCTTCGACGAGGGAACCTGCCCGCTCACGGCCAAGACGATCCTGCGCGGCGCGCACGCGGCCGGGATCGGCGCTGGCCGACACGAGCTGCGGCTGATCGCCGAGAAGCGGCCCCGCCCAATCGAGCGCCCGCGCGACGACCGGCTCGCCCGCCGCGAGCGCTAGCGGGTCGATGTCGAACACCGCGTTCCTGCGCCGCATGTAAGCCACCTGCGCCAGGGTCGCGGTCGAACAGGAGCCGGAGATGACCGCCGCGGCTCCACGCACCGGGGGCAGGCGGTCGGCTTCCTGCGCTCTCTGCAGCAGTCCGGCGCGGCGAAAATTCTCGGGCAAGCCCAGCGCGACGCCGGAGCCGCCGGTTACGAGCATGCAATCCGAGAGCGCGGCGCCCAGGGTAAGGAGATCCTCGTCCCTCACCGCGTCGAGAATTACGTGACGGCAACCCTCCCTGCGCAGCTGCGCGAGGTCGGCACGCACGGCTTCGGCGCCGCGGTCCACCGTCGCGAGCGGCACGAGACCGACTTTATGCGGCGTCTGGCGGGAGAGAACGCGGCGCAAATTGGGATCGCGCATCGGGGTCAGCGGATGATCACGCATACCGGATTCCGAAAGCAGCACGTCGCCGACGAAGAGATAACCGAGATAGATGGCGCGGCCATTCTCGGGGAAGGCTGGACAGAAGACCGTCAAGTCCGCTTCGAGAGCGTTCAGGAGCGCATCGGCCACCGGGCCGATATTGCCGGCGTCGGTCGAATCGAAGGTGGAGCAGTATTTGAAGAAGAACTGCCGCGTGTCGGCGGTGACCAGCCATCTGAGCGCCGCCAGGGATTGCGCCACGGCCTCGGGGGCGGCGATGGTGCGGGTCTTGAGCGCGACGACGACCGCGTCGACGGAGTCCGGGACGGGGCGCGTTGGGACGCCGATAAGCTGCACCGTGCGCATGCCCTGACGGACGAGCGTGTTCGCGAGGTCTGTGGCCCCCGTAAGGTCGTCGGCAATCGCCCCGAGCAGCAGCGTCATGTTCCGCCTCTTACGATCGTGCGCGTCGGATCCTCATTGCGCTCGCCTTCCGAGTTCGTCCTCGATATGGATGCGGATGATTTCGTCGAAGGAGCTGTCGGCGCGGAATCCCAAGCCGAGGGCGCGCCGGGCGTCGAAGGCGCGAGGCCAGCCTTCGACGATTCTTATGATGGCGGGATCGGGCTCGCTGCGGATGAGCCGCACCGCCTTGTCGCCGGCCGCCCGCCGGAGCGCTTCGATCTGCTCGGCAACGGTGGCGGAGAGCCCCGGCATCGTGAGCGCGCGGCGGGCCCCCATCGCCGCAAGATCCATGGTCGCCGCCCGGACCATGAAGCCCACCGCCGCGCGCGGGCTCGCATGCCAATGACGGACGTCCTCCGACACCGGCAGGACGGCCTCTAGCCCGACGAGCGGCTCTCGCAGAATGTTCGAGAAGAAGCCCGACGCGGCCTTGTTCGGTTTGCCAGGGCGGATGCAGATCGTGGGCAGACGGATGGCGACGCCGTCGATGAAGCCGCGACGCGTATAGTCGCAGACCAGCAGCTCCGAGATCGCCTTCTGCGTGCCGTAACTCGTCAACGGCGTGGTGAGAAACTCGTCGCCGATCCGCTCCGGAAAGGGCGCCCCGAAGACCGCGATCGAAGAGGCGAAGACAATGCGCGGTCGGTAGGCCGAATCCCTTCCTCCGCGCCGGGCAGCCTCGAGGATATTGCGCGCCCCATCGAGGTTGACTCTGTAGCCTTTCTCGAAATCGGCCTCGGCCTCTCCCGATACAATCGCCGCCAAGTGAAAGATGACGTCGGGCCGCTCCGCGATCACACCCTCGACCGCGCGTGGATCGGCAATGTCGAGACTCTCCACGGAGACTCGGCCCGCAAATTCCTCAGGGGTCTCGGGGGCGGTGACGTCGACAAGCGTGAGCGCGGAGATCTCGCCTCCTCCGAGCCCACCGTCCCGTATGAGGCGCTGGGCCAGTTTGCGTCCGATCATGCCCGCTGCGCCGACGATCAACACGTGCATGGCTCACTCCGGTCTGGAGATCGCGACTGAAGATCGATGCTGCGCCATCGCGTCGAGAATGGCGCGCGTCGTGTTGTAGATGCGTTCAAGATGGCGGTCGAAGGCTGCAATCACGGCCGCGGGGTCGCGGGCCCGGAGCCCCGTCATGATGTCGGAATGATCCTTGTAGCTGCGGAGAATGGCGCCGGGTTGCGACATCGCGGTGCGCCTATGCTCCATCAGATAAGTGTAGAGGGCAGTCACGAAATCCGAGAGCAGCGGATTAGGGGAGCAGCGATAGATGGTGCAATGGAACTCGCGGTCGCAGATCAGGAATCGCACCGGATCATCAAGACAGCGCTTCTGCTCCGCGAGTGATGTCTCGAGCCGCGCCAGGGTCGCCGCGTCGATGCGCTCAGCCGCTTCGCCGACTAAAGCCCGCTCGGCGATAAGACGGGCTCCATGTACGGAACGCAGATCGTAGTTGTTGATCGCAAAGGGGCTTGCGATACCGAAACTTCGCGCCGCGCCGTCGGTGCTCACAACTCGCGTGCGGGCGCCTTGCGACACCTCTACGATACCGCGCGAAGCGAGATCCTGGATGGCGCTGCGAACGGACTCGCGGCTCACAGAGAAAGCAGCCGCAAGCTCGCGCTCGCCAGGCAGCACGTCGCCGATCTGGAGACTTCCCGAGGCAATATGCGAGGCCAGCTTCTCGCTGATCTGTTCCTTGACCGTGCGCTTGACGATGCTTCCGCCAATCTCGGCGAGCGCAGTCAACTGAACCTGTTGAGGAACCCGACGCGCCATCGGCCATATCCCGTCAACTGATCTATTGGACCAACCAGTAGACAAGCTAGAATGGGACCCAAGCGGGTGTCAATCACGAAGGCGGAACACGCAGACGATTCGGCGTCGTCACAGGGCTGTGTGCGGATCTGGTCAAATGCTGCCCGGGTGCTGTCCAGCGCCAGCCCGTGATCGGAACGACGGGATGCCGTCCCGACGCGAGCGATCTTTCCGGACGACTATCGCGTGGGGATTGTCGACCGGCTTCAACGACTTGTCGGCACGACACGCTTCGAGTCTTCGTACAATCAATTCGTCCAGCGCGTTGCTGGCCCGGCGATAGACGCCGCTTCTGACCGCCGCCCTCGACCCCTGTTCACCATGCACCGTTAGGTGCCGTTAGGTGCCGTTAGCTGCACTTTACCATTGGCTGCCACGGCATATCTGCCAAGCTAGTCGAGGATGGAGCAAGGAGGCTCTGATGGATCGCAGCTATGGGAGGAGACCGGAGGATGTCTGATAGGTTCAGGGAGTTCGTCGGGCGGATGGCCCGGTTCGTCATTCCGGGCGATGACACGTTGCGCCGCTGCCCGCGCCAGCGCGAGACCGGAGAGCCCGGCGCCGATGACGATCAGGTCAGGCATCCCCGTCAGCCGAGATGCCCGGTCTTGCAGTAGAGCAGCGCGCCGCCGCGGCTTGCCAGTGCCAGGCTGCTGCCGGGCGGCAGCCGGAGCCATGCGCCGGAACGGTAGGTGGTGCGGCCCATCGCCAGATCGCCTTCGACGACGAAGAGCTCAGCGCCGCGCGGCGCGGTCTCGGCGCTGCCGGCATGGCCGGGCGCAAGCCGCAGCATCACCACGCGTTCCCATGGCGCATCGAACAGCACAGCCTCCTGCCGCCCCAGGCCGAGATCGCGCCAGAGCGCGGGATCGCGTGTATCGAGCCGGACCGATGCGGTTTCCTGGGGCGGCATCTGACGGAGTTTGACAAGGATCACTGCGCCCGGCGCGCTGGAGGGCGTGTGGTGTGAGCCGGGCGGGTTGCGGATATAGAACCCCGCCGGAAAATCCCCGGTCTCGTCGGAGAACACACCTTCCAACACCAGGAACTCCTCGCCGGCGCCGTGGGTGTGGGGGGAGAAAACGGAACCCGGCGCGTAACGCACCAGGGAAGTGGCGCGGGCGACCTCGTCGCCGTCGCGCTCGAGCATGCGCCGCTCCACCCCCGCCATGGGCGAGGTGACCCAGGCGAGCGCCTCGCTATCGACTGCGGCGGGACGCGAGAGATCGGCGTTCAACTGCAAGGACAGGTCTCCGTCAGCTCGGAAGGCGGCCTCAACAGTAGCCCGCCGACAACGATCCGCGCGAATCGAGATGGGCGCCACTCTGAAAATCGCTTGCCGCCCCACACGCGCTGCGAGACGACGGGCCCATCAAGAAAGCAACGGCAAGTTCCGTTCATTCCAGATCGTGCCGCGTCCATGCGACGCCGCCGTCGACGGCCACCGCATCCCCCACGACATAATCGCCCGCGCGCGACGCCAGAAATATCGCCGCGCCCGCCATATCCTCGGGCGTCCCGATCCGGCGGGCGGGAATCTGCTTGGCCAGGGTATCGCCCTTATCGCGCGCGAGCTTGTTCATGTTGGAAGCAAACGCGCCC
>JBKQTR010000014.1:0-5128 GCA_052143095.1 Allostellaceae bacterium
GCCGCGACCATCGGCCATGGTACGATCGGCAGCGCCCGGAACTCTTCGCCGCGGCACTCAAAGCGGCAAAACACGCGCTCGATCCGCGCGGCCTGCTCAATCCTGGCGTGCTGATCGATCCCTGAACAGGCGGGCAGCGAAGGATACGGTGGACGGTCCGTCGACCGACGAAGAGGACGGTTGGCGGAGGCTCCGATGCGCACCTCGGCTCAGACTGAGAAGATGGGGCACGCGCTACGCACTGCAGCTCTTAGCTCAACAGCGGACGGGCCAGCTCGCGACTGCTACTGCCGATGAGTGCCGGACCAGAAGTCTCGCGCATCATCGGGACGGCATAAGGGGCGTTGGGAGGCGCTCGCCCGGTACCGTCTGCGCGAGGGTGTTTTGCGGGGGGCGGGCGAACAGTCGCGACGACACTGTGGACCATGGGCGTAGCACCGGCAGGCACTGTAGCCTTGTTCCTGCTTCCCGTCGCATCGCTGCCATGATCTCGCGACCTCTTGATCGCGGCAGCGCCCGTTCCGTTCAGCAGCTGATCTTCAGTGACGCTCCGCAATTGTCCCGGCAACCGGGAAGTGCGTGTCGAGGGATGATCCGCTGATGACGACCGGCTCTCCTGGAGCCAGGTTGCCGTTCGGATCTGAGTCGCGCCGATCAAGGTCGAATACCTCGATGCGCACGGGCGCGACGCCCCGGCGCTTCATGCCGAGCCGCTGAGCTGCGTACCGCGAAACATCGAGCACGCGGCCGCCGACATAGGGGCCGCGGTCGTTGATGCGCAGTACGGCTGATTTTCCAGTCTGCAGATTGGTTACCCGCACGATCGTATTGATCGGGAGGCAGCGGTGAGCCGCCGTGAGCTTATCCATGTCGAACGGTTCGCCGCTGGCGGTCGCCTTCATTTGGAACGCTTCGCCGTACCATGATGCGATGCCGGACTCGGCGAAGCTCGGCGTGCAGCCGGTTTGAACGTTCGCCGAGAGCGGCGGCGGGGAGGGACTCGCCGTGCCCTGCTGCACAGTGGCGCATGCCGAAAGGCTCGCTGCAGCCAGAACGGCAAGACAAAGATGTGGAGGCCGGGTTTTCGCCGATTGGCCATACAAAATGCAGACCATGCGCGACTATCCTAGAAAATATGGGGTCATGATCGCAGTGTTCAAAAAAAGTCATAGTAATATAGCATAATAATGAAAAAATTTTACCGTTCGCGGGTTTATATTCACATCGTCATAGCTCGTGTCGACGGGATTAGTGCATATGATGAGAAATATACAGCTGATGTATTGTGTCAAAGTAGCTGGAAAATCTGCTTTCGACAGCGGCGCCACTAGCGCTGCAAGTGTACCGCCAGATACTACTACCATAGCTATAAGCGGGCACCTTCCACCCTTAGCCGCCTCGACGACCAAGAGCACCATCGCGGAACAACCTAAAGGGGGTCGACCGACCGCTCCAACAACTGGTCATCCGGGGAATGTCGATTTACAATCCTTGGGTCGGGGTCGGTTATTCTTCCCGTCGCGAAGGCAGGAAGGACCAAGGCATGGACGCCGGACGCGGGTCATCGAAGGTCGCCACCGTGGTGCGCGTCACCAGCGGCAATTTCCTGGAAATGTTCGACTTTTTCCTGTTCGGCTTCTACGCCTCGCATATCGCTCAGGCGTTTTTCCCGAACGACAATGAGATCACGTCGCTGCTCTTCACCTTCATGACGTTCGGCGCCGGGTTCCTGATGCGGCCGTTGGGCGCTATCGTGCTCGGCGCCTATGTGGATCGGGTCGGCCGGCGGCTCGGGCTCATCGTGACGCTCTCGATCATGGCCATGGGCACGATCCTGATCGCGTTCGTGCCGGGCTACGCCACCATCGGCGCGCTCGCTCCGTTCCTCGTGCTGATCGGCCGGCTGCTGCAGGGCTTCTCGGCAGGCGTCGAGCTCGGCGGCGTGTCAGTTTATCTCTCCGAGATGGCGACGCCGGGCAATAAGGGCTTCTACGTCGCGTGGCAATCAGGGAGTCAGCAGGTCGCCATTATCGTCGCTGCCGTGATTGGCTTCGCGCTCAACAAAATTCTGACCCCGCCTGAGATCAGCGAGTGGGGCTGGCGCATTCCTTTCTTCATCGGCTGCCTCATCGTGCCGTTCATCTTCGTTATTCGCCGCTCGCTCGAGGAGACCGAGGTGTTCAAGGCGCGCACGCATCGGCCGAGCGCCAAGGAAGCCTTTAGTTCCATCATCGACAACTGGCAGGTCGTGGTCGCCGGCATGCTGATGGTGGTGATGACGACGGTTTCGTTCTACCTCATCACCGTCTACACGCCGACCTATGGCAAGAACATCCTCAAGCTTCAAGAGATCGACGGCCTGATCGTGACGTTCTGCGTCGGCGTGTCGAACCTGTTCTGGCTGCCGGTGATGGGAGCGGTATCGGACCGGGTCGGCCGCCGGGCGATCCTGCTGGTGTTCACCGGCCTGGCCATCGTGACCGCCTACCCGGCGCTCTCCTGGCTGGTCGTGGATCCGACCTTCGGAAAGATGCTTGCGGTCGAGCTATGGCTGTCGTTCCTCTACGGCAGCTATAACGGCGCCATGGTGGTTGCGCTCACCGAGATCGTACCGGCGAGCGTGCGTACCGCCGGGTTCTCGCTCGCCTACAGCTTGGCGACGGCCCTCTTCGGCGGCTTCACGCCGGCGGTGTCGACGGCGCTCATCGATGCGACCGGCGACAAGGCTGCGCCTGGCCTGTGGATGACGTTTGCGGCGGTGTGCGGGCTCTTGGCCACGCTTGCGGTCTATCGAGGCGGCGAGGCAAGCCGCAATGCGGTCGCGGCGGCGGCGTAGAAACCCACGGCGCAATAGCGTATCGCGCCGGTCGGGTTTTGCGGAACTCCGCCCGATCACACGCCGAGATAGGCCTTACGCACAGCCGGGGTCGCTGAGCGGCGCGGCGGCAGTACCGGTCATTTTTGACGCGGCTGATATCGAACAGTTTGACGAGCTTTCCTGGGAGACGAGAATGCAGATCACCGGATTGCTCTATGGCGCCCAGCTCCTCAAGCACGTCGACTTTCCGGCTTCCGAGGTCCTCGGTCCGGGCGCGACCGAGGATGAGATCCAGGCTCTCATCGACCGCCACAAGCTGATCTTCGTCAAACCGCTGTTCCGGGGCGGCATCGGCAAGAAGGGAAAGTCGGGCCTCATCGGCAAGGCGTCTGACCTCAAGACCGCGCTCAAGGAAAAGGAACGGCTCTACTTCGTCGAGCATCGGCACGGCAATGCCGTGGCCAAAGCCAACGGAGTGACCTTCGAGGGCGGGGTTCCGGCGGAGCACGAAGTCTATTTCGCGATCACCGACTCGACCGAGTTTCGCGCTCCCACCATGACGCTGACCCACGTGGGCGGCGTCGACATCGAAGAGCTCAACAAGAAGCAGATCGCGCAAGTGCCGTTCGACGCGCTAACCGGTCTCAAGGCCTTCGTGGTCGCCAACGCGCTCAGCGACATCGGGGCGCCCAGGGAGATCATCTCGCCCCTCGTTCAGCACCTGCCGAAACTGTGGGAGTTGATGCACCATTACGGCATGACCGCGCTGGAGCTCAATCCGATCCGGATGCGGCCGGACCGCGACGGACGCACGACGCCGGTCGCCTGCGACTTCAAGGGCGGCTTCGACCGCGATGACCCGCGCTGGCAGCGCCTCGATCTGCCCGACCATCTGTTCGCCGCCGACACGTCGGATTTCGAGCGCGAGGTCAACCAGCTGCGCACCCACCAGGGGCAGTCCGACGTGTTCGTCATCAACGACAAGGGGACCATTCTCGCTCCTACCTTCGGCGGCGGCGCGAACTCGTTCGTCACCGAGGTGCTGGGCGAGGCGGCGATCATCTCGTCGGATTTCGGCGGCAATCCGCCCTACGAGAAGATGAAGCAGGTTGCCCATATCTGTTACAAGCATTGGCTCAGGCAGGCGAATGTCCTGTTCATCGTCGGCGGCAAGTCGAACAATACCGACATCTATGAGACGTTCCGAGCGATGGGCGACGCGCTGCGCGAGCATTTCAGTCAGTACGGCCCGACGCCGCTCTACGTCGTGGTCGGCCGCGGCGGCCCCAATCTGGTGCGCGGCATGGGCGCCCTAGCCGAGACCTGCGACTCGCTCGGTATCCCCTACCGGTTCTTCGGGTTCGACAGCGCTATTTCCGAGGTCGTCAACTACGCCAAGAAGGTGGATGAGTGGATGAAGGCGGGCGGCCGCGCCGAGATCGCCGCCAAGCTCGGATTGAAACACGCCGCTTGAGACCACGCGCCGAACCGGAGCAGCGCCATGTTCAAGAAGGGTATCGAAGGTTTTCCCTACTATCTCGGCGTCAACTCGCTCGACGAAGTAGCGACGCGCGAGGATAAAGTGTGTGTGCTCAATATTCTCGGCGGCGAGTCGCGCCAGGTCACGCCGGTCAGCCACGCCTTTTCCGGCGGTAACGTAATATTCGGCACCTCGCCGGGACGACGCGGCCAGGTGCTCCCGACGCCGATCGGCGACATTCCCGTTTACAACAACGTACGCGAGGGCCTCGCCGAGGGCCTGACGTTCACGACCGGGGTGGTCTATCTTCCGCCGTCCGGCGTGCGCGACGGCGTCGCCGAGCTCGTCCGAGTCAACCCCGACCTGAAGAAGATCGTGATGATCACGGAAAAGATTTCCGTGCACGACGCGCGGGAAATCCGCGCGCTCGGCCAGAGCAACGGCGTCGATATTTTCGGTGCCAACTGTCTCGGCGTGGCGGATTCCTGGAACCGCGTGCGTATTGGCGGCGCGCTCGGCGGGGACAATCCCGAAGAGGTGCTGCTCAAGGGCACGATTGCGATCTTCTCCAATTCGGGCGGCTTCACCACTACCATTGCCCAGTATCTCGCGACCGAAGGCTGGGGGACCACCACACTGATTTCTTCCGGCAAGGACGTGTATATTCACTATGCTGCCGCTGACTTTGCGCACGCGCTGCTCCGGGACGCCCGCAGCAAGGCAGCGGTGCTCTATTCGGAGCCGGGTGGCTACTACGAGCACGGTGTCGATTTCGGCAAACCGGTGGTGGCGTGCGTCGTCGGCCGGTGGAAATCGAAATTGACCCGCGC
>JBKQTR010000015.1:0-3170 GCA_052143095.1 Allostellaceae bacterium
GCCCAACCCGCCCGCCCGCTTCGCGGTCGGCCCCGGAGGGTTCGATCGCAGAGCGATCGAACGGGTTGTCCGAAGGACGCACCGGTGTCCATGCAGCGAAAACACAGGCTGGCGCGACGCCAAATGACGATGTCGGAGTTCTAGACAGGTTCCTAACGACGCTTGCCGCCGACGGTGACGCCGGACCATTTCTCGATATGGGTGATGAGGTTGGTGAAATCCTGCTCGGGGCCGCCCTGGGCGAGGCCATAGAGCCACATCTGCTTCACCGCGTTGCCGATCCACATCGGCACGCCCAGCGCCTCCGCCTCGCCGATGCAGAGGCTGACATCCTTGGACATGAGGCCCAGCGCGAAGCCGAAATCGAAGCTGCGCGGCAGAATCGATTTCGGGAATTTGTCTTCGCTCGCGGTGGTGCGGCCGCTGCCGGCGTTGATGACATCGATCATGACAAAGGGATCGAGCCCGGCCTTGACGCCGAGCACCACCGCCTCGGAGGTCGCCGCGGTGGCGGTGGCCGAGAGCAGATTGTTGATGAGCTTCATCATCTGCCCCATGCCCGGCTCGGCGCCGATGTAGAAATACTTGCCGATGGCCTGCAGCATCGGCTTCAGCCGCTCGCAATCCTTCGGCGGCCCCGAGACCATCACCGCGAGCGTACCTTTGGCGGCACCGGCGACGCCGCCGCTCACCGGCGCGTCGATGGCGGTGATCCCGCGCTCGGCAAGCCCCGCCGCGATCGTCTTCGCCATGCGCGGTCCCGTGGTGGAGAGATCGACGAAGAGGCGCGCGCGATTGCCTTCAGCGACGCCGTTCTCGCCCAGCGCCACCGCGCGCACGATGTCGGGCATCGGCAGGCTCGCCAGCACGATGTCGGCGCGCGACGCGACCTCGGCGGGCGAGGCGGCTTTCTCCGCGCCTTGCGCGGCGATGGCGCCGAGCGCCTGGCCCTGCACATCATAGGCGACGAGGCGATGGCCCGCCGCGATGAGCCGGGATGCCATGGGCAGGCCCATCCGGCCGACACCGATAAAGCCGATCGTCTCTGCGCTCACCGTTTCCTCCGTCGCGTGGTTTCTCTTGGCTTCAAGCGCGTGGCAGTGGGATGATGCTAGAGGGAGGCGGCCCGGCAAGGCCAGCCCCCGAGGGGAGGAGCGGGTCGGCCATGGAATTCGGCATTCTCTTCACATCCCATCCCAACACCGAGATCGAGCCCTATCCGCATCGCGACGTACATCAGCGCGTCACCCGCGAGGTGCTGCGCGCCGATGCGCTGGGCTTCGACTACGCCTGGGTGGCCGAGCATCACTTCAGCAACCAGTACGGCATCATGCCGGACGTCTTCGTCTATGCGGGATATCTCGCGGCGCTGACCAAGCGGATCAAGATCGGCACGGCGGTGGTGACCTTGCCGCTCGCCAACCCGCTGCGGGTGGCGGAGAACGCCGCCTTCGTCGACATCCTCAGCAACGGCCGCTTCGCGCTCGGCCTCGGCTCCGGCTACCGGCAGTACGAGTTCGAGGGATTCGGGGTCGATTTCGCGGCGCGGCGCGACATGCAGGAGGAGGCGCTGCCGCTGCTGATGCAGCTGTTCCGCGAGAAGCGCGCCGACCACCACGGCACATATTTCTCGGCCAAGGTCGACGGCGCCTACGAGCTCTTCCCGCACGCGCAACAGCAGCCGCACCCGCCGATCCTCCTTGCCGGCGCCACCGACCGCTCGATCGCGGTTGCCGGGCATATGGGCTTCGGGCTGATGCTGTCGACCTGGACGCCGTTCGAGGGGCTGGCGAAGCAGGTGAGGCATTACCGCGCGGCGCTCGAGGAGACGCCGGCGGAGCTCAGGGCCAATCCCGCGCGCGGCCATGTCGACATCGCACGCTGGGTCTATGTCGCGGAGAGCGACGCCAAGGCCAAGGCGGAGAGCGAGGCCGGCATCCTGCGCCACCAGTCGCATTTCTTCAGCGGCCACACCTCGGGATATCTCGGCACCGTCGGCACCGGCGCCACCGCCGGGCGCGACTACGACACGCTGGCGCGCGACATCATATTGCACGGCTCGCCCAGGACGGTGGTGGAGAAGCTGCAGCGGCTGCAGCATATGACCGGGGTGAGCTCGATCATGCTGCACTACCCGCCCTGGTACGGCATCGACAAGGCATTGGCCTCGCTCGAGCTCTTCGCCGCCGAGGTCATGCCGAAATTCAAGGAGGCGCCGCGCGGCGCCACGGCCTCGGCATGAGCGGCGCGATCGAGCCCTTCAACCTCTTCGCCGTGCGCTACGCGCATCACGCCAAGCGCAGCGCGTCGGAGAATTTCATCGGCGGCGATCCGCATGAGGGCGCGTCGCCGCTCGACTATTTCGTCTGGGTGGCGCAGCGCTCCGACCGCGTCTTCCTCGTCGATACCGGCTTCGGCGAGGCGCAAGCCCGCCAGCGCCAGCGCCAGTTGCTGCGCCGCCCCGCCGACGGCGTAGAGGCGCTCGGCATCGATCCCGCGGGGATCGAGGACGTCATCATCACCCATCTCCATTACGACCATGCCGGCACGCTCGACGCCTTCCCGCGCGCGCGCTTCCACATCCAGGAGCGCGAGATGCAGTTCGCCACCGGCCGCTCCATGTGCCACGCGGCGATGCGCCAGGCCTTTGCCGTCGAGGATGTGACCGAGATGGTGCGGCATCTCTTCGCGGGCCGCATCGCCTTCCATGACGGCGACGCGGAGCTGGCGGCGGGGCTTTCCGTCCATCGCATCGGCGGGCATACCGCGGGCATCCAATGCGTGCGCGTCTTCACCCGCCGCGGCTGGGTGGTGCTCGCCTCCGACACCAGCCATCTCTACGCCAATATGGAAGAGGGGCGGCCCTTCCCGATCGTCCTCAACGTCGCCGACATGCTCGACGGCCACAAGCGGCTCCACCAGCTCGCGGCCTCGCCCCGGCATATCGTGCCCGGCCATGACCCGCTGGTGATGCAGCGGTATCGCGCGCCGGAGCGGGCGCTGGAGGGTGTGGTGGTGAGGCTCGATGTGGAGCCGGTGGGGGAGGGGCAGCCGTGGTCCGAACCGGATAGATGTCTGACAGATTGGACCGGATAGATAGCTGACAGTTTTCCTTATCGGCAAAGGGGGGCTTTGCCGATGCCGTGGAAGGAAAGCTGTGTGATGGACGA
>JBKQTR010000016.1:0-16189 GCA_052143095.1 Allostellaceae bacterium
GCTCGAGCGACGCCGTCGCATCCTTGTAGAGCCGCCCGTCCTGCATGATCACGACCAGGTTCTTTTGATGCTGGAGGAGCGTCACGTCCTTGAGCGGATCGCCGGCGACCAGCAGCAGATCCGCAAGGTAGCCCTCCTTGACGAGGCCGAGCTCGTGGCCCAGCCCCATGATCGCGCCGCCGACGCGGGTTGCGCATTGCAGCGCTTCGCTCGGGCTGTAGCCGAACAGGCTGACGAAATGCGCGATGTCCCGCGCATTGGTTCCCTGCGGGACCCAGGCAAACCCGTAATCGCCGCCGATGACCACGGGGATGCCGCGCTTGCGCATCTCGGCATAGGCGCGCTGGCTGGAGTCGATGACGCGATGCATGCCGAGATCATGCGCGACCTGCTTGGTGATGCCGAACGCCTCCCCTTCATAGAGCGTGTTGTAGATCAGGCCGATCGCGGGACCGACGAAGATGCGGTCCTTGGCGGCTTCGAGCAGATCGAGCGCCTCGCTGTCGGCGGCTTCGCAGTGATAGATGACGTCGACGCCGCACTCCACCGCGCGCTTCACCGAACCGGACGAGTGCGAGTGGGAGTTGACGCGCTTGCCGAAACTGTGGGCGACCTCGACCGCGCTCAGCACCTCGGCCTCGCGCATCACGGTCATGCCGCCTTTGGCCGCGGGCACGAAATCGTCGCCGGAAATATTGATCTTGATATTGTCGGCGCCTTCGCGGATGCAGATGCGCGTGGCCTTGGCGATTTCCTCGGGGCCGTCGACCACCAGGGCGAAGCTGTCGCGCAGCATGTGCAGGCGGTTCTCGTCGCCGAGCCCGGCGGTCACCGTCAGCTCCGGGCCTGCCGCGCGCAGCCGCGGGCCCGGGAGCCGGCCGGCATTGATCTCGTTGCGGATGACCACGTCGAGGCGCAGCTTCGCGCTGGCGGCGCTATAGGCGCTGGTGAAGCCGTGGTCGAGCAGCGTCTTGGCGTTGCGCATCGTCAGCAGCGTATGCTCTTCCGGCGGGATGTCGCCGAGATCGCTGTTCTTCTGCGCGCCGCCGAAGGAGAGGTGGGCGTGGCCCTCGACCATGCCGGGCATCAGCGTCATGCCGCCGCCGTCGATCTGCAGCGCGCCGTCGCCCGGCAACTCGCCGGTCTTGCGCGCCAGCGTGCGGATGCGATTGCCCTCGACGAGCACGTCGCCGGGGAAGGGCGCAGCGCCGCTGCCGTCCCAGACCGTCACGTTGCGAAACAGCGTCCTTGCCATGGCGTTCCTCCTCAGAGCTTCTTGTTGCCGGCGATGTTACGCCTGATCGGCATATCCCGTATAGTTAAAGGAGGCGGCGCCGAAGACGCTGCCGTTCGTCCGGGAGGCACGCCATGAAGACGATCAAGGGACCTGCGATATTCCTGGCGCAGTTCGTCGGCGACAGCGCGCCGTTCAACACGCTCGACGGGATCGCGCGCTGGGCGGCGGGGTACGGCTATAAGGGCGTGCAGATACCGAGCTGGGAGCCCCGGCTGTTCGATCTGCGGCGCGCCGCCGACAGCAAGACCTATTGCGATGAGATCCGCGGTACCCTGGCGCGGCACGGGCTGCAGCCGACGGAGCTCTCGACGCATCTGCAGGGCCAGCTCGTGGCGGTGCATCCTGCGTATGATCTCGCCTTCGACGGCTTCGCGCCGGAAGCGGTGCGCAACAACCCGGCGAAGCGCCAAGCCTGGGCGGTCGATCAGCTGCTCCTGGCGGCGAAGGCTTCGGCCAATCTCGGCCTCAAGGCGCACGCGACCTTCTCGGGGGCGCTGGCATGGCCCTACCTCTACCCCTGGCCGCAGCGGCCTCCCGGGCTGGTGGAGACGGCGTTCGACGAGCTCGCCAAACGCTGGCGGCCGATCCTCGACGCCTTCGACGCCGCCGGTGTCGATCTCGCTTTCGAGATCCACCCGGGCGAGGATCTGCATGACGGCGTCACCTTCGAGATGTTCCTCGAGCGCGTCGGCGGTCACCGGCGCTGCACCATCCTGTTCGACCCCAGCCATTTCCTGCTGCAGCAGCTCGATTATCTCGCCTATATCGATCTCTATCACAGCCGCATCAAAGTGTTTCATGTCAAGGACGCGGAGTTCAATCCGACCGGGCGCCAGGGCGTCTATGGCGGCTTTCAATCCTGGGCCGATCGCGCGGGGCGGTTTCGCTCGCTGGGCGATGGGCAGGTCGATTTCACCGGCATCTTCTCCCGGCTGACGCAACACGATTTCGACGGCTGGGCGGTGCTGGAATGGGAATGCTGCATCAAGAGCAGCGAGCAGGGTGCCGCCGAGGGCGCGCCCTTTATCGCCCGACACATCATCCAGGCGGCCGGCCGGGCCTTCGATGATTTCGCCAGCTCCGGGGTCGACCAGGCGGCGAACCGCCGGCTCCTGGGTCTGGCCTAGCGCGCCAGCGCGCCCATGGCCGAGCTTCAGCCTCGCCGCCGCCTCCGGCTCGGCATGGTCGGCGGCGGGCCCGATGCGTTCATTGGCGCGGTGCACCGCATCGCCGCGCGGCTCGACGACCGCTACGAGCTGGTCGCCGGCGCGCTCTCCTCCGATCCCGAGCGCGGACGGTCCTTCGCCCTGCAGCTCGGCATCGCTGCCGATCGGGCCTATGGCAGCTACGCCGAAATGGCGGCGGCGGAAGCGGCGCGGCCGGATCGGATCGACGCCGTCGCCATCGTCACGCCCAATCATCGCCACCATGCGCCTGCCAAGGCGTTCCTCGAGGCCGGCATCCACGTCATCTGCGACAAGCCGCTGACCACGACCGTCGCGGACGCGCTGGACCTCGCCGAAACCGTGCGGCGCACGGGACTGGTCTTCGGCCTCACGCATAATTATACGGGCTATCCCCTGGTGCGGCAGGCGCGCGCCATGGTCGCCGCCGGCGAGCTCGGCCGCGTGCGTGTCGTGCAGGTCGAGTACGTGCAGGATTGGCTGACCACGCCGCTCGAGACCACGGGTCAGAAGCAGGCGGCGTGGCGCACGGATCCCGTTCAAAGCGGGCCTGCCGGCTGCCTCGGCGACATCGGGACGCACGCTTACAACATCGCAACCTTCGTCACGGGCCTCAGCTGCGAAGCGGTCGCCGCCGATCTCAGCACCTTCGTGGCCGGGCGCCGCCTCGACGACAACGTCAACATGCTGCTGCGATTCTCCGGCGGCGCCCGCGGCATGCTGTGGGCGAGTCAGGTGGCACCCGGCAACGACAACAATCTGCGGCTGCGGATTTACGGCGAGCGAGCGGGCCTCGACTGGCGCCAGGAGGAGCCGAACCAACTCCTGCTGTCGCCGCTGGGCGAGCCGCCGCGGCTCATCCGCCGTGCCGGCGCGGGCGCCGACGCCGTTGCGGCCCGCGCCAGCCGCCTGCCGGCGGGACATCCCGAAGGCTATCTCGAGGCTTTCGCGCAGCTCTATGCCGATCTGGCGGAGCAGATCGCCGCCCATCGCGACCGCCGGCCCGTCGATCCGGCGGCGCTGCTCGTGCCGGATGTCGCGGCGGGGCTCGACGGCATGCGCTTCATCGCCGCCGCCCTCGACTCATCGTCGCGCGCCGCGGCTTGGGCGAGGCTGCCGACGGCGTGATCCGTAGCAGGGGGAGACGCTGATGCAAACCGTGCTCGCGGCGCGGCTGCATGAGGTCGGCAAGCCGATGGTGCTCGAGCGGCTGCCGGTACCGGAGCCGCGCCCGACCGATGTCCTGGTGCAGGTCCGGGCCTGCGGCATCGTGCCCAATCTCGGCAATGTGCTGGCCAACTGGCAGCGCTGGTTTCCGGAGCTGCCGCTGCCGCGCCTGCCAGCGATCTTCGGCCTCGATGCCGCCGGGGTGGTCGCCGATACCGGCGCGCTGGTGCAGCATTTCGCCGCGGGCGAACCGCAATGGCGGCTTCACCAACTTCGTCATCGTGCCGTGAGGGGCGAATCCCAATCGGGCCCGATCGCCTGACCGCCGCTTTCGACCCAAAGCCGAAGTTCGGCCTACCGCCGTCTTGTGCCACTTCCCGACATCCTGGTGCTTGCGAATGCGCACGTTCGCCGCGTTGACTGAAGTGATGCTCTGTCTTATCTCGGTGCCAGATGTATACTGCCGGCACGTCACGCAACTCGCTGGCGTACCGTCTACCAGCCCGCGGCAGCGTCTTAACCGGCGCGCGACCGTGATGCCGCCGGCGTCGCCTTGCGGATCATCTCGAGCGCCTCGCGCACCTCGCGATTGAGGCGCGCCTTCTGCCAATCCGATGGTTTGATTTGGCGCAACAGAGCGTCGACGCGTTCTTGCCAAACGGCGCCGCGGCAGTGCTCGAACTCAATGCGCATGGCCTCGCGCACGACGTACTCCGCCTCCGGCGACAGGTCGTCGATCCAAGCCATTAGCTCGGGGTCGTGCGGGTCCCAGGTTGACATACTTCATCTTAACGTCGGGGCGGCGGTGGTTGGTTCCGGCGACCTACCGCCGATTGAGACTCGCCTATCATTGGTGCTAGGTTGGGGGCATGCCCCATCGCCGGCAAGACGCCGACTACCTCCGCGCCAAGGCAGCGCAGTTTCGCGAGCTGGCCCTGCAAAACAAAACCTTGCTCTCCGCCGACCCGCTCTCCGCGAAGATGATTGCGATTGCGGAAGAACTGGAAGCCAAGGCGGCGGAGATCGAGAAGCGGCCGGACCCGCGTCGCGGCGGCCGCTAACTCTCGTCGTTATCATTATCCTTTGCGGGCGCATCGCCGCCGTCCGCGCTCAACCCGCGCTTAATCAACTCGCGTACGGCCGCCGCGCGGCTGGGCATCCGATTCCCGAAGCGAAAGTCGTCAATCGCCGCCATTTCCTCTGTGCTGAGCACGATCATCAGCCGCTCCCGTCTTTGGAGACCAGCTGGCATTTCCGCCTCCCCGCCTTGTGCGAGCCCACTTCTGTTATTTACGCGAATAGAAGGGTATCGTCGGTAACGTACATTACCGACGCGATGGGGCTCGCTTTTTACGTGTATGTTTTGGGAAGGTAAAAACTGATGCGCGATCGGACCAATTGATAACATTCACAAGATGCGTCCACGAGGCCCGGCCGATCAAGTACAGTGACCTGCCGTCGGCCGCGCGCAATCAAACCGGCGCGTTCCAATTCCCGGGCGGCATTCGTTATGCTTGGCCTCTGGACACCAAGCATTTCGGCGAGCAGGTTCTGAGTGATCTGCAGTGCGTCATCGTCACCGCGGTCACGCATCATGAGCAGCCAACGCGCTAGCCGCTCTTTGAGGGTGTGGGCGCCGTTGCACGCTACTGACACTAGGACCTGCTCAAGAAAGGCTTGGACGTAAGCGTACATGAGATTTCGGAAGGACGGCATTGACCCCATGGCCCGTGTGAAGGCTGCGCGTGACATCTTTGCTGCGTCCCCCGGAATCTGGACGAGAAGCCGGACGGAGGAGACCTTGGCACCGAAGATGGCTTGCACGGCCGTGCAACCCTCCCTACCGGTTGTTGCCATCTCGATGATTTTGCCGTCCGAATAGACCGCTACCACCGAGATGACACCGCTGTCGGGGAAGAATACATGGTCGAGCGAACTATCGGCGTCCATCAGGACCTGCCCGCGGTGGCAGCTAATGTGTTCAAGCTCTGGTATAAGCCGCTTGATATTGGAGGATGACAGGTGGAGCAAAAGGCGATTGCGGGGCCAATTTGATGGAGCACTCATACGCTATCCGGTTCGCACTGGTTCCGAGAGGAACTGTGATGCCGCCTCGCATCCGCGAACAGCTTCGGAAACTACTCAGACCGAAGCCGAGCAAGAGCTTTGTCGATGGGAGATCATACTGACATCGCAATCAACCGCTAAGCTTTTCTGAGGGAGCTGTTCGGGCCGGGGAAGCAGAATGTATGTCACCATCGTCGTACTAACGATGTTTCTGTTGCCGGCGGCCGCCATCCCAGCCGACTATACCCTACATCCCCATGCGGCGCCTCTTGTGCTGATCGGGAAATGGTTTGTGTTCTGGGGCGTTGGCGTGAGGCTGGGCCTCGCAGGGCTTCGGCAATTTTTTCAACCGGCATTCACGGCCAAGCAAATCTTCCATACGGACAGCGATGAAGCGCTGCCGCTGGTGCGCGAACTTGGTATCGCGAACCTTGCGACCGGCGTTGTCGGCATCGCGTCTCTCGCTGCTCCGAGCTTCGTCCTGCCGGTGGCGATCTTGGCCGGCATTTTCTATGGCGTTGCGGGCGTTCGGCATATTAGCGAGCGAGGGCGTTCCCAAAATGAGAACGTAGCTCTAGTGAGCGACCTCTTCATGTTTGTGGTCTTGGCGCTGTTTGTCTTCTTCGCATTGAGGGGCAACGCATGAGCTTCGGGCGCGTCGCCCCCAGTTCTGTAGTGGCTTAGCTCCAAGCGCCCAACGGTAGATTTGCACCCAGAGCGGCTGCTCGGCATCGGCGGCTTGCCACCCATCTCAGCCATTTGCAGCAGGCAAGCTGATTGGGTTTTGGCGCTAGAGGCATCAGATCACCAGCGGCCGTCCGCTCGACGCCGCCGCAAGCGGGGCCAGACACAGCGTCAATCGAGGCGGGGGCGGGCGCCGGCGCGGCGCGCGCGGAAATCGATATGGCACTGCCAGGTCGCGCCGTTGTCGAGCGAGACCTCGCCGCGCCAGCGGAACGCGTGCGGCGTGATCTCGCTGAAGCTCCACCGCCGGCGACTGCCGGCGGCGTCCTTCCCCTCCTGCACGATGTCCTCCCCTTGCTTGCGGCCGATCATGGCGAGATAGGCCTGCACCACGGGGTCGGTCCATTGGATGTGCCAGGCGTCGATGGCGGGATCGTAGACGCGCAGGGTCGTGCCGTAATACTCGCGCGCAGCGGTTGCGTCGGCGGCGCGCCGAGCGCCGCGCGGCGGAACGATCCAGACATCCTGGATCGCGCGCCCTTCGAGCACCCAGCCGAAATGCCACTCGCCGGGACGCCGCCGCGTCGTGCCGTCCTCCAGCACCTCGCTGATATCGAGGGCCCAGGAGCCGATCAGCCAGCCATAGAGCGCCAGGTTTTCCGTGCGGTCGGTTGCGGCGCCGTCGGCGTACAGAGCGTGGGCGAACTCGGGCAAGGGCAGGGTCATGAAGCGCTCCCGGGGACAGAGGGCAGGGGATCAGTCGGGGCAAGCGTGCCGCCGCCGCCGGTATCGGCGCTTGGGGAAAATTGCTATTCTCATGGGCGTGAGACGCGACGCCGGAGATCATCGCCGAGAGCCTGCCGGGCCGCCCGTCGCGCGCGTGCTCGCCGGCGGCGAGGATTGGCGCATCAGCGAGCAGGTCTGTCGCGCGGGGCCGCAGGACCGGCCGTTCGAGGAGCGGCACGAGGAGGTGACGATCGCCGCGGTGGTCGCGGGCTCGTTTCGTTACCGCTGCTCTACCGGCGAGGCGTTGCTCTATCCCGGCGCCCTGCTGCTGGGCAATGCCGGCACCTGCTTCGAATGCGGGCATGACCACAGCACCGGCGACCGCTGCATCGCCTTTCATTTCGCGCCCGAGACTTTCGCCGAGATCGCCGCCGCGGTGACCGGCGCGCACCGCTTCCGCTTTGCCGCGGCGATGCTGCCGGCAAGCCGCGCGCTGACCGCGCCGCTAGGTCGCGTTGACATTCACCGCAACCAGACCATGAAGGCGGCGATTGCGACGAAGCCGAGGAACGAGGCGACAGTCTTGTCGTAGCGCGTGGCAACGCGGCGAAAATGCTTGATTTTGTTGATGAAGCATTCGACGAGATGACGTTCCTTGTAGCGATGCTTGTCATAGGGAGCCGGCTCCTTTCGCGAGCCCAGGGAGGGGATCACGGCCTCCGCGCGGAAAGCGAGAAAGGCTCTGAATTTGTTGGTGTCGTAAGCCTTATCCGCAATGACATGGCTGACGACAAAACCGTCGACCAAGGCTTCGGCTTGCGTGCTGTCGTGCGCTTGGCCGGGCGTCGGGATTAGGCGTAGCGGGTTGCCCAGAGCATCGACAGCGATGTGGATCTTGGTGGTCAGGCCGCCGCGCGAGCGCCCGATCGCCTGATTTTGAATCCCCCTTTTCCGCCGGCTGCATGTTGATGCGCCCGGATGATCGTTGCATCGATAATCAGGTGTTCGAGATCGGGGTCCTCAATCACTCTCTCAAGAATACGCGACCACACCCCACTCTTGGCCCAACGCCGAAAGCGTCGATAGATCGAATTCCAGCGACCAAATTCACCCGGCAAATCGCGCCACGGTGCGCCCGTGCGGCCGAGCCACAGCACGGCTTCGACGAATAGGCGATTGTCCTCCCCATGGCGGCCCGGATCGCCAGATTTCCCCGCAACGACCGGCGCAATTCGCTCCCACTGTGTATCCGTGAGACGGTGGCGTTCCATCAAGGGCTCCTTAGTTTGGAGCCTCCCGCCTTTTTGACGCCTTCAGAATCACGCTTTCAATGCGAGGGGAATCCCAAATCGCCCTGCCGAGTCAATCTGTCGCACCCGCCAACCGCACCAGCCTGGTCGACCCATGGGCCGTCGCGCAAATGTCCACACGACCTAGGCTGTGTGGCAGCTGAACGCCGCGCCACTACGCATACGCGAGCTCGGCGGTACAGCTGGGGGCCGCGGACGATGATTATCAGCATCAAATCACGGTTGATCGCCGGAGCGACGATCTTGCTCGTGGTCGCGACGGCGATCTCGACAGGCATCTCGGTTGCGACAATCGATGCGTCGTCAAACGACGACTACCGGGCAATCACCGAGAATGCCGCCCGAACAGCGCGCGAGACGATGAGTGCCATAGATGCCCGTTTGGTTGCCTATGCGGACCTCTTCTCGCGGAACCCGTCGATAGCGAACGCGCTCGCGAAGGACGACATGGCGCAGCTGGAGGAGATCGTGCTCCGTGAGTACGGTGCCCTTCACAAGATCGACAGCACGGTCAAAACTCTCGAAATCACCAACGACAAGGGGATTGTGGTATTCCGCGGACACAACCCGGAAAAAAAGGGCGACGACAAGTCCGGTACGGCGATGATCAAGAGCGCGCTCGCCGCCACGCCCGCCCACGGCCTGACGGTGTCCATCACGACCCACGAAATGGCTCAGGACGCTGTCGTTCCCTTGATGTCGGGAGATCGCGTGGTCGGCACTCTCAAGGTCGGCAGCTATTTGCGCGAGGACACCGCCAAGTACATCAAGGAGCTCACCGGCACCGATGTCGCCTTTTTCGTCGGCGGCAAGCCCAACGCTTCTACTCTCGCCGGCTCGACCGATCCCTCGCTGCCCGACGGTCTCGTCGCCCGCATGACTCAAGGGAGCGCGATCGTCGAGGTCGCGGACATCGGCGGCAAGGCGTACGAGGCCGGGTATTTCGCCCTGAAGGGCGAGAGCGGGAACGACGCGGTGGTGGCGACCTATCTGTCGCGCGACACGCTCACCGCGCAACAGAGGGATCTCCTCTTCAAGCTGATCGGCGCCGCCATCGTCTTGATGGCAGTCCTTCTCGTGTTGGCGTTGCTGATGACGCGGACGATCGTTCGTCCGCTCAAGTCGCTTCGCGCCGCGATGGACCGATTGACGCACGGCGATACGTCGTTCGAGCTTGCTGAGCGCGCCCGCGGTGACGAGATCGGCGAAATGGTCAATGCCGTCGCGGTATTGAAGGAAGCGACGATCGAGGCGAAGCGTTTGGCGACCAAGGAGGCCGAGGACCAGGTAACACGGCAGCTGCGCGCGCGGACCATCGAGGAGCTGGCGAAGGGGTTCGAAGGTCAGGTCAGCGAAATCATCGGGTCGCTGGTGGCGTCGGCGCAGCGGATGCAGGCCAGCGCGCAGGCGATGTCGGCTACCGCGGAGCAGACGCGGGGTCAAGCGACGGCCGTCGCTGCAGCCTCGGAGGAGGCATCGGCAAACGTTCAGACCGTCGCCACGTCGGCCGAAGAGCTTGCCGCTTCGATCAATGACGTCGGCGGGCAGATCAGCACGTCCACCACCGTCGCGCGGCAAGCTTCCGAAGATGTCCAGCGATCAAATGCGGTTGCGTCGAGTCTGACGACGGCCGCGCAGCGTGTCGGCGAGGTCGTTGCGCTGATCAACAATATCGCGAGCCAAACCAATCTGCTGGCGCTGAATGCGACCATCGAAGCGGCGCGAGCGGGCGAGGCCGGCAAGGGATTCGCGGTCGTTGCGTCGGAAGTCAAGACGCTCGCGAGCCAGACGGCGAAGGCCACCGACGAGATCAAGAGCCAGATCGAGTCCATTCAAAGCGCGACCGACAATACGGTATCGGCGATTCAGGGCATCGGCAGCACCATCGAGCGAATGAACGAGATCGGTGCTTCGGTTGCATCGGCGATCGATCAGCAGCGCGCGGCGACCCAGGAGATCGCCCGGAACGTGCAGCAAGCCGCGTCGGGGACACAGCGCGTTTCGAGCAATATCCAGATCGTGAACGAGGCGGCAGTCTCGACCGGCACGGCGGCTACAGAGGTCTTGTCGGCGACCCGCCAATTGGCAACCGAATCGACGACGCTACGCGAAGCGGTCGACGAATTCTTGAAGAACATCCGGGCGGCGTAGCGCCAGGCGGAATCTTACCGACCCCGGCAAGGGCGGACTCGCGCCTGGGTTGATTCATCACATCGTGGCGCGGCTCCAGGTTCCTGCGCGGTTGCGCACCCGCTGACGCCGTTCGCGCGGCGGCTTTACTTCGGATCGATGGCGTCGGCGCAGGCGTCGGTCGGCGTCGCGGCGGCATGGCCGACCAGCGGCACCATGTCGAGGGCGGCCGAGCCGACGCGGCAGGGCGCCGCGACGACGCCGCAGCCGGAAATGACGAGCAAGCTCAGCAGCATGACGACCCGCATGCGGCACCTGGCAGAGTGGACCTCTGTAACGCAAACACCGCGGCGGGCGAGCCGGCGTCAGGCTGGGGGCGGAGGGAGGCCTTGAGACAAACGTGCGGGGGTGCGGCCGGTGACCCTCACCCACCCAGCGATGGCGCGCTGGGTCCTGAGCAACCGGCGACATGGGTGACATGGTAGACCGGCGACATGGATAACAGGTCGACTCTTCGGCGGGGAGGATCTTGCCGATGGGAAAACCGGAGACCCGAGCGGTGGACAAACGGATGCGATTTGTGACGGCGGTGGAAGCGAGCGAAGAGACGGTGGTGTCGCTGTGCCGGCGCTTCGGGTTCTCGCGCAAGACCGGCTACAAGTGGCTGGAGCGCTATGCCTTGAACGGGCTTGACGGGCTGGCCGACCTGTCGCGGGCACCGCGCGAGCATCCGCAAGCAGTGCCGGGGGAGGTCGCTGAGCGCTGCCTTGCGGTGCGCCACGCGCATCCGACATGGGGACCGGTGAAGGTGCGCGCCTGGCTCGAGCGGCATGATCCGAACCTCGCGTGGCCGGCGGCGAGCACGATCGGCGTGCTGTTCGATCGCGCAGGATTGACGGTACGGCGCAAGCTGCGGCGGCGGGCGACGCCGTCGCGCACGCCGTTCGAGGCATGCGGCGGCCCCAACGACGTCTGGTGCATCGACTTCAAGGGCTGGTTCTTGACCGGAGACGGCAGACGTTGCGAGCCGCTGACGCTGAGCGACGCGCACAGCCGCTATCTGTTGCGCTGCCAAGTGCTCGGCCGCAGCGATACCGCGCACGTCTGGCCGGTGCTCGATGCGGCGTTCCGCGAGTATGGCCTGCCGCTGCGGCTGCGCTCGGACAACGGTTCGCCGTTCGCATCGACCGGCGCGGGCGGGCTGTCGCGGCTGGCGGTCAAGGTGATCCAGGCGGGTGTGCGGCCGGAGCGCATTGATCCCGGCAAGCCGCAGCAGAACGGCCGGCTCGAACGGCTGCACCTGACACTGCTGCGCGATACCGCCGAGCCGCCAGCACGCAGCCTGCGCGAGCAGCTCGTCAGGTTCCATGACTTCCAGCGCATCTACAACGAGGAGCGGCCGCATGCGGCGCTCGACAACGACACGCCGGCCGAGCATTACGCGCTCTCGTCGCGGCGCTGGGACGGCGTGCTGCGCGCGCCCGAGTATCCGACCGGCCACGAGGTGCGACGGGTTCGCCCGAACGGCGCGATCCGATGGCGCGACGTCGAGATCTACGTGACGCAGGCGCTGGTCGGCGAGGCGGTCGGCCTCGCCGAGCGCGAGGATGGCGGCAGGGCCGTGCATTACGGGCCCCTTGAGCTCGGCATCATCGATCATCGCGGCAAGCGACTGCGCCGACCCAAGGCCTGTGGACTTGTGGATAACCCTGACGGGTTACCCACAACCCCACAGGCCCAACAGCCACAACAAGAGCTTTGAACAAATCAGGAAGACTGTCACCCATGTCGTCGGTCAGATCTGTCACCCATGTCGCCGGTTGCTCAGGACCCAGCGCGCCATCGCTGGGTGGGTGAGGGTCCGTGACACGACGAAAGACCCTCGCTTTACCCGATCGCTTCGTGGGCGGCCAGCGCGGCGAGGTTGACCATGTCGGAGACGGTGCTGCCGAGATCGAAGATCTGCGCCGGCTTGTCGAGGCCCATCAGCAGCGGGCCGACGCGCTTGCCGCCGCCCATCTCCTCGAGCAGTTGCGTCGCGATGTTGGCGGCGTGGAGCCCGGGCATGATCAGCACGTTGGCGGGGCCCTGCAGGCGGCAGAAGGGATAGCGCTCGCGCATCACCGTATGGTTGAGCGCGACCTCGACGCTCATCTCGCCGTCATATTCGAAATCGACACCGCGCTGGTTGAGGATCGCCATCGCATCGCGCACGCGCTGATCGACATAGCGCAGCGGATTGCCGAAGGAAGAATAGGAGAGGAAGGCGACGCGCGGCTCCTGCCCCATCATCTGCCGCGCGCGGCGCGCCGATTGCAGCGCGATGTCGGCGAGCTGCGCCGCGTCCGGGCGCGCATGCGCGGTAGTGTCGGCGACCAGCACCGAGCGGCCGCGCGACAGCAGCAGCGCGTAGCCGAAGACCTTGCTGTCGTCCATGGGGCCGAGCACGCGCATCACCTCCTCGAAGGCGGTGAAATAGTTGCGCGTGGCGCCGGTCACCATGGCGTCGGCGTCGCCGCAGGCGACCATGCAGGCGGCGAAGATGTTGCGGTCCTGGTTGACCATGCGCTGGCAGTCGCGATGCAGCGCGCCGCGGCGCTGGAGGCGCGCGTAGAGGAAATCGGTGTAGGTCTTGTTGGCGCGCGACAGCCGCGCATTGTGCATCTCGACATCGCCGGCGGCGCCCAGGCCCATGCGGCGCATGGTGTCGCGGATGCGCTCCTCGCGGCCGATCAGCACCGGCGTGCCGTAGCCGTTGTCGCGGAAGGAGAGCGCGGCGCGGATGGTCTTCTCCTCCTCGCCCTCGGCGAAGACGACGCGCTTGGGATTGGCGCGCACCTCGTCGAGAGCGCGCTGCAGGCTCGCCGCGGTCGGGTCGAGGCGGCCTTTGAGGCTGGTCTTGTAGGCCTCCATATTGGCGATCGGCTTGCGCGCGACGCCGGAGTCCATCGCCGCCTTGGCCACCGCCGAGGGCACCGCCCAGATCAGCCTGGGATCGAACGGCGTCGGCACGATGTAGCTGGGGCCGTATTGCAGGCGCTGGCCGGAATAGGCCGCCGCCACCTCGTCGGGCACGTCCTCGCGCGCGAGCTTGGCCAGCGCATGCGCGGCGGCGATCTTCATCGCGTCGTTGATGGTCGAGGCGCGCACGTCGAGCGCGCCGCGGAAGATGTAGGGAAAGCCCAGCACGTTGTTGATCTGGTTCGGGTAGTCGGAGCGTCCGGTGCAGATGATGGCGTCCGAGCGCACGGCGAGCACCTCCTCGGGCGTGATCTCGGGATCGGGATTGGCCATGGCGGCGATCATCGGGTTCTTCGCCATCGCCTTGACCATCGCCTGGGTCACCGAGCCCTTGACCGATAGGCCGAAGAAGACGTCGGCGCCTTCCATCGCCTCGGCCAGCGTGCGCCGCTTGGTCGCGACCGCATGCGCCGATTTCCACTGGTTCATGCCGTCGGTGCGGCCCTGATAGACGACGCCTTTGGTGTCGCAGAGGATGACGTGGTCGTGCGGCAGCCCCATGGTCTTCAGCAGCTCGACGCAGGCGATCGAGGCGGCGCCGGCGCCGTTCATCACCATCCTGGTCGTCTTGAGGTCGCGGCCGGTGAGGTCGAGGGCGTTGAGCAGCGCCGCGGTGGCGATGATGGCGGTGCCGTGCTGGTCGTCGTGGAAGACCGGGATGTCGAGCAGCTCGCGCAGGCGCTGCTCGATGATGAAGCATTCCGGCGCCTTGATGTCCTCTAGGTTGATGCCGCCGAAGGCCGGGTGGAGGTAGCGCACGCAATTGACGAAGGCGTCGACATCCTTGGTGTCGATCTCGAGATCGACGCCGTCGATGCCGGCGAAGCGCTTGAACAGCACCGCCTTGCCTTCCATCACCGGCTTGGCCGCGAGCGCGCCGAGATCGCCCAGCCCGAGCACCGCCGTGCCGTTGGAGATCACCGCCACGAGATTGCCCTTCGCCGTGTAGTCATAGGCGAGCGCGGGATCGCGGGCGATGTGGAGGCAGGGAAAGGCCACGCCCGGCGAATAGGCGAGCGACAAATCGTGCTGGGTGGTGAGCGCCTTGGTGGCGGTGATCTCGAGCTTGCCGGGAGGGGCCTTGGCGTGGAACTGCAGGGCCTCTTCCTCGGTGACGCGCGTTTCAGGCTTGTCCGGAGACGACAAGGGAAAAATTCCTCTTCTAGGCGGGGGCGGGCCCGACCGGCTGCCCTTCTCGTTGTGTTGGGCGCCAGTCTAAGGAGTGCGGCGCGGCGCGTCAAAGCGCCGGCCGCCGGCAGGCGCAACTCAACCGGTGCGGAAGCGCTTCAGCGCGTCGCGGTCGAAGGCGAGGCCGAGGCCGGGCTTGCCCGGCAGCGCGAGCTCGCCCGCCTGGGGCTGCGGCACCTCCTCGAAGAGCCGCGTCAGCCACGGCATGTACTCGACGGTGAGCCCGTTGGGGATGGCGCCGATGAGATGGACGTGGATCTCGGGGATGAGGTGGCTCACCACCGGCAGGTTGAAAGCCTCGGCCATGCCGGCAACCTTGAGCCATTGGATGATGCCGCCGACGCGCACGAGATCGATCATGACGATGTCGACCGAGCGCGCCTCGAGCATGTGGCGGAAGGGCGCGATGCCCCAGACATATTCGCCGCCGGTAACCGGCGTCGCCAGCGCATCGGCGATGCGCGCGAGACCCGGGAAATCCTCGGCGTTGGTCACGTCCTCAAGCCAGTAGAGGCCGAGGCCCTCGAGCCGGCGCCCGATATCGATCGCCTGCTCGACCCGCCAGCGCTGATTGATGTCGACCATCAGCGCCACCTCGGGCGCCAAATTCTCGCGGATGACCCGCGCGCGCTCGACCTCGCGCGCGGGCGAGGTGTCGCCGGGCAGCGCCAGCTGCATCTTCACCTGGCGGAAGCCGGTCTCGGAGAGACGGCGCGCGGCGGCGGCGGCCTGGTCCAGCGTCAGGCCGCGCATCAGCGCGCCGCTGGCATAGGTCGGCACGCGCTCGCGCGCGCCGCCGAGCAGGCGCCACAGCGGCTGGTTCAGCGCCTTGCCCTTGATGTCCCACAGCGCCATGTCGATCGCCGCCAGCGCCAGGGTGAAGAGGCCGGCGGCGGCGCCATGGCCGGCGCCGTCGCGCAGCAGCCGCGCCACGCGCTCCGGCCGCAGCGGATCCTCGCCGATGATCAGCGCGCCCAGCGCGTCCACTGCGGCGCGCAGCGCGCCGGTAAGCGCGCCGCCGAAAAACGTGACGCCGATGCCGTCGATGCCGTCATCGGTGGCGATCTCGATGGTGACGAAAGGCCGCGTCGCGGCGGGGTTCTCCGCCGCGCCTGCGAGCGGCTCGTCGGCCGGCAGCTCCACGATGGCGGTGCGGATGGCGGTGATCTTCATGGCATCTCCCTCCCAGGACGATCGCCGTCCCGTGGCGCGGTTTTGCCGGAAGCTTAGCAGAGAGCGGGGGGTGGGGCGCCGCCGAAGTTTCGCCGGCGCGGCGCGGGCTCTCGCGCCCCGGATCAAGTCCAGGGCGCCAGCGCCCGCCGGCGACGGACAACCCGTTCGATAGCTTTGCGATCGAACCCGCCGGGGCCGACCGCGAAGCGGTGGGCCCGGGTGTGTGCGGGGCGCCGAGGCCG
>JBKQTR010000017.1:0-5142 GCA_052143095.1 Allostellaceae bacterium
CGCCCAATACCTCTTCTTCTCCGTGTCCTCCGTGTCTCCGTGGTGAACCCCATATGCGCATACGCGATAGCCCTGCCCTTGAGGGGGGAGGGGCAGAGATATGTGCGTGCCGCAGCGCGCCAGCGCAAGACGGCCGCGGGGAACCACGTGTCAGAGTCGGAATACTAACGCATGCTGTCCTTGGGCGCCCTCGCCTTCGCTTCACCCTGGCTCCTGCTGGGGCTCGTCGTGCTGCCGGTGCTGTGGTGGCTGCTGCGGGTGACGCCGCCGGCGCCGCGGCGCATCCGCTTCCCGGCGTTGCGCCTGCTGCTCGGGCTCACGCCCAAGGAAGAGACGCCGGCGAAGACGCCGCTGTGGCTCATCCTGATGCGCATGGCGCTGATCGCGCTGATCATCCTGGCGCTTGCCCATCCCTTGCTCAATCCCAGCGCGACGCTTGCCGGCAACGGCCCGCTGGTGCTCGCCGTCGATGACGGCTGGACCGCGGCGCGGCATTGGGACGAGCGCCGCGCCGCGCTCGACCGGCTGATCGACCAGGCCGAGCGCGAGGGCCGCCGCGTGGTCATCGTCGGCACCGCGCCGCCGCCCGGCGAGACCGCGCCGCCGGCGCTGTCGGTGCTGCGGCCGAGCGACGCGCGCGCCGAGGCCGCGAAGCTCGCGCCCGAGCCCTGGCCGGCCGACCGCAAGGCGGCGCTGGATCGCCTCGCCAAGCTCGGCATCGACGGCGCCGGCATCATCTGGCTGAGCGACGGCATCGAGGACGGCGCCGCCCGCGATTTCGCCGCGGAGCTGCAGCGCTTCGGCAGCCTGCGCGTGCTCGCCGACGGCACGAGCGAGCTGCCGCGCCTGCTGGCGCCGGCGGACACCGACGACAAGGACCTCACCGCCACGGTGCGTCGCGCCGACGCAGCGGCGCCGGAGCGCCTCGTCGTGCGTGCCGTGGGCGATGATTCGCGCCTGCTGGCGCGGCAGGAGGTGGCGATGGCGCCGGGCGTCGAGCGCAGCGTGGCGCATCTCGCCATGCCGGGCGAGCTCAGGAACCGCGCGGCGGCGATCGAGATCGAAGGCGAGGCGTCGGCCGGCGCGGTGCTGCTGCTCGACGAGCGCTGGCGGCGGCGTCCGGTCGGCGTCGTCGCCGGCCAGCGCGGCTCGGCGGCACAGCCGCTGCTGAGCGGCGCCTATTACCTGGAGCGCGCGCTGGCGCCGTTCAGCGAGGTACGGCGCGGCGACGTGCCGAGTTTGCTCAAGGGCGACATCGCCGTGCTCGCCTTCCCCGATGTCGCGCCCGCCGGCGCCGAAGAGCAGGCGGCGCTGGTCAAATGGCTGCAGGATGGCGGCGTGGTGGTGCGCTTTGCCGGGCCGCACCTCGCCGAGCAGGCCGAGGACGATCTGCTGCCGGTGACGCTGCGGCGCGGCGGCCGCACGCTTGGCGGCGCGCTCTCCTGGGAGAAGCCGGCGACGCTCGCGCCCTTTACCGCCGACAGCCCCTTTGCCGGGCTCGACATCCCGCCCGATGTCACCGTCTCGCGCCAGGTCCTGGCCGAGCCGACCATCGACCTCGGCGGCAAGACCTGGGCGCGGCTCACCGACGGCACGCCGCTGGTCACCGCCGAGAAGCGCGGCAAGGGCTGGCTCGTGCTGGTGCACACCACCGCCGATCCCGAATGGTCGAACCTCGCCATCTCCGGCCTCTTCGTCGACATGCTGCGCCGCGTCGTAGCGCTGAGCCAGGGCGTTGCCGGCAGCACCGAAATGGCGCTGCCGCCGGTGGAGACGCTCGACGGCTTCGGCCGGCTGCAGCGCGCGCCGTCGAGTGCCGTCACCATCGCCGCCGGCGCGTTTGCCGCCACCATCGCCTCGCCCGCGCATCCGCCGGGCTTCTACGGCACGCCGGATCAGCGCCGCGCGCTCAACCTCGCCGGCGCGGTCAAGCGCTTCGCCGTACTGGGGGAGCTGCCGCCGGGCGCCGCGCGCGAGACCTATGCGCGGAGCAACGAGGTCGATTTCCGCCCGTGGCTGCTCGGCGCGGGGCTGGCGCTGGCGCTCGCCGATCTCGTCATCGCCTATGCGCTGCGCGGCTTGCTGCCGCGGCTGCCGCAGCCGCGCCGGCGCGGCGCGAGCCTGGGTGCGGCGCTGCTGCTGGCGGCGCTCGTCGCGGCGCCGGCGCGCGCGCAGTCGGATGACGGCTTTGCCATCCAGGCGACGAGCGAGCTGCACCTCGCCTATATCCGCACCGGCATCGGCGACATCGACGAGGAATCGCGCGAGGGGCTCGCCGGGCTCACTGAGATCCTCAACCGCCGCACCGCGGTCGAGGCCGCGGCGCCGATGGCGGTCGACATCGAGCAGGACGAGCTGATCTTCTTTCCGCTGCTCTATTGGCCGGTGGCGGAGGGGCAGCAGCTGCCCTCGGCCAAGGCGATCGAGCGCCTCAACCGCTATCTCGCCACCGGCGGCACCATCCTCTTCGACACGCGCGATCAGGGCGAGCGCACGGCGTTTTCCGGCGCGGCGACGCAGCAGCGGCTGCGCCGCCTCGCCGCCGGCCTCAACATCCCGTCGCTGGCGCCGGTGCCGCCCGACCATGTGCTGACCAAATCCTTCTACCTGATGCAGGATTTCCCCGGCCGCTGGTCCGGCGGCGGGCTCTGGGTCGAGCCGGTCGAGGATCAAGTCAATGACGGCGTCGCCAGCATCATCGTCGGCGGCAACGACTGGGCCGGCGCCTGGGCGATGGACGAGCGCGGCCAGCCGCTTTATCCCGTCGTGCCCGGCGGCGAGCCGCAGCGCGAGCAGGCCTATCGCTTCGGAGTGAATCTCGTGATGTACGCGCTCACCGGCAATTACAAGACGGACCAGGTGCATGTGCCGGCGATCCTGGAGCGGCTCGGCCAATGACCATCGCCGGCTACAGCATCGCGACCTCGCCGCTGCTGCCCTGGGCGGCGATCATCATCTTCGCCGCCGCGGCCGCGCTGCTGCTCGCCTTCGGCGCATGGCGCCGCGCCCGCGGGCTGGTCTGGCGATCGCTGGCGCTGGCGCTGCTGCTGCTGGTGCTGGCCAACCCGTCGCTGGTCGAGGAGCAGCGCCAAGCGCAGCCCGACGTCGCCGTGGTGGTGGTCGACGACAGCCCGAGCATGCGCATCGGCGAGCGCCGGCGCTATGCCGAGGAGGCGCTGCAGCACGTGACCGGCCACTTGCAGCAACTCCACGATCTCGACGTGCGCGTGGTGCATGCCGGCGCACCCGATGCCGGCTCGGTGCTCGCCGACAACGGCACGCAGCTCTATACCGCGCTCACCCGCGCGCTCGCCGACGTGCCGCGCCAGCGCGTCGCTGGCGCGGTGATGATCACCGACGGCGAGGTGCACGACGTGCCGCCGGCCGACCGGCTGGCGCTGTCGGCGCCGCTCCATGTGCTGCTGACCGGGCAGCCGGGCGAGGCCGACCGGCGCCTCGTCGTCAAGGACGCGCCGAGCTTCGGCCTGGTCGGCAAGGAGCTGCAGCTCACGGTGCGCGTCGAGGATCTCGGCGATGCCGCGCCCGCCGGCCAGGCCCGGCTCACCTTGCGCAAGGATGGCGGCCCGCCGACGACGCGGCTGGTGCCGGTGGGGCGCGACGTGCCGGTGAGCATCACGGTCGATCACGGCGGCCCCAACGTCGTCGAGCTCGAAGTCGAGGCCGGGCCGCACGAGCTGACCCTCGACAACAACCGCGCGGCCCTCGTCATCAACGGCGTGCGCGATCGCCTGAAGGTGCTGCTGGTCAGCGGCGAGCCGCATCAGGGCGAGCGCACCTGGCGCAACATCCTGAAATCCGACCCGTCGGTCGACCTCATCCATTTCACCATTCTGCGCCCGCCGGAGAAGCAGGATGGCACGCCGATCCGCGAGCTCTCGCTGATCGCCTTCCCGATCCGCGAACTCTTCGACGTCAAGATCGACGAGTTCGACCTCATCATCTTCGACCGCTACCGCCGCCGCACCATCCTGCCCGCCGCATATCTCGAGAACATCGCGCGCTATGTGCGCAAGGGCGGCGCGCTGCTCGAGGCGGCGGGTCCGACCTTCGGCACGCCGCTCAGCCTCTACCGCACGCCCTTGGGGGCGGTGCTGCCGGCGGAGCCCACCGGCAACGTCTTCGAGGAGGGCTTTCTGCCGCGCGTCACCGATGTCGGCCGCCGTCATCCCGTGACCACGGGCCTCCCGGGCGATGCCGCCGACGGCAAGGCGGCGCCGAAATGGGGCCGCTGGTTCCGCCACGTCGAGGCCGAGCCGCATCGCGGCGTCAGCGTCATGAGCGGCTATCAGGACAAACCGCTGCTGGTGCTCGACCGCGAGGGCGAGGGGCGTGTCGCCCAGCTGCTCTCCGACGAGCTCTGGCTGTGGACGCGCGGCTTCGAAGGCGGCGGGCCGCAGGCCGAGCTACTGCGCCGCGTCGTCTATTGGCTGATGAAGGAGCCCGATCTCGAGGAGAACGACCTGCGCGCCACGGTCGAAGGCAACCGGCTGGTGGTGACGCGCCAGTCGCTCGAGCCGGACGAGCGGCCGGTGCAGGTCACCGGCCCCGGCGGCAAGCTCGAGACGCTGAGCCTCGCGCCGACCCATGGCGGGCAAAGCAGCGGCAGCCTGCCGATCACCGAGAGCGGCCTCTACCGCATCAGCGACGGGACGCGCACCGCGCTCGCCGCCGCCGGCGCCTTGAACCCGATCGAGCTGGCTGACGTCCGCACCACCGACGCCAAGCTGCGGCCGGCGGCGCAAGCGACCGGCGGCGGCATCTATTGGGTGGGCCCCGGCGCCTTGCCGGATCTGCGCCGCGTCGAGCCCGACCGCACCAGCGCCGGCCGCTCCTGGATGGGCTTCCGTGCCAATGGCGACTACATCGTCACCGGCGTCAAGGAGATCCCGCTGCTGCCCGGCGTTCTCGCCCTGCTGCTGGCGCTCGGCACCTTCATCGCCGCCTGGCGGCGCGAGGGGCGGTAGGGCGGGTATGCTAGCCCGCACTGCGCGGGCTCTCGCGGTTGCAAGCGCAACCGCTGGCGCCCGCCAGCGACGACGCTTTGCGTCGCGCTAGTCCGCACGGCGCGGGCTCTCGCGGTTGCGAGAGCAACCGCTGCCGCCCGCCTCGGACGAACGCGCT
>JBKQTR010000018.1:0-18177 GCA_052143095.1 Allostellaceae bacterium
CTTGGGCTCGGCGGTCTCGGCGAGCCACAGCGACAGCGCGTCCAGCCCCAGGATCGCCGCCGCCAAACCCGCGGCGAGCGGCCATCGCCGCGCCGGCGCCTGCTGCGCGCGCTCGCGCGGCACCGCGTAGCCGGCGTCGCGCACGCGCAGCAGGATGCCGCCGATGCGCACGATCTCGTCGCCGTCGAGCAGCACGCGCTCGTGCCGGCGCCGGTCGCGGTCGAGGAACATGCCGTTGGCGCTGCCGCTATCCTCGGCGAAGAGGTCGCCGGTCTCGGCGCGGAAGACGCGCAGGTGATGCACGGCGATATGGGGATCGTCGAGCACGAGATCATTGTCGTAGCCGCGGCCGATGCGCACCTCCGCCGCGGCAAAGCGATGGCGCGCCACCACCTCGCGATGGCGCGACAGGATCTCGACCCAGATCACCGGGTCCATTGCAATTCTTCGAGAAAGCGGCGGGTGAGCCTGACGGCGGCGTCGTAGCCCACCGCCTGCAGGCTGAGCCGCGACACCAGCGCCTCGCTGCCGCGGTCCTCGGTGATCGCCGTGACCGAGACGTCGTAGAGCCCGGCGAACTCGCGATAGGCCCTGGCGCACCACACAGCGCGCAAGGCCGGGTGCGCGCCCGCCGGCGCGGCGACGAGGAAATCCTCGTGGCAGCGCTGCTGGGTGAGCCATTTGCGCGCGAAGCCGCCGGTCGCGGGCGCCTGGCTCTGTTGCGACAGGAAGGCGGCGAATTGGAACTGGTTGAGATCGACGGTGCGGAGATAGGAATGCGCGAGGTGGATCAGGCCGGTGTTGAGGTCGCTGGCGATGAACAGCCGCGTGTCGCTGTTGCAGGTGGTGGTATCGACGCTGGCGCGCGGCTTCGGCACCTGGCCGGCATTGGTCTGGGCCCAGCAGGTGAACCAGGGCGCGGCGCTCTCGGGCGCTTGGTAGGGGCCGAAGCCGACGGGGCGGAAGCCGCGCTCGCCGAAGCTCTCATAGAGCCGCTCTTGCCATTGCGCGAGCTGGCGGCCGATCTCGGCGCGGAAGGCCGCCGGCTGCAGCGGCTCGGCGCCGCGGGCGCGCTCCAGCAGGGCCGCCGCGAACCGCGCCGGCACCAGGAAGCTGACGAGCTCGCCGCCGAGCTGCTTGGCGACGTTGACGCCGGCGACGCGGCCCTCGGCGGTGACCGTGGGGCCGCCGCTCATGCCGGGATTGATCGCGCCGGTGAAATGGATGCGCTCGTTGTAGCTGCGCTCGACTAGGCCGTTATAGGTGCCCTCGACGATGGTGAAGCCGAGATCGAGCGGGTTGCCCATGGAGTAGAGCCGCTCGCCCTTCGGCGGCTCGCCCGCCACCGCCTGGTCGTCGAAGGTGAAGAAGGGCCCGCCGCGCTTCTCCAGCCGCACGAGCGCCAGATCGTTCGGTAGGTCGATGGCGAGCAGCTTGACCTCGCCGCGGCCGCCATCGACCCCGACATATTCGAGATGGTAGGTGTCGGGCTCGAGCGCGGATTGCGAGACCACGTGGTAATTGGTGAGAGCGAGCCCGTCATCGTCGACGAGGAAGCCCGAGCCCAGCGAAGATTGCCGGCCGGTGGCGGTCAGCAGCGTGCGGATCTGCAGCAGCTTCGGCCGCGCCGCGGCATAAAGCCGCTCCGCCGTCGAGGAGAGCGCGGCGGCGGCGTCCGCGCCGGCGTCGGGCGCGGCGGTCTCGGCCGAGGCCAAGCCGCCGCCGGCGATGACGGCAAGCGCCAGCGCCAGGCCGGCGATGAGCCTGCGCAGCTTCTGCACCGAAGCGATCCGAGAGGGGCGGTGGTTCAGCGTCGCCACGCGCGACCATAACTCAAAGCGCGGGTGATGGAAACGGCGCGCAGGCGCACCGTCAGGCGACAAAAGTCGCCTAGCTGCCGGGCGAGGCGTTGGGAAAAAAGAGCTGCTCGCCGTTGATCTCGTAAGCGGCGATCGTCTGCTGCCCCGCCGACGAGACCAGCCAGTCGATGAAGGCGCGGCCGAGCGCCTCTTTGACGCTGGGATGCTTCTCCGGATTGACCAGCATGACGCCGTACTGATTGAAGAGGCGCGTGTCGCCCGCGACGGCGATCGCGAGGTCGCGGCGGTTGCCGAAGCTGAGCCAGGTGCCGCGGTCCGACAGCGTATAGGCGTCCATCGCCGCCGCGATGTTGAGCGTCTGCCCCATGCCGGAGCCGGTGTCGCGGTACCAGCCGCCCGTCGCCGCCTTGATGTCGATCCCCGCTTCCTGCCACAGGCGCTTTTCCGCCTTGTCGGTGCCGCTGTCGTCGCCGCGCGAGGCGAAGGGCGCCTTGGCCGATTCGATCCGGCGCAAGGCGGCAACGATGTCGCGGCCACCGGCGATCCCGGCGGGATCGGTTTTGGGGCCGATGAGCACGAAGTCGTTGTACATCACCTCGCGCCGGCCGATGCCGAAGCCGTCGGCGACGAATTTGAGCTCCGAGGGCTTGTCATGGACGAAGAGCACGTCGCAATCGCCGCGCTTGCCGATCTCGAGCGCCTGGCCGGTGCCGACGGCGACGACGCGCACCGCGATGCCGGTCTTGGCGGTGAAAGCCGGCAGCAGATGGCCGAAGAGGCCGGACTGCTCGGTGGACGTCGTCGAGGCGACGGTGATGAAGGGGGGATCGGCGACGGCCGGGCCGGCAAGCAGCAGCAACGCCAGCGCGCCAGGCAGCAAGCGGTGGATCCAGCAGGTCATGGGCGGGCTCCGCGTCCTGCGAGGAGGAAGGCGAGGGCGCTGACGCCGACGGACAGCGCGATCAGGATGATCCCGAGCGCCAGCGCGAAAGGCAAGTCGCCTTTGCTGGTCTCGAGCGCGATGGCGGTGGTCATGGTGCGTGTCACCCCGGCGATGTTGCCGCCGACGATGATGATGGCGCCGACCTCGGCGATGGCGCGTCCGAAGCCGGCGAGGAAGGCGGTGAGCAGCCCGGCGCCGCTCATGGCGAGCAGCTCGCGGCTGGCGCGCAGTCGCGAGGCGCCGTCGACCAGCAGCGCGTCGCCATAGGCGCTCCAGGGCTGGCTCACCGCGCGCTGCGTCAGCACGATGACGATCGGCGCCGCCAGGATCGCCTGCGCCGCGACCATCGCGCCGGGGGTGAACAGCAATCCAAGAAAGCCCAGCGGTCCCGAGCGCGACAGCAGGATATAGAGCGCGAGCCCCACCACCACCGGCGGCAGGCCCATCAGCGCGTTGCAGAGGACGATGAGCGCCTGGCGGCAGCGGAAAGGGAACACCGCGAGCGCCGCGCCCAGCGGCATGCCCAGCGCGCTCGCCAGCAGGACGGCGGCGAGGCTGACGCTCAGCGACAGCCGCACGATGCGCCAGAGATCGGCGTCGAGGCCGAGGATGAGGCCGAGCGCGATGCCGGCGGCGCCGGCGAGGTCGCTCATGCCGCGGGCGCGCGGCGAGGGTAGGGCCGGGGCGGGCTCACTCCGCCGCCGCCAGTTTCTCGTAGAACGCCGCGTCGAGCCCGGCCGCCTCGCGCGCGGCGCGGTTGAAGGGCGGCTTCAGCGCGCCCTTGAAATGCCGCCGCACAAGGTGCTGGTAGGTCGCCGCCGGCGGCAGCGCGCGCTCGGCGCAGAGCCATTCGAACCAGCGCAATCCGATCGCGACATGGCCGATCTCGTCGGCGTAGACGATGCGCAGCACGGCGGCGCTCGCGCCGTCGCCGGCGCGCTCGAGCCGGTCGATCATCGCCGGCGTCACGTCGAGCCCGCGCGCCTCCAGCACCAGCGGCACCACGGCGAGCCGCGCCAGCAGATCCTCCGCCGTCGCCGCCGCTGCCTGCCACAGCCCGTCATGCGCCGGCAGATCGCCATAGGCGGCGCCGAGCTCGGCGAGGCGGGCGGTGAGCAGCGCATGGTGCTTCGCCTCCTCGGCGGCGACGCCGACCCAGTCGTCGTAGAAGCCGCGCGGCAGCGCGGCGCCGGCAAAGCGGGCGATGAGGTCCCAGGCGAGGTCGATGGCGTTGAGCTCGATATGCGCCAGCGCGTGCAGCAGCGCGATGCGCGACGCCGGCGCGCCGCCCGAGCGCCGCTTGGGCATGGCGCGGGGCGCCAGCAGCGCCGGACGGGCCGGACGCGCCGGCCGGTCGGGCGGCAACGCGTTGCCTATCTCGCCAAGCGCGCCGCTCCGCCAGGCGGCAGCCGTGGCGAGCGAGAGCGCGACCTTATCCTCCGGCGCCGCTTGGCGCAGCACGACGCAGGCGGCGGCGCTGAGGCTGCCGGCGGCGAGGCTCAGAGCGCCTTCGCGGCGGCGAGCACCGCGTCGACATGGCCCGGCACCTTCACCTTGCGCCAGAGGCCGCGCACGACGCCCTTCTCGTCGATGAGGAAGGTGGCGCGCTCGATGCCCATGTATTTGCGCCCGTACATGCTCTTCTCGACCCAGACGCCGTAAGCCTCGCAGACCTCGCCCTTCTCGTCGGCGGCGAGCGGGAAGGGCAGCTCGTATTTCTTCTTGAACTTGTCGTGCGAGGCCACGCCGTCGCGCGAGATGCCGATCACCGTCGCGTCGAGCTTGCCGAATTTCGGCAGATTGTCGCGGAAGCCGCAGGCCTCCGCGGTGCAGCCCGAGGTGTCGTCCTTGGGGTAGAAATAGAGCACGACCTTGCGGCCGCGCAGCTTTGACAGGCTGATCTTGCCGTTGCCGTCGGTCGGCAAGGTGAAATCCGGCGCCTTGTCGCCGGTCTCGATGCTCATGGCGGGTGCTCCTCGGGATTGGCCTCCGTCTCGATGATCGCGCGGTAATGGCCGAGCGTGCGCGAGGCGGCGGCCTCCATATCCGCCTTGAGCGCGGCGAAGTCAACCGCCCCGGCGCCGCGCGCCAGCAGCGCCTTGAGCGCCGGCGTCGCTTGCGCCTCGTCGAACGGCTCCTCGACGGTGAGCTTGATCAGCCCCTGCACGTCGCGCCACAGCCACAGCGCGGCGCAGAGCTCGTCGGCGACGCGGGCGTCGAGCGCGCCGGCCGCGGTCAGCGCCGCCAGCGCCGCGCCGGTGTTCTGCCGCAGCACCTGCTTGCGCCGCGCCGCCTCGCGCAGCTGCAGGTATTGCGCGATGAACTCGATGTCGATGAGGCCGCCGCGGCGATGCTTCACCTCCCAGAAGGACGGGTTGCGCTGCTGCTCCTCCATCCGCCGGCGCATTTGCGCCACCTCGCCGGCGAGCCGCCGGCGGTTGCGCGGCCGCACCAGCACCTCTTCCACCTCCGCCATCACCGCCTGGGCGAGCGCCGCTTGCCCCGCGACCGGGCGCGCGCGGGTGAGTGCCATCTGCTCCCAGGTCCAGGCGAGCTCGCGGTGATAGCGGCGGAAGGCGGCGAGGCTCGAGGCGACCGGCCCCTTGCTGCCTGACGGGCGCAGCCGCATGTCGACATCGTAGAGATTGCCGTCGGCCGTGCTCGCGGTGAGCGCGTTGATCAGGCGCTGGCTCAGCCGCGCGTAATATGTCGACACCGCCAGCGGCCGCTGGCCGTCCGACGACTCGACCGACTCCGGTGCGTCATAGACCAGGATGAGGTCGAGATCGGAGGTCACCGTCATCTCGCGGCTGCCGAGCTTGCCGAGGCCGAGCACGACCATGCCGCCGCCGCTCACCTCGCCATGGAGGCGGGCGAACTCGGCGGCGACGCGCGGCAGCAATCCGGCGATTGCCGCCTCGGCGATGTCGGCGAAGACCGCGCCGGCGGCCTCGCCGTCGAGCTTGGCGCGCAGCAGCTGCGCGCCGACCTGGAACTTGCGGTCGCCCACCCAGCGCCGCGCGAGATAGAGCGTCTCCTCGTAGTCGCGCGCCCCGGCGAGCAACTGGTCGAGCTCGGCGGCGAGCTCGGCCCGGGGCGGCGGCGGATCGAAGAAGCCCTCGCTCAGCACGCCGTCGAGCAGGCCCGGCCGGCGCGCCAGCAGATCGGCCAGCCGCGGCCCCGCCGCCATGATCTCGGCGATCAAGTGCAGCAGCCCGGCATTCTTGTAGAGCAGCGAGAAGAGCTGCACGCCGGCCGGGAGCCGCGCCAGGAACTGGTCGAAGCGCACCAGCGCCAAATCGGGATTGGCCGAGGCGCCGAAGGCGCGCAGCAGCGACGGCACCAGCTCGGTCAGCAGCTCGCGCGCGCGCTGACTGCGGGTCGCGCGGTGGCGGCCGTGATGCCAGCCGCGGACCAGCCCGGCGACCGCCGCCGGATCGGCGAAGCCGAGCCCGGCCAGCGTCTTCAGCGTGTCGGGATCGTCCTCGGTGCCGGTGAAGACGAGATTGCCCGGCGCGGCGAGGCTCGGCGCCTCCTCGAACAGCGCCGCATAGCGGCTCTCCACCGTGCCGAGATGGCGCAGCAGCTCGGCGGCAAACGCCTGCACCGAGGCGAAGCCCATGAAGATGGCAAACCGCGCCAGCCCGGCATCGTCGGCCGGCAGCGTGTGCGTCTGCGCGTCGTCGATCATCTGCAGCCGGTGCTCGACCCGGCGCAGGAAACGGTAGGCGGCCTGGAGCTCGGCCGCGGTCTCGGCGCTGATGCGGCCGGTCCGCGCCAGCGCCTCCAGCGCCGCGCAGGTCTCCGGCGCGCGCAGCGCGGGAAAACGCCCGCCCCAGATCAGCTGTTGCGTTTGCGCGAAGAACTCGATCTCGCGGATGCCGCCGCGGCCGATCTTGATGTTGTGGCCGGCGACGGCGATGCGCGTGCCACCGCGAGGGGGGTTGATCTGGCGCTTGATCGTGTGGATGTCCGGGAGGGCGGCGAAATCCTGGTGCTTGCGCCAGAGAAACGGCCGCAGCTCCGCGAGAAAGCGTGTGCCCGCGGCGATGTCGCCGGCCACCGGGCGCGCCTTGATCAGCGCCGCCCGCTCCCAATTCTGCCCGGCGCCCTCGTAATAGGTGAGCGCCGCCATGACCGAGAGGGCAGGCGGCGTCGAGCCGGGGTCGGGACGCAGCCTGAGATCGCCGCGGAAGACATAGCCGTCGGCGGTGCGCTCCTGGATCAGCCGCACCAGCTCCTGCGCGAGGCGCGCGAAGAACCGGCCGATGCCGAGCTTTCCGGCATAGGGCGCCTTGTCCGCGTCATAGAGCAGGATGAGATCGACATCGCTGGAATAGTTGAGCTCGCGCCCGCCGAGCTTGCCCATGCCGAGGACGATGAAGCCGCTGGCCTGCTCGGGCGCCTCGGGATCGGCGGCGGCAAACTCGCCCTGGCGTTGCGCGGCGGCGAGCAGATGCCGCGTCGCCGCGGCAAGCGCGGTGTCGGCGAAGCGGCTGAGCGCGCCGGTGACGCGCTCCAGCTCCCACCAGCCGGCGATATCGGCGATTGCGACCAGCAGCGCCACCCGCCGCTTGGCGATGCGCAGCGCCTGCATCAGCGCCGGCAGTGAAGGCGTGGCGGCGAGATGGCGATTGAGCCGGTCCTCGACATCGGCGAAAGTAGCCTCGGGCCCCTGCTGCACGAGACGCATCAGAAGGTCCGGCTCTCTGAGACAGCATTGTGTCAGGAAGGGGCTGTTGCCGAACAGCGATGCAAGCAGCCGGTTTCCCGCCGCGTCGGCGGCGAGATCGCGCATGAAGGCGGCGAGAGATGGGTCTTCGATCTCGTGCGCGGCCTCGCGCCAGCGCTCGAAGCCGAGTCGCGCCTGGTCGGCATCGCCGGGCGGCGGCAGGCTCGCATAGGCGGAGGGCGACAATAGCAACGCACACCTTGCTCGATGGTTGCGGCAGCCTGCGCGCCGCCGCCATCGGGGTCAAGACCGGCCCGGCGGAGAGCGGGCGGTGATCCGGCGGACCGCCTGGTGGGTGGTGCGCTGGCTCGCCGGCTTTGCCGCCGGGCTGACGCTGGCGGCGGCGTTCCTCGTCTGGCGGCTCTCGGTCGCGCCGATCTCGCTCGACTACCTCATCCCCAGCGTCGCCCGCGCGCTGGCCGAGACCGAGAGCGGGCTCGTCGTCGATATCGACCACACGCTGCTGAGCCTCGGCCCCGGCGCCACCATCGACATCGTCGCGCGCGGCGTCCATCTCGGCCGCCGCGACGGCGAGGCGCGGCTCACCCTGCCGGAGCTCGACATCGGCTTCAGCCTTACCGCGGGGCTGCACGGCATCATCGCGCCGACGCGGATCGTGCTGCGCGAGCCGGAGCTGCGCCTGGCGCGCACCGCCGACGGCACCATCCATCTCGGCCTCGGCGCCGCCGTGCCGGACACGGGCGACTGGGGCGAGCAGTTGCTGCGCGACCTCGCCGCCGCGCCCGACCGACAGGGCCCGCTCGGCTATCTGACGGAGGTGGCGATCCGCCGCGCCGTGCTCAGCGTCGACGACCGCGCGCTGGGCCTTGCCTGGCGAGCGAAGCGCGTCGACGCCACGGTGTTTCGCGGCGCTCGCGGCGTCTCCGGCGACCTGTCGCTCGCCGTCGTCGAGCCCGGCGGCGCCGAGGCGGAGCTCAGCGGCAGCCTGCGCTTCGTCACCGGCGAGAACCATCTCACCGTGGCGTTGCGCTTCGCCCAGCTGCGCCCGGCGCTGTTCGCCGGCGTCGCGCCGGCGCTGGCGCCGCTCGCCGCGCTCGACCTGCCGTTTTCCGGACAGGTTCGCGTCGAGCTCGACACCGCGGCGCTGCGCGTCGGCGATGCCTCATGCGACCTCGCCCTCGGCGCCGGCGACCTCGTGCATCCCGCGTTCGAAGGCGGCCGCGTCGCCGTCGCCGCGGGGCAGCTGCGCGCCGCTTACGATCCCGCTCAGGGCCGCGTCAGCGTCGAGCGCCTCAGCCTCGATCTCGGCGGCCCGCTGCTCGAGCTCACCGGTACCGTCGACGGCGTCGGCGACGGCGTGCTGGCCGGCGGCTGGCCGCAATCGGTCGATCCCGCCGGCGAGCTGCATCTCAGCAACGTGCCGGTCGACGCCCTTGCCGGGCTCTGGCCGGAGCGGCTGTCGCCGCATTCGCGCAGCTGGGTCACCGAGCACATTCATGACGGCGTCGCCACCGAGGTCGCGGCGCATTTCGGCGCCCATGTCGATCTGGCGCCGGACGCGGTGAAGCCGGTGCGCGTCGACAGCTTTGCCGGCACGCTCGCCTATCGCAACCTGACCGTCGACTATTTCAAGCCGCTCGAGCCGCTGCGCGGCGTCGACGGCACCGGCAGCTTCGATCGCGCGCATCTCGACCTCGTGCCGAGCGCCGGCGCGGTGAACGGCGTGCGGCTGACCGGCGGCGCGGCAAAGCTCACCAAGCTCGATACCGACGATGAGGTGATCGCCATCGATTTCGGCGTCAAGGGGCCGGCGCGCGGCGTGCTCGAGGTGCTCGATGCGAAGCCGCTGCAATACGCGCACGCGCTTGCGATCGATCCGGCGCAGGTGGCGGGCGAGGTCGATGGCGAGCTCCACTTCGCCTTGCCGCTCAAGAACGATCTCTTGCTCGACATGGTCGAGTTCGGCGCCCGCGCGCAGCTGAGCGGCGTCGCCATCCGGCAGATGATCGCTGGCCGCGATCTCGATGCCGGCGAGCTGCAGCTCCGGCTCGACCGCAACGCCCTCAGCCTCGACGGCACGGCGCGGCTCGCCGGCGTGCCGTCGAGCGTGAGTTGGTGGGAAAGCCTGAAGAAGGAGGGGCCGCGCTCGCGCTATGCGGTGAAGGCCAGGCTCGACGATGCGCAGCGGCAGAGCCTCGGGCTCGACCTTCCCGTCGGCGCCGTCAGCGGGCCGATCGACGTCGATGCGGTCTATACCGTCCTCGCGCCGCATCGGGCGAGCGCGAGCGTGTCGCTCGACGCCGCCGGCGCGGCGCTCGCGCTGGCGCAGCTCAACTGGCGAAAGCCGGCCGGCGTCCCGGCCTCGGGAACCCTCGATTTCGACCTCGTCGACGGCCATATCCGCGCCCTGCGCCAGGCGGCGCTGAAGGGCGGCGGGCTCGATGCCCGGCTCGCGGCCGCGTTCGACGCCGGCGGCGCCGTCACCCGGGTCGATGTGCAGCGGCTGGTCGCCGGCGAGACCGATGTCAGCGGCAGCGTTGCGCGCCGCGGCGACGGCGGCTGGCGGATCGAGCTCAAGGGGCAGAGCTTCGACGCCACGGCGCTGATGAGCGATCTCGACCGCTCCGCCAGCGGCGACACGACCGAGCCGCCGCTGGTCATCGACGCCAGCCTCGGGCGGCTGATCCTCGGCCCCAAGCGCGAGGCGCGTGCCGTCAAGGGCCAGCTCTTCAGCGACGGCGTCCATTGGCAGGCGATGAGCATCGACGCCACGCTCGCCGGCAACGGCAAGGCGAGCCTGCGCTTCGGCGAGACCGCGGGCGACCGCAGCTTCCGCCTGGTCACCGACGATATGGGCGCGCTGCTGCGCCTCTTCGACGTCTCCGACAACGTCGCCGGGGGCCATCTCGAGGTCACCGGCCGGGTCGAGGACAGCGGCCGCCGCCGCGCCTTCCGCGGCAAGCTCGACGGCGCCGACTACCGCATCGTGCACGCGCCGATCATCGCGCGCCTGCTGTCGGTGGCTTCCTTGTCGGGCATCAGCGCCTTGCTCTCGGGCGAGGGCATCCCGTTCACCCGGCTCAAGGGCAATTTCGTCATCGCCGACGGCAAGCTCGAGCTCAAGGAGCTGCGCGCCTATGGCGGCGCCATCGGCATCAAGGCGGACGGGACCTATGATTTCGGCGCCGAGACGCTGGATTTCGCCGGCACGCTGGTGCCGGCCTACACCATCAACAGCGTGCTCGGCAACATTCCGCTGCTCGGCACCCTCTTCACCGGCGGCGAAGGCGAGGGCGTCTTCGCCGCCAATTTCCGCGTCGCCGGCGCGATCGCCGACCCCAAGGTCACGGTCAATCCGCTGAGCGCGCTGGCGCCGGGCGTGCTGCGCAAGCTCTTCCTCTTCGATGCCCCCCAGCCGGCGCCGGCGCCGCAGATGGGCAGCACGCGGCAGCGCTAGGCAAACTCCCGCAGGCACGACCCGGCCGACCGCTTTGCGGTCGGCCCCATCGGGTTCGATCGCGAAGCAATCGAACGGGTTGTCTGTCCGCGGCGGCGTGAGCGCTTGCGCTCGCTATGCCTCAAACCGCCTTCACCAGCGCATGCCGCTTCTTGCCGGCCGACAGCTTGATCGTGCCTTCATCGCTGATGTCGGCGAGCCCCACCAGCTGCGTCTCCGCGGCGATGGCGCGGTCGTTGAGCCGGGCGCCGCCCTGCTTGATGAGGCGCCGCGCCTCGCCCTTCGACGCTGCCAGCCCGCTTTGCACCAGCAGCTCAATCGCGGCGATGCCGCGCTCGAGCTCGGCGCGCGCCACCTCGATGGTCGGCAGCTCGTCGCCGGTGCCGCCCTCGGCGAAGACGCGGCGCGCGGTCGCCGCCGCCGCCTCGGCCGCCTCGCGCCCGTGGCAGAGCGCCGTCGCCTCGGTCGCCAGCACCTGCTTGGCGTCGTTGAGGGCGCTGCCCTCGAGCCGCTCGAGGCGCGCGATCTCGTCGAGCGGCAGGTCGGTGAAGAGGCGCAGGAAGCGGCCGACATCGGCGTCATCGGTGTTGCGCCAGAACTGCCAGTAGTCGTAAGGCGGCAGCCGGTGGGCGGAGAGCCACAGCGCGCCCTGCACCGACTTCCCCATCTTCTCGCCCGACGCGGTGGTGATCAGCGGCGAGGTCAGGCCGTAGAGCGCAAGGGCGTCGACGCGGCGACCGAGCTCGACCCCCATGACGATGTTGCCCCATTGATCGGAGCCGCCCATCTGCAGCGCGCAGTCCCGCCGCCGCGCCAGCTCCAGAAAGTCGTAGGCCTGCAGCACCATGTAGTTGAACTCGAGGAAGCTCAGCGGCTGCTCGCGCTCGAGCCGCAGCCGCACGCTGTCCTGCGTCAGCATGCGGTTGACCGAGAAGTGCCGGCCGACATCCCTGAGGAAGGGGATGTAGGCGAGCCGGTCGAGCCAATCGGCGTTGTTCACCATCACCGCGTCGGTCGGGCCGTCGCCGAAGGCGAGGAAGCGGGCGAAGGTGCGGCGGATGCTCGCCATGTTGGCGGCGATCTCGTCCTCGGCGATGAGCCGGCGCAGCTCGTCCTTGCCCGAGGGGTCGCCGACCTTGGTGGTGCCGCCGCCCATCAGCACGATCGGCTTGTTGCCGCTCTTCTGCCACAGTCGCAGCATCATGATCGAGACGAGGTTGCCGATATGCAGGCTGTCGGCGGTACAATCATAGCCGACATAGGCGACCACCGGCCCGGCGGAAAGACGCGCTTTCAGCCCGGCCGGGTCGGTGATCTGATGGATGAAGCCGCGCGCTTCGGCGGCGGCAAGGAAAGGCGAGCGAGCGGTGGACATCGGCAAGAGCCCAGACATTCCCGACATCGGCCCCTCTAGCACAATCGCGTCGTTCGCGCCATGAGCGGCCCGCTCACCCGCGCCATCGGCCTGATGAGCGGCACCTCGCTCGACGGCATCGACGCCGCCTTCATCGAGACCGATGGCGAGCGCCGCGTTGTCACCGGCCCGGCGCTCACCCAGCCTTACGATCCGGCGCTGCGCCAGCAGCTGCGTGCGGTGGCCGGCGGCCAAGGCGCCGTCGCCGCGGCCGAGCGGGCGCTGACGCTGGCGCATGCCGATGCCGTGCGCGCGCTCATCGCCGAGCACGCGCTCTCCGGCATCGACCTCATCGGTTTTCACGGCCACACCATCCTGCATCGGCCGGACCAGCGCCGGACCTGGCAGCTCGGCGACGGCGCGCTGCTGGCGGCGGCGACCGGCATCGACGTCGTCTGCGACTTACGCTCGGCCGATGTCGCGGCGGGCGGCGAGGGCGCGCCGTTCGCGCCGCTCTATCACGCGGTGCTGGCCGGCGCGCTCGAGAAGCCGCTCGCCGTGCTCAATCTCGGCGGCGTCGGCAACGTCACTTGGATCGGCGGCGGCGAAGTTGACATCCTCGCCTTCGACACCGGGCCGGCCAATGCGCTGATCGACGACTGGGCGCTCGCCCATACCGGCGAGCCGGTCGACCGCGACGGCGCGCTCGCCGGCGCCGGCCGGGTCGATGCGGCGCATCTTGCCCGCTTCCTCGCGCACCCCTTCTTTCAGCGCCTGCCGCCCAAATCGCTCGATCGCGACGATTTCGCCGGCTTCGTGCCGCGGGCGCTCTCCGCTGCCGACGGCGCCGCGACGCTCACCGCCATGACCGCCGCCGCCGTCGCCGCGGCGGTGGCGCATTTTCCGGCCCCGGCGCGGCGCTGGCTGGTCACCGGCGGCGGCCGCCACAACCCCGTGCTCATGGCCGAGCTTGCCCGGCGGCTCGGCGTCCCGGTCGAGCCGGTGGAGCGGGCGGGCTGGAACGGCGATGCGCTGGAGGCGCAGGCCTTTGCCTATCTCGCCGTGCGCTCGCTGAAGCGCCTGCCGCTCAGCCTACCCGCCACCACCGGCGTTCCCACCCCGATGCAGGGTGGCGTGCTGTGGCCTGCCCCCTAAGGACTGGCCACGGAGTCACCGCGGGTTAACCAACCGTTTCCGCTTTGGCGTCTAGATTTGGCGGCCGTTGCGAGGGAGCCGGATATTGGCCGACCAGCAGGCCGAGGCACCGGCCGTCAGCAAGCCGCCGGTCAGCCTTGGCGAGCGCTTCGAGATCTATCCCGACCGGCCGCTGGCTGACCTGCGGTCGCCGAACGCGGCTGGCTTCGTCGCGGTCGACCGCGACCGTCCGACGGCGAGCGTCTTCGGCCTGGTCTGCGACGCCGACCTGCCGCCGCGTCACGACGTGATCCAGGCGCTGCACGGGATGCGCGCCGAGGCGCTGCTGTCGCCCTATGAATGGGGCGTCATCGACTGGCCGGCGACCGGGCGGCGGCATTTCGCCATCGTCTTCGAGCGGCCCACCGGCGGTCGCATCGTCCAGTCGCTGACCCAGACGCTGGCACCGATGCATGAGGACGAACTCATCCATCACGTGCTGCCGCCGATCGTCGCCTCGCTGCGCGAGTTCTTCGCCATCGGGCTCACCCATCGCGCCATCCGGCCGACCAATCTTTTCTGGCGCGATGCGGCGCACCGCAGCTTGACTTTCGGCGAGTGCGTCAGCGCGGCGCCGGCGGCGCTTCAGCCGACCGCCTACGAGACCATCGAGAGCGGCATGGCGCTGCCCGCCGGCCGCGGCAACGGCACCTCCTCGGAGGATCTCTACGCGCTCGGCGCCACCATGATCTTCCTGCTGCTCGGGCGCAGCCCCGTCGCCCAGCTCACCGACGACCAAATTCTCGCCGAGAAGATCGGCCGCGGCTCCTATTATGCGCTGCTGGCGGGCCAGCGCCTCAACGGCGCCATCATCGAGGCGCTGCGCGGCCTGCTCATGGACGATCCGCGCGAGCGCTGGAACGTGCAGGATCTCGAGATGTGGCTGGAGGGCAGGCGGCTGTCGCCGAAGCAGCCGGCACTGTTCAAGCGCGCGCAGCGCCCGTTCGAGTTCGCCGGCCATCCCTTCTTCACCGCGCGCGGGCTCGGCTACGCGTTCTCGCGCGATCCCACCTCGGCGGGGCGCACCCTCAAGGCGCCGGAGTTCGAGATCTGGATGCAGCGCAGCCTGTGCGACGATGACCGCTCCAAGATGCTGACCGCGGCGCTTGCCGAAGGCCATGATGTCGGCTCCGCCGGTCACGACGAGCGGCTGGTGGCGCGGGTCTGCATCGCGCTCGATCCGGCGGCGCCGGTGCGGTACAAGGGCTTCGCCGCCGCCATCGACGGCTTCGGCCCCGCGCTGGTCGCGGCCTTCCGCGGCCGCGGCTCGGTGCAGCAGATCGCCGAGGCGATGAGCGGCAGGCTGCCGCAATTCTGGTTCTCGGCGCAGCCCGGTATCAAGCCCGAGCACGTCCCCATCCTCAAGGGCTTCGAGCGGCTGCGGCTCCATCTCGAGGATCGGCGGCCGGGCTTCGGCATCGAGCGCATCGCCTACGAGATGAATCCCCAGCTGCACTGCCTCTCGCCGGTGATCGAGGCCGATTACGTCATCGATGCCGGCGACGTGCTGGAGGCGCTGGAGCGCGCCTCGCAGAAGCGCACCGGCGACGATTTCCAGGTCGACCGCCATCTCGCGGCCTTCATCGCCGCGCGCTACCGCCAGGCCGGCCAAGACTGGTTCGACGCGCTCAACAACGCCGATCCCGGGCAGCGTGTGCTCGGCGCGCTCTATCTCCTGACGCGGCTGCAGGCCTTCAAAGGGCCGCCTGCCGTGCCGGCGCTCGCGCAGCGGCTGGCGCGCCAGCTGCCGCAGGTCATCGACCGCTATCACAACCGCGAGCGCCGCGGGCGGCTCAAGGCCGGACTGCCCAAGGTGGTCGCCAAGGGCAATCTGAGCGACCTGCTGTCCTTCATCGACAACGCCGCCGACCGGGCGCGCGACCTGCAGGGCTTTCAACAGGCGCTGCGCGACTACGCGACGATCGACCGCCAGCTCGACCTGCTCCGCCTCGAGGCGCCGCGGCGCCCGGAACGGGCGGCCGAGCTCGGCCAGCGCTACGCCGCCACCACGGCGAGCTTCCTCGCCTGGCTGATCGCGCTCTGCGTCATCGTGCTGATGGGCTGAGCCATGGCGCGCCCGACCACGACCGCCAAGAAGACCCCGCCGAGACCGGCGCCGGCCAAGCCGCCGGCCAAACGCGGCGCGCCCAAGGCGCGGCGCAAGAACACCGGCAGCGCGGTCATCACCCTCACCGTGATCGTCATCGCCGTGCTGGCGCTGACTGCCTTGCCGCTGTGCATCCTGGTGGTCGCGGGCTTGCTGCCGACCGGCGCCGCGGTGCTGGTCGACCGCCACCGCCGCCGCTATCTCGCGCGCACGGTGGGGGCGATGAATCTCGCCGGCGTCTTCCCGGGAGCGCTGCGAATGTGGGAGGCCGGCATCACGTTTGCGAGCCTGCAGCAGGTCATCGGCAGCCCCTACAGCTGGCTCGTCATGTACGGCGCCGCCGCCGTCGGCTGGATGCTTTATTTCTGCGTGCCGCCGGTGGTCGCCATGGTGCTCGAGGTCAAGGTCGACGAGACCAGGCGCCGGCTCGAGGGCCGCATCAAGCTGCTGACCGAGGAATGGGGCGACGAAGTGACCGGGAGACGCTAGGCAAACTCCCGTAGCGAGTTTGGCCCCCCGCGAGCGCTTGCGCTCGTCTCAGGAAAGCCGCTCGCCACCGCTCAATCCGCCGGCAGCCTTCGGTCCATCGCCGCGGTCTTGATCGCCTTCTGCAGCTTCTCGAAGGCGCGCACCTCGATCTGGCGCACCCGCTCGCGCGAGATGCCGTATTTCTGCGAGAGATCCTCGAGCGTCGTCGGCGCCTCGCGCAGCCGCCGCTCGACCAGGATGTCGCGCTCGCGCGGGGTCAGATGCGACATGGCGCCGCGCAGCAGGTCGCGGCGCAGCCCCAGCTCCTGCCGCTCGCCGAGGCTGGCCTCCTGGTCCTGGACGTCGTCGACCAGCCAATCCTGCCACTCGCCCTCGCCCTCGCTGCGCAGCGGCGCGTTGAGCGAATGGTCGGGGGCGGCGAGCCGCCGGTTCATGCTGACGACATCGGCCTCGGGCACGCCGAGCTCGGTGGCGATCTTGGTCACGTTCTCCGGCGAGAGATCGCCGTCGTCGATCGCCTGGAGCTGGCCCTTGAGCTTGCGCAGGTTGAAGAACAGCTTCTTCTGCGCCGCGGTGGTGCCCATCTTCACCAGCGACCAGGAGTGCAGGATGTATTCCTGGATCGAGGCCCGGATCCACCACATGGCGTAGGTGGCGAGGCGGAAGCCGCGCTCGGGATCGAAGCGCTTCACCGCCTGCATCATGCCGACATTGCCCTCCGAGATCAGCTCGGAGAGCGGCAGGCCGTAGCCGCGATAGCCCATGGCGATCTTGGCGACGAGACGGAGATGGCTGGTGACCAGCCGCTGGGCCGCATCCGGGTCGCCATGCTCGCGCCAGCGCTTGGCGAGCATGTACTCCTCCTCGGGCTGCAGCATCGGGAATTTGCGGATCTCCTGGAGATACCGCGAAAGATTCCCTTCCGACGAAATGCTGGGCAGGGCGTGACCGGTAGACGCCATCCGCTTCCTTGACGTTGACGCCGCGGCCCCTCAATGCGCGCCCCGCTGGACGCATGCCGCAACGCAACAACATCCTAGCCCAGGGCCGCCGCTTTGTCCAATTTAGATGCCGTCTAAGGTGGCTATCAAATCTGTCATATCCTTCGGTAACGGACTGATAAATTGGACATATTCGTCGCTCGCGGGATGCCGGAAGCCGATCAACACTGCGTGTAGCGCCTGGCGCGGGAAAGCGGCGATGGCGGTGCGCAACGCCGCCGGCAGCCCGCGCAGCCGCCCGAGGCTGCGGGGGTTGCCATAGGTTCGGTCGCCGATGATCGGGTGGCCGCGCTCGGTCAGATGGACGCGGATCTGATGGGTGCGGCCGGTGGCAAGCCGGCACTCGACCAGCGCCGCCACATCCTTGAACGCGCGCAGCACCTTGTAGCGCGTCACCGCCGGCTTGCCGCCGGCGCGCAGCACGGCCATCTTCTTGCGGTTGCCGGGGCTGCGGCCGATCAGGCCGGATATCTCGCCCTCGCGCGGCCGCGGCACACCCCAGGCCACGGCGTGATAGGCGCGGTTGATGCGGCGGGCGGCGAAATCGGCGGAGAGCCGGGTCTGCGCCAGCTCGGTCTTGGCGACCACCATGAGGCCGCTGGTATCCTTGTCGAGGCGATGGACGATCCCCGGCCGCTTCACCCCGCCGATGCCCGCGAGGCTGTCGCCGCAATGCGCCAGCAGCGCGTTGACCAGCGTCCGGTCGGGATTGCCCGGCGCCGGATGGACGACGAGACCCGCCGGCTTGTCGATCACCAGCAGATGCGCATCCTCGTAGACGATGGCGAGATCCATCGCCTGCGGCAGCGGCCGGTCGGCGACCGGCGCCGGCAGCGCCAGCACGAAGGTCTGGCCGGGTTTGACCCTCAGGGAGGGGTCCGTTATCGTCGCGCCGCCCATGCTGACCCGGCCCGCCACGACCAGCTGCTTCAAGCGGGTGCGCGACATCGCCGCAAGCCGCGTCGCCAGCAGCCGGTCGAGCCGCTCGCCGGCATCGCCGGGCTCGGCCGTCACCAGCGTCACCGCCTCGGCGTCGGATTGCTCGCTCATCGTGTTAGGAGCCTGTCTGGGAACTGGAATGGGTCTGCGTTGGACAAGGATGGGGCGATGTTAGGAGCG
>JBKQTR010000019.1:0-13371 GCA_052143095.1 Allostellaceae bacterium
TTTTTCTTTGTGCCATCAACAATGTAGCCTCATCCTGAGCTTGCGCCGAAGGCGCATGTCGAAGGACGCACGGCAGAGATGCAGCAGTCATTTGCCGCTGGGCCACCGATAAAATCTCTCGCTCGAAAGCGGGCATCCAGGGGCCTCAAATGCGGCGAGCGGAGCGCTTGCCCTGGGTCTCCGCTTGCGCGGGGACGGCGGAATAAGTAGCAGGAACTGCAGCGTTTTCGGGATATGTACATACCATAGCGGATGGCGCCAGCATGCGCTACTTCAGGCTGCGCGCGACGTCGATGTCGAGCTCGCGGATCTTCTTGCGCAGCGTGTTGCGGTTGAGGCCGAGGAGCTGCGCCGCCTTGAGCTGGTTGCCGCGCGTCGCGCCCAGCGTCAGCAGGATCAGCGGCCGCTCGACCTCGCGCAGCACGCGGTCGTAAAGCCCGGCCGGCGGCAGCCCGCCCTTGTGCGCGGCGAAATAATCGCGCAGATGCCGCTCGGCGGCGCCGCCCAGCCCCTCATTGGCCGGCGGGTCCGCCGCGGGCGGCGCCGGTGACGCCTCGGCGAGCTCGGCCTCGACCGCGTCGATGCCGATCACCTCCTGCGAATAAAGCGCGGCGAGACGGCGCACGAGATTCTCCAGCTCGCGCACGTTGCCGGACCAGCGATGGCCTTTGAGGCGCTCCATCGCCCCCTGGTCGAGCGACTTCATCGGCAGGCCCTCGCTATGCGCCAAGCCGAAGAAATGCCGCACCAGCGCCGGGATGTCCTCGGCGCGCTCGCGCAGCGGCGGCAGCCGGATCGGCACGACGTTGAGGCGGTAGAAGAGATCCTCGCGGAAGAGCCCCTGGCGGATGAGCTGGCGCAAATCGCGGTGGGTGGCGGCGATGATGCGGACATCGGCGCGGATCGGCGTGCGGCCGCCGACGGCGGTGTACTCGCCCTGCTGCAGCACGCGCAGCAGCCGGGTCTGCGCCTCGAGCGGCATATCGCCGATCTCGTCGAGGAAGAGCGTGCCGCCCTGCGCCTGCTCGAAGCGGCCGACGCCGCGCGCGGTGGCGCCGGTGAACGAGCCCTTCTCATGGCCGAACAGCTCGCTCTCGATCAGCTCGCGCGGGATCGCCGCCATGTTGATGGCAACGAAGGGGCCGCTGCGGCGCTTGCCGTAATCGTGCAGCGCACGCGCCACCAGCTCCTTGCCGGTGCCGCTCTCGCCGGTGATCATCACCGTGAGATCGGTGCCCATCAGCCGCGCCAGCACGCGATAGATCTCCTGCATCGCCGGCGAGCGGCCGATCAGCGGCAGCTGCTCGTCGGCCTGCTCCGCCTCGCCCGGCGCCGGCGTCAGCGCGTTGGGCGCGGTGAGCGCGCGCTCGACGACATTGACCAGCTCGCGCAGGTCGAAGGGCTTGGGCAGGTACTCGAAGGCGCCGCGCTCGGTCGCCTTGACCGCGGTCAACAGCGTGTTCTGCGCGCTCATGACGATGATGCGCAGCTCCGGCCGGAGCTTCTTGATGCGCGGGATGAGGTCGAGCCCGTTCTCGTCGGGCATCACCACGTCGGTGATGATGAGGTCGCCCTCGCCGTCCGACACCCAGCGCCACAAGGTGGCGGCGTTGCCGGTGGTGCGGACATCGTGTCCCATCCGCCCCAGCGCCTGGCTCAGCACGGTGCGGATGGCGCGGTCGTCATCGGCGATGAGGATGGTGGAGGTGTTCATTTCGCCGGCCCCGCAAGCCGCGGCACCGTCGGCAGGCTGACGCGGAACACGGTGCGCCGCGGCTGGCTGTCGAACTCGATGATGCCGCCGTGGTCGCCGATGACCTTGGCGACGAGCGCGAGGCCGAGGCCGGTGCCGTTATGCTTGGTGGTGACGAAGGGGTCGAAGAGATGCTGGCCGAGCTCCTCGGGGATGCCCTCGCCATTGTCGATGATCGAGATGACCAGCGGCAGGTGGATGCGGGCGTCGCTGCCGGCCACCGCGAGGCGCACGCCATGCTGATAGGCGGAGGCGATCTGGATCTCGCCGCCCTGCGCCGGCACCGCCTCGGCGGCGTTCTTGACCAGGTTGAGGAACACCTGGATCAGCAGGTCGCGGTTGCCGTGCACCGGCGGTAGCGACGGATCGTAGTCCTCGACGAAGCGCACATGGCGGGCGAAGCCGGTCTGCGCCACCAGCCGCACCCGCTCCAGCACCTCGTGGATGTTGACGGGACCGCGCTCGATCGGCCGCTGGTCGGAGAACACCTCCATGCGGTCGACCAGCGCGCAGATGCGGTCGCTCTCGTCGCAGATGAGGCGGGTGAGCTCGCGGTCGCTGGCGCCGCAGTTTTCCTCGAGGAGCTGCGCCGCGCCGCGGATGCCGGAGAGCGGGTTCTTCACCTCATGCGCCAGCATCGCCGCCATGGCCGTCACCGAGCGCGCGGCGTTGCGGTGGGTGAGCTGGCGGTCGATCTTGTGGGCGATCGAGCGCTCCTGCAAGGTCACCACCACCTCGGCGCGGTTCTCGGCGATGGGCGTCGCCTGCACCGTCACGACATGGGCGCCGAGCCGCGGCGTCTCCAGGCTGACGCCGTATTCCGAGACGCTGTGGCCGCTGGCGCGGACGTTGTCGATGAGGGCGAAGACCGGGCTGTCGGCCGGCAGCATCTCGCTCAGCTTCGTGCCGAGCAAGGTGGCGGCGCTGGTGTCGAAGAATTGCTCGGCCGCGGCGTTGACATAGATCAGCGTGCCGGTGGCATCGACCACCAGCACCGGATCGGGCAACGCCGCCAGCACCGCCGTCGCATCGACGCGCGCGCTCCAGGCGCTGCCGCGCTTCGTCGCCACGCTGGCCTTGCTCATGCTCAGGCCGCCTGCCGCTCGACGAGCGGCTCGTAGAAGGCGCGGATCATCGCCGCCACCGCGACCGTGTCCTCGCTGCGGTTGACCGCGGCGCGGAACTCGGCCGAGCCCGGCAGGCCCTTGGAGTACCAGCCGATATGCTTGCGCGCGATGCGGCTGCCGACGCTCTTGCCGTAGTGCGCGAGCATGTCGCGGTAGTGCGCCAGCACGGTCTGGAGCTGCTCGGCCAAGGGCGGATCGGGCAGGCGCTCGCCGCCTTTGAGATAGCGCATCACCTGATTGACGAACCACGGGCGGCCATAGCTGCCGCGGCCGATCATGAGACCGTCGGCGCCGGACTGCGCCAGCGCCTCGCGCGCGTCCTCGAGCGACAGGATGTCGCCATTGGCGATGATCGGCAGCGCCACCGCCGCCTTCACCTCGCGGATGAAGCGCCAATCGGCGCTGCCCTCATAGAACTGGCAGCGGGTGCGGCCGTGGATGGTGATCATGCGGATGCCGCAATCCTGCGCGATGCGCGCGAGCTTGGGCGCGTTGCGGTTCTCGGTGTCCCAGCCGGTGCGCATCTTGAGCGTCACCGGCAGGCGTACCGCCTTCACCACCGCCTCGAGGATGCGCCCGGCATGCGTCTCGTCGCGCATCAGCGCCGAGCCCGCATGGCCGCTCACCACCTTCTTCACGGGACAGCCGAAATTGATGTCGATCAGCGCCGCGCCGCGATCCTCGTTGAGCTTGGCCGCCTCGGCCATCACCTGCGGCTCGCAGCCGGCAAGCTGCACCGCCATCGGCTGCTCCTCCGGACAATTCGCCGCCATGGACAGCGACTGGCGCGTCTCGCGGATCATCGCCTCGCTGGCGATCATCTCGGAGACGACGAGCCCTGCCCCGTGTCGTTTCACCAGCCGGCGAAACGGCAGATCCGTCACCCCCGACATGGGCGCGAGAATGACGGGATCGTCGAGGCGGATCGGGCCGAGATTGATGCTCATTTCCTGGGCATGCGCAGAATTTGCTCAATTATTGAGCACATGATAACCCGCTCTTGTGGCAGTGCAACAAAAATCCGCGCTGTTTATCAAACGATTGATAAAGCGGGAAAATCTTTAGCCCAAAAGCACGTCGGTGACGAACTTGACCCCGGGATAGGCAAGTGTGAGCAGCAGCCAGGCAAGCAGCGCCAGCCGCGTCATGCGCCGGCCGCGAATGCCTTGGCGGTAGCGCGCCAGCAGCAAAACGCCGATCACCGCGAAGGCGGCGAGCGAGAACAGCGTCTTGTGATCGAGCGGCAGCAGCCTGCCGCCGATGAAATGCTCCGCCGCCATGCCGCTGAGCAATCCCAGCGCCAGCACCGCCTCGGCCGTCGCCAGCAGGCGCAGCTCCAGCGCCTCGCTCTCCGCCATCGGCGGCAACAGCCGCGTCAGCGCGGTCGGCCGCTTCGCTTTGAGCCCGCGCTCCTGGAGCAGGACGGCGAAGCCGGCGACGGCGCCGATGGTGAGGAGACCGTAGGTGGCAACGGCGAGGATGATATGCGCGTCGAGCCAGCCGGCCGGTACGGCACCGAGCACCAGCCGGTCCGGCGCACGCTCCCAGACCACGGCGATGAGCGCCAGCAGCAGCAGGTAGGGCAGCAGCAGCGGCGCGAGCTGCCAGGCATGGCGCGTCGCCACGGACAGCGCCAGGTAGAGCGCCATGGTGGCGGCGATGGTCACCCAGAGCGACATGGCAAAGCCGGTGCGCCATTCGCCGCCGGCCTGCGCCACCACCCAGAGGCCGGGGCCAAGCACGCCCAAGGCAAGCAGCGCAAAGAACAGCGCGCCGGGCCCGCCGCGACGCCGAAACGAAAGCGCCGCCGCCGGCACCAGCGCCAACAGCGCCGCGACATTGAGCGCGATGCCCGTCATGGGGCGGAGATAGCCATGCCGGCCTCGCCTTGGCAAGCGCCCCGCGCTCGTCTAGCTTGGCCCGCATGGCTTCCTGCATCGCGCTCGTGGTGGCGGCGGGGCGCGGCACCAGGCTTGGCGCGCCGCTGCCCAAGCAGTATCTGCCGCTCGCGGGACGGCCGCTGCTGCGCTACAGCCTCGAGACGCTGGCGCGCCATCCCGGCATCGACGCGGTGCGCGTCGTCTTCAACCCCGACGATGCCGCGCCCTACGCCGCGGCGGCCGATGGCCTCGACCTGCTGGCGCCGGTGCCGGGGGGTGCGGCGCGGCAGGATTCGGTGCGGCTCGGCCTCGAGAGCCTCGCCCCGCTGCAGCCCGAGCGCGTGCTCATCCATGACGGCGCGCGGCCCTTTCTCGACCGCGCGACGATCGATCGCGTGCTCGCGGCGCTGGCCGAGGCGCCGGGCGCCATTCCGGCGCTGGCGCTCAGGGACACGGTGAAGCGCGGCGCCGACGGCCGCATCCGCGAGACGCTCGACCGCGCGGAGCTGTGGCGCGCGCAGACGCCGCAGGGCTTCCACTACGCACCGATCCTCGCAGCCCATCGCGCCGCCGCCGGCAGCGATCTCTCCGACGACGCCGCGGTCGCCGAGCGCGCCGGGCTCGCTATCCGCCTCGTCGCCGGCAGCGAGGCGAATTTCAAGGTGACGACGGCGGAGGATCTGCGCCAGGCCGAGCGGCTGCTGGCCGCGCAGCAAGCCGACATCCGCACCGGCCAGGGCTTCGACGTCCATGCCTTCGGCCCCGGCGACCGCATCTGGCTCTGCGGCATCGAGCTCGCGCATGAGCACGCGCTGGTCGGCCATTCCGACGCCGATGTCGGGCTGCACGCGCTCACCGACGCCATCCTCGGCGCGCTCGGCGCCGGCGATATCGGGCAGCATTTCCCGCCCGGCGACCCCCAATGGCGTGGCGCGCCGTCGCACCGCTTCCTCAGCCATGCCGGCGGGCTCGTGACTGCTGCCGGCGGCAGCATCGCCCATGTCGATGTCACCTTGATCTGCGAGCGGCCGAAGATCGGCCCGCATCGCGCGGCGATGGTGGCGCGCATCGCCGAGATCCTGGCGCTCGACCCGGGCCGCGTCAGCGTCAAGGCGACCACCACCGAAGGGTTGGGATTCACCGGCCGCGGCGAAGGCATCGCCGCCCAGGCGGTCGCTACCCTGCGGCTGCCGCTCGCGCCGTGAGCGAAGCGCCGCGCCCCGCTCCCGCGCGCTTCCATCCCGCGCCGCTCATCGCCACCTGGTTCGGCGCGGGGCTGCTGCCTTGGTTTCCCGGCACCTGGGGCTCGCTCGCGGCACTGCCTTTCGCCTGGGCGATCGCCGGCCTCTTCGGCGCCCGCGCTCTGCTCATCGCCGCCGCCGGCCTCTTCTTCATCGGCTGGTGGGCGGCGCATCGCGTCGCGCGCGACAGCGGCGTCGCGGATCCCGGCTCGGTGGTGGTCGACGAGGTCGCGGGGCAATGGCTGACGCTCGTGGTGACGCCGCCGGACGCGCTCAGCTATGTCGCGGGGTTCCTGCTCTTCCGCCTCTGCGACATCGTCAAGCCGTGGCCGGCGCGCTGGATCGACCGACATGTCCATGGCGGCTTCGGCATCATGGCCGACGACATCGTCGCCGCCTTCTATGCCGCGACCGCGCTCCTGCTGCTGCTGCTCGTTCTGGGCAAGCCCATTGGCTGAGGCGGCGCTCCATCGCCTGGCCGAGGCGGTGCTCGCCGCCTGCCGCCGCAAAGGCCTGATGCTCGCCACCGCGGAATCCTGCACCGGCGGCATGGTGGCGGCGGCACTCACCGACATTGCCGGCTCCTCCGACGTGGTCGAGCGCGGCTTCGTCACCTATTCGAACGCGGCCAAAAGCGCGCTGCTGGCGGTGCCGCCAGCGCTCATCGCCGCGCATGGCGCGGTCAGCGCCGAAGTGGCGGCGGCGATGGCGGCCGGCGCCTTGCAGCACGCCCCGGTCGATCTCGCGGTCGCCGTCACCGGCATCGCCGGTCCCGGCGGCGGCAGCGCGGAAAAGCCGGTCGGGCTTGTCTGGTTCGGCAGTGGCCGGCGCGACGGCGATGTCGCCACCGAGAGCCATGTCTTCCCCGGCGACCGCGCCGCGGTGCGGCTGGCCGCGACCGAGCGCGCGCTCGAGTTGCTGCTCGCCGCCGCCGGGCAGTGACACGATGGTCGCGACACTCATCGCCGGTGAGCGCACGCTGAGCGGCGCCGCGGTCGAGGAGCGGGCGCTCCGCGCCGTAAGCGCGCTCGACCGCATCGGCATCGCCGCCGGCGCGGCGGTGGCGCTGATGCTGCGCAACGACATCGCGGCGCTCGAGGCGATGCTGGCGCTGCGGCGCGGCGGTTGCTACGCGGTGCCGATCAACTGGCACTTCAAGGCGGAAGAGGCCGGCTACATCCTGCGCGACAGCGGTGCCCAGGCACTCATCATCCACGCCGATCTGCTTCCGCAGATCGCCGGCGCCATCCCCGCCGGCGTCGCCGTCATCGCCGTCGAGCCCGGTGCTGCGCTGCGCGCGGCCTTCGCGCTCGACCCCGCGCAGTGCCGCGCGCCGCCGGGCCTGCCGGAATGGGAGAGCTTCATCGCCGGTGCCGCGCCCCATGCCGGGCCGCCGCGGCCTCCGGTGCAGCACATGGCCTATTCTTCCGGCACTACCGGCCGGCCCAAAGGCATCCGCCGCGCGCCGCTCGCGCCGGAGCATGTCGCGGCAAGCGCCGAGGTGATGCGGCTCGGGCTCGGCGTCGAGCCCGGGTTGCGCACCGCGCTGGCGGCGCCGCTCTATCACAGCGCGCCTTATGTCCACGGCCTCAACAGCCTGGTCCAGGGCGCGCTCATCCTGGTTGCGCCGCGCTTCGACGCCGCCTCGCTGCTCGCCGATATCGAGCGCCACCGCCTCACCCATCTCTATCTCGTGCCGACGATGTATGTACGGCTGCTGCAGCTGCCGGAAGCGGTGCGGCGGCGCCACGATTTGAGCTCGATCGCCTGCGTCGCCAGCACCGGCTCGCCCTGCCCGCCCGAGATCAAGCGGGCGATGATCGAGTGGTGGGGGCCGGTGATCACCGAGAGCTACGCCTCGAGCGAGACCAGCCTGATCACGCTCGCCACATCCGCCGACGCGCTGGCGCGGCCCGGCACCGCCGGCAAGCCGCTGCCCGGCGCCGAGATCAGGATCCTCGACGAGGATGGGCGCGAAGTTCCGCCCGGCACCGTCGGCACGATCTATTGCCGCCAGACCGCGCTCCCCGATTTCACCTATGTCAACAACGACGCGGCGCGCCGCGCGATGGACCGCGACGGGTTGGCCGCGCTCGGCGATCTCGGCTATGTCGACCGCGACGGCTATCTCTTCGTCTGCGACCGGCGCTCCGACATGGTGATCTCCGGCGGCGTCAACATCTATCCCGCCGAGATCGAGGCGGTGCTGCTGACGCTGCCGGGCGTCGCCGATTGCGCCGTCTTCGGCATTCCCGATGCCGAGTTCGGCGAGGCGCTGGCGGCGCATATTAAGCCGCAACCCGGCGCCTCGCTCGACGCCGAGGCGGTGCGCGGCTTCGTGCGCGCGCGGCTCGCCTCCTACAAGGTGCCGCGGATCGTCGAATTCGCCCCGAGCCTGCCGCGCGAGGACAGCGGCAAGATCTTCAAGCGGCGCCTGCGCGAACCCTATTGGCAGGGGACCGGGCGGCGGATTTAGCGCGTGTCGCCGCTGCATGGACGCCGGTGCGTCCTTCGACAGGCGCGCTGCGCGCGCCGCCAACCCGTTCGATCGCTCTGCGATCGAACCCTACGGGGCCGACCGCGAAGCGGTCGGCCGGGTTGGCCCGGATAAGGAAAGTTATTGTTGGGATAAAGAAAATTGCCTCATCCTGAGCGCGAGCGTAGCGAGCAGTCGAATGACGCACTAAGTCGATCCAGCGGGAGAATTGGGGTCGGAGTCAAAATGGGCCACCGGCCCGCCGCGGTGGGCCGCGTTTCGGCGGCAGCGTCAGTCACTGAGTTCGATTGCGTTATCGGCGCACCACGCCCGCAACGCGGCCTCTTCGGCGTTGGCCGAGAAATCGTACCAGCGATCGAGCGCGCGCCGCCGCGCCAGAAACGCCTTGAAGCGGCCGTAAGCGCCTCTTCGGCTGAATATCCTGCGAACTTCGTCGTAGTCGGCCGGCATGAACTCGCGAACAAAGTCGAAGACCAGAGCCTTGCCTAGGTTGAGCTCCGTCTTATGCGGTATTTCGATGTATTTCTCGTCGTCGACATCGTCGGGCCACTCTTCCTCTAAGTCGCCCGCGATCTCGGAACGGCAGTAGATCTTGCCTGACTGCCGGTCGAGAACGCCTTGGTTCTCGCCGATGCCGCCGGAACTCACGTAGAAGAAGGCTAGCTCTAGGTCCGCAAAGCTGATCGCCATGCAAAAACACCTAGCGCATGGTACGTCCGTGTCAAGCGTCCGTAGACGCCACATATCCGGGACACCACGCAGTGCCGTCACCCATGCTGCCGCGGCCGCTTAAATTATCCCCCTCTACCAGCCAGCGGCGGCTCGCTGCGCGGTCACTTCGAATCTACATCTTCTAATCGAACGCCGCGGCGCGCGCGCAAGCTCGCGCGCGCTTTCTCGATCCGGCGGAGAAAGCGCGGATCGGTCTCGAGCCGATAGTCGAACCAGTCGTCTTCCGATGCGAAGCCAATCAGTACGCCAGCCGGTTTGCCGTGCCGCGTAATGACGATTTCCTGCTTTCCGGCCTCACGCAGGAAACGCGAGAGGCCATCTCCTTTTCCGTCCTCTAGCTGACAGCTGAGAGCTGACAGCTGACAGCTTCTTCCCTAGGATGGCCGCAAAACGTCTTGGGAGAACGTCATGCCTGGTTTGACGCAAAGCTATGTCCACGGCGCATCCGACGTGCCGCTGATCGGCGAGACCATCGGCGTGCATTTCGACAAGGTGGCGGCGCGCTGGGGCGGGCGCGATGCGCTCGTGGTGCGCCATCAGGACATCCGCTGGAGCTATGGCGAGCTCAAGGCGCGCGTCGACGGCTTTGCCGCGGGGCTGCTGGCGCTGGGGCTCGAGCCGGGCGACCGCGTCGGCATCTGGTCGCCCAATAGTTCCGAATGGGTGGTGACGCAATTCGCCACCGCCAAGGCCGGCCTCGTCCTGGTCAACATCAACCCGGCCTATCGCCTCTCCGAGCTCGACTACGCCCTCAACAAGGTCGGCTGCAAGGCGCTGATCACCGCCGACCACTTCAAGACCTCGGACTATGTCGGCATGCTGCGCGAGCTGGCGCCGGAGATCGACCGCAGCGCGCCCGGCCGGCTGCAGTCGAAGCGCCTGCCCGCGCTCCAGGCGCTGATCCGCATCGGCAGCGACGAGAAGCGCGGCTTCTTCCGCTTCGAGGACCTGCTCGACGCCGGCGGCGAGCGCCACAAGGCGGCGCTCGAGGCGCTGGCGCCGCGGCTCCAATTCGACGACCCCATCAACATCCAGTTCACCAGCGGCACCACCGGCGCGCCCAAGGGCGCAACGCTTACCCATCACAACATCCTCAACAACGGCTTCTTCATCGGCGAGGCGATGAAGCTCACCGAGCGCGACCGCGTCTGCATCCCGGTGCCGCTCTATCACTGCTTCGGCATGGTGCTGGGCAATCTCGCCTGCGCCACCCACGGCGCGGCGATGGTCTATCCCTCGGAGGGCTTCGAGCCGCTGGCCACGCTGGCGGCGGTGGAATCCGAGCGCTGCACCGGGCTCTACGGCGTCCCCACCATGTTCATCGCCGAGCTCGGCCATCCCGATTTTAGCCGCTTCGACCTGAGCTCGCTGCGCACCGGCATCATGGCGGGCTCGCCCTGCCCGACCGAGGTGATGAAGCGCTGCGTCGGCGAGATGCACATGTCGGAGGTGACGATCGCCTATGGCATGACCGAGACCAGCCCGGTGAGCACGCAGACCTCGGCCGACGATCCCTTGGAGCGCCGCGTCGGCACGGTGGGGCGCGTCCATCCCCATGTCGAGGTCAAGATCGTCGATGGCGAGGGACGCATCGTCGCGCCGGGGGTGGCGGGCGAGCTCTGCACGCGGGGATATTCGGTGATGCTGGGCTATTGGGGCGACGACGAGCGGACGGCGGAGGCGATCGACCGCGCCGGCTGGATGCATACCGGCGACCTCGCCACGCTCGACGCCGACGGCTATTGCAACATCGTCGGCCGCATCAAGGACATGGTGATCCGCGGCGGCGAGAACGTCTATCCCCGCGAGATCGAGGAGTTCCTCTTCCGCCACGCCAAGGTCGAGGCGGTGCAGGTCGTGGGCCTGCCCGATCCCAAATACGGCGAGGAGCTCTGCGCCTGGGTCAAGCTCAAGCCCGGCGAGAGTGCCACGCCGGAGGAGATCCAGGCCTTCTGCAAAGGCCAGATCGCGCATTACAAGATCCCGCGCTACATCAAGTTCGTCGACGCCTTCCCGATGACGGTGACCGGCAAGGTGCAGAAATTCCTGATGCGCGAGCACATGGTGAAGGAGCTGGGCCTGGTCGAGCAGAAGACCGCGTGACCCTCAGCCGATCGCCGGCGCGAGGCGGAAGGCGACGACCGCTAGGAAATGCGCGACGATTCCGGCGAGCACGCAGCAATGCCAGACCGGATCGGTCCAACGGCCGATGTCGCGCGCATAGATGACCGCGCCGACGGTATAGGCGAGCCCGCCCGCGGCGAGCAGCAGCAGCGGCAAGGCCGGGATGGCGCGGAGCACCTCGTCGCCGGCCCACAGGAAGATCCAGCCGAGCGCGAGATAGACCGCGACGAAGGCCCGGTCATGCGCCCTGGGCAGCACCAGCTTCAGCACGATGCCGGCCGCCGCCAGCGCCCAGACCCAGGCGAGGAGGCTGCCGCCGAAGGGCCCGCTGAGCCCGGCGGCGGCAAAGGGCGTGTAAGTGCCGGCGATGAGCAGGAAGATCGCCGCATGGTCGAGCCAGCGCAGCAACGCGCGCCGCCGCGTCCGCTCCAGCATGTTGTAGAGGAAGGAGCAGAGCGCGCAGGCGAGCAGCGATATGCCGTAGACCAGGCTCGCCCCGGCCCCGCCGCGTCGCGCCCACAGGCTGACGAGCGCCAGCGCGACCAGCCCCGAGCCGCCGAAAGCGAGCGTCGCGGTCAGCACCGCGCGGTTGACCTGGCGCGCCAGGCCGGCAGGAGGCGTGACCGACATCCGCGGCTATTCCAGCTCGCTCTCCAGCACGACGCGCTCATGCCCGTCGGCCATCGAGCGGATGCGGTACTGGTAGTGGCCGTGCTCGTCCGGCATCAGGCGGACGATCTCGAACCGCCCCGCCGGCGTGGCGTAGGAGCGGTTCGGCATCAGCGACACCGTCTGCCCGGCCTTGAATTTGCGAGGCGTCATGGCTGATCTTCCTGCGCCGCCGCCGCGGAGCGGCCGATCGCCTTCCGGCAGAAGCGGCGACGCGCGAGCTGTCTCGCGCGGCTCACCGCCGATCATAGCAGGCGGCGGCCGGGTTGTCCGATGTTTCGCTCGCGACGGATTCTAGCCGCGCCCGCTGAAATAGGCCTTCATCGGCGCAAAATAGAAATCCTGCCAGCCGCCGTCGCGATAGCCGGTATGACCGTCGGGGACGTTGCGGTGGCGCAAGGTGAGCTTGGTGCCGGTCTTGGCCGGCGCCAGCAGCAGCTCGATCTCGGAATCCGGATCGGCCTTGGCAAAGCGCGTCGTGCGCCAGGACTGGACGATGCGCCGCCCGGGCTCGAGCACGAGGTTGCGGCCGGTGATGTAGCCGTCCCAGGCGGTGAAGGCGGCGCCCAGCTTGGCCGACGCCGTCGCCTCGGCGCCGGTCATCGCGCCATGCGCGCGGCTGTCGAGCCAGGCGTCATAGACCGCTTGCGGCGGCGCCGGGATGGTCGCGGTCAGCGTAAAGCGGAACACCATCGCGGTCGCTCAGGAATAGGTGAAGCGCGGCCGCCAAGTGCCACCGCCACCGGGCAGCAGATCGAGGAAATGCCACAGCGAGCAGAAATCGTCGCCCGGGCCGAAGCCGGTGTCGCCGATGCGCAGGATCTTGCCGCCGTCGCGGGTGAAGACCGAGACGCCCGGCAGCCAGCCCTGCTCGCTGCGATAGCCCATATCGGCAGCGAAGCTGGTGTCGCGGTGCGACACCATGCGGAAGCGCCAGCCGCGCGACGCCTTGAACTTCTCCTGCGTCTCCGGCGCGTCGGGAGATGCCACGACGAAGGCGGCGCGGTTCTCGAGATGCGCCAGCACGCCGTTGAAGCCATCGGCCCAGAGCGTGCAATAGGGACAGCCCGCGCCCATGTTGTGAATGACGAAGAGGCTGTCCTTGTCGCCGAAGAGCTCGGACAGCGCCACCTTTCCCGCGCGCGTCACGAAGTCGTATTCCGCCACCTCTTCGGGCGCCACCGATTGCTGCAGCGCGCGCATCTTCTTGCGCAGCTCGGTGATCTCGCCGCGGTATTGCGCCAGACGCTGTGCGGTTTCGCGATACTGCATGAGGCTCCTCCGGTGGCTTGGCTCAGGTCTTGCGCCGCGGCCGGCGGCGCGGCGCGCGCGGCTTCCTCGCCCTGCC
>JBKQTR010000020.1:0-13842 GCA_052143095.1 Allostellaceae bacterium
TTTGCCAGAAGCTCGCCGCAGCGCTGGGCGGGACCCGGCTGCGGCGCGTCGTCGTCTGTCCTTTTGGCCGGGCGCTGCCCTTGCTGAAAAGCATCTGGTTCCGCCTCGTGCATCGGAAGGAGCTGGCAAGACCGCCGCGAGACCAACGGTACCTGTCGTTCGACGCTCTGACCCGCAACGATGGCGCCTATGAGCCTGTCGAGATCGCGCCGCTGTCCGACATTGCCGTGATCCAGTACACCGGCGGTACGACCGGCGATCCCAAGGGAGAGATGCTGTCGCATCAGAACATCTACGCGAATACCTGTCAGCTTAGGGCCTGGTTCACCACGGCCGAGCCGGGCCGCGAGCGGCTGCTGGCTGTCCTGCCGTTCTCCCATTGCTTCGGCATGAGCGCCGTCATGACCTTCGCCGTGTCCTTGCGTGCGGAGCTTATTATCCTTCCGCGCTTCAACCTAAGAGAGGCGCTGCAAGCCATCGGGCGAAAGCGTGTGACCCTCCTGGTCGGCGTCCCGACGCTTTTCCAAGCCATCAATCAATATCCGGCCGCAGCGCGTTATGATTTCTCGTCGCTGAAGATCTGCATTTCAGGCGGAGATGCGTTGCCGCGGGCAGTGCAAGAGAAGTTCATCGCTCTCGCAGGCTGCCTGCTCGCCGAAGGTTACGGTCTGACCGAGTGCGCACCGGTGGCGACCTGCAGCAATCCGCTGGAAGGCATAGAGCGGGCCGGATCCTGCGGTCTTCCCCTGCCGGGAACGACGATCGAGATCGTCTCGACGGACGATGCGCAGGCACAACTGCCTGCTGGCGAGATTGGCGAGATATGCGTGCGCGGCCCGCAGGTGATGCTGGGCTATTGGAAGCAGCCGGCAGCGACGGCCGCTGTCCTTGGTTCGGGCCGTCTCCATACCGGCGATATCGGCCGGATGGACGGGGACGGGTTCGTCTATTTTGTCGAGCGCCGCAAGGAGGTGATCTCGGTTCACGGATACAAGGTTTATCCGCGGATGGTGGAGGAAGCTATCCGGCTGCATCCGGCGGTGGCCGACGTGGCCGTGACCGGCATTCCGGATCCGGTGCGGGGTCAAGCGCCCAAAGCCTGTATCGTGTGCGCGCCAGGTGCGCCGCTGACCGAGGAAGCGCTGCGGGCTTTCCTTGCTGACAAGCTGTCGCCAATCGAGATCCCGCGCTCGATCGAGTTCCGCGACAGCCTCCCGAAATCGGCAGCAGGCAAGACTCTGAGGCGAGGGATATAGGCGATGCCGGAGGGGCCGCCGGTAGCCGGAGCGCCGCTGAAGCGCACCAAACGGCCGGCACCGCGCCGGGCCGATTGCGGATTATCCCGTTGGGGGTCCCCGAGTTTGAACCTACTGGCGTGGCGCCCGTCGCCGACGAAGGGTTAGTGACCGCCGATTCCGGAAAAGCAGGTATCGCGCCCCTGCTTTGAACTTAAAGGCGAAGAGCCGTTCGACATAGTTGGTTGCGCGCCCCCGCAACCACCTACTTCGCGATAATTTTTTGGGGCGCGGGGAACCAGATTATTATTGATGTGAGGTTGGGCTCACTATCCGTGGATCGCCGCATTGGCCTTCTTGGCTGCGGCAGTCATTGCATCCTGCGCCGGTTTCTTTCCGGAGACCACTTCATTGACGCCGATCATGAAGGTATCCAGGATGGCACTCGACTGCGGATGGAAAAGGATCGCCTTGGCGAGGGCGACATCGGCGTTTTGCAAGTTGGTCAGGGCCGCCGACGCCGCCTGCTCGCCGAAGGCCTTCTTGAAGCCCTCGCTCGACCAAGCCGAAACGCGTGTCGTCGCCAACCCCGCCGCCGCAGTCTGCAGCGAGGTCGGCTTGCTCGTCGCCCACAGCAAGAACAAGAAAGCCGCCTTCTTGTTGGGTGACTTGGCATTGATGCACGCCTGCCAGTGCGACATCATCGGGATAGGTGGGCGACCGGCGACATGTGGAAAGGCCGCGAATGCAGCGACGACGCGGGTCTTCGCCGGATTGGAGATGTCGGTAGCAAAGTTGCTGCTGTCGATTGCCATTGCCGTCCTGCCCTGGAGAAAGTCGTACAGCACCTCGTACCAGTCATAGGTGCCGACACCGATCGGTCCGGCTTGGCTAAGCAGCTGCCCGTACATCTCGATGGCCGCGACCGCCTCGGGACTGTCGAAAGCTGCATTGTTGTCCTTCACCATGACCCCACCATAAGAGAACACGAAGCCCAAGGCTGCTGTGGCCGAATTACCGCTGGCCTTGGCCCGCATAGCGATCCCCGATATATCGCTGGTCTTGACCGCTTTGGCCGTAGCAAGCAATTCGTCGAAAGTCTGGGGAACCGGCAGGTTCTTGGCTGCCAGGGCATCGCTGTTCATGAACAAGGTTATCGCTTCGGAGGTAATCGGGAAGGCGTAGCGTTCGCCGTTCGACCACAGCGGAAAGCCTTGCGCGGTCTTGAGGAGGTCGCTCTCGTCATACCAGGCGAGATCGGTCAGCGACTTGTCGGAATAATATGAGTCAAGCGGCTCAAGCCATCCCGCCGAAATGCCCTGGCCATAGGCAAGAAACATGAAGACGTCGGGAGTCGTACTGGCGCGGGCGAGCTTGATCAGCAGTGCCCCCAGGAACTTGGTTTCCGATTGGAAGTCGGTGACGACTCTAATCCCGGTGAGTTTGGTGAAATCCTGCAAAAGCGGGGTGATCGCGTTCGACCACGGATGGGCCGCGCCCGCGAGCGTGATCGTCTGGCCCGAAAATTGTTTCCAGTCGATAGCAGCGTTTGCATACATCCCGGCGGAGTCTTCCGCGAAGCTCCATCGCGGCAGCATCGCCACTCCCGACAAGGCTGCTCCAGTAGCGCCCAATCCCCTGACGAAGCTGCGCCGATCAACCGGTACCCGACCGCTCAGCCGATTTTTTCCCTTGGTCATGTCCGCCCTCGTGCCACTCCTTCCTGCGGGGCTGCTTCTGCGGGAATGACGATGACGATTGGCAATCGTGCCACTCGCCTTTCGAGTATCCAAATCAAACATGTAAGACGACTGAGGGTGCGGGCGGTCGGTACGACCTGCGCGCTCGACTCAGCTGTGGAAATCTAGCACCTATTCTACTACTTTACCAGTGTGCTCGGGCTCGCACCAAAGACCTAAAGGCCATGCGAACCATCGAGGCAGACGCGTCAGACCCAATGTCATTCGTCGGTTCACACCTACCCTCGCGCTGGCTTGTTCGTCCCGTGATCCTGGGGATCGCGGCGTTTCTGACGCTGCTTGCCGCGACCGGGTTTCTGGGCATCCGGTATTGGTACGAGCGGCAAGCAGCAAGTCACTCGGTCGAGCATAGCCGCCAAGTCATCGAGACGCTCGAGCGGGTGCGGGCGTCCATCACCGACCTGGAGACCGAAAGGCGCGACTATCTGCTGACGCTCGACCCGACTCATCTCAATCCCTACGGCGTATCTGAAGAAAGCGTGAGACCGGAGATCGAGGCGCTCCAGACTCTCGTTGCGGACGATCCATTGCAGAGCCTTCGTGCCGCACATCTGGCGCTGATTGTTGAGGCAAAGCTGCGCCAAATGGATGAGATACTCGAGACGGCCCGCACGTCCGGCCTGGAAGCGGCGTTGGCGAAATTCCCGAGCACGAACGAGATCCAATCGCAAATCGACCAGATGCTGGACATCGAGCGCTTCCAGCTTGCGCATTGGCAGGCGCGCGTCGACGCACTGCATCAAAGCACGATCTGGCTCATCGCCGTGGCGGTCGTTATTGCAATCATTTTCGCAGGGGCGGCGTTAGCGCTCGCCTTGCTCGAACTGACACGGCGGCGGAAGGCGACCGACGAGAACACCCGTCTCTACAGCGATCTCCAAGAACGGGAGGCGAAGATCCGGCGCCTGGTCGACTCCAACATCATCGGGATCGCGATCTGGCAGCTTGAAGGCCAGGTCAGGGTCGTCGACGCGAACGATGCCTTTCTCGATATCGTCGGATACGACCGCGAAGATCTCGTCTCGGGCCGGATACAGTGGACAGAAATGACGCCTCCCGAATGGCACACCGCCAGCCAACGGGCGCTGGCGCAGATGAGGGCGATGGGGAGCTACAAATATGAGAAGGAGTATTTCCGGAAAGACGGCAGCCGCGTGCCGGTGCTGGTCGGCGGCGCGGCCATCGAGGGCAAGCGGGACGAGAGCGTCGCCTTCGTGCTCGACTTGACCGAGCGCAAGCGGGCCGAGGAATCGCTGCGCGAGAGCGAGCAGCGGTTCCGCGACTATGCGGAGACCGCGTCCGACTGGTTCTGGGAGACCGGTCGGGATCATTCTTTCACTTATGTGTCGGAACGCGCCACCGCATTTGGCCACAAGATAACGATCGGCCGAAGGCGGTGGGATATTGCGGCCGACCTCGATGAGGAGCCGGAGAAATGGCGTCGGCACCTCGATACCCTGGCGCAGCAGCAACCCTTTCGCGGGTTTACCTACAAGGTCGTCCTGGACGATGGCTCGCCGCGCTACATAGGCGTGAGCGGCAAGCCGGTCTTTGACCCGGTGGGATGCTTTCTCGGCTATCGCGGCGGCTCTAGCGACGTGACCGCTGCGGTTCTTGCCGATGAGGCGGTGCGCGAAGCCAGAGAGGAGAAGGCGGCAGCGGAGGCGGAGCGGCTGAGGTTGCTGCGGCGTCTGATCAATGCCCAGGAGCAGGAGCGGCTCCGCATCGCCCGCGAGTTGCACGACCAGATGGGTCAGGACCTGACGGGCCTGTCCCTCAGCCTGAAGAGCCTCGAGCATTTGCTTGGCGGCGAAGGCCGCAGCATGCTGCGCGCGCTGCAGTCGCTGACCGCGCAGATGGGCAGCAATATGCACCGGATCGCAACCGAGCTGCGTCCTACCGCATTAGACGATGTCGGCCTGCTTCGGGCACTCGAGACAACCACCGCCGATTGGGGCGAGCGGTACGGCATCCGGGTCGACTTCGACGGCGGCGATCTGATCGCAGGGATGCTCCCCATGGAGATGGGGACGACCATCTACCGGATCGTCCAGGAGGCGCTCACGAACGTCCTGAAGCACGCCGCGGCGAGCGCGGTAAGCATCGTGCTGGAATGCCGCGATGGCCAGCTACAGATCATCGTCGAGGACAACGGGAAGGGCTTTGATCCCAACTCTCCAATCATCGCTGGGCATCTCGGCCTCGCCGGGATCCGTGAGCGGCTCGCCTTGATCGGCGGGGTGTTGATCATCGACTCCGCCCCCGATGTCGGCACCACGCTCTACGTCAGAATCCCCTTCGTCCAAGCGGACCAGAATGCCGACTACGCCGCGGGGCGTGGCTGATTGATCGTCCGCGACGCCGCATCGGATGACGGCGGGCGCGAAGCCCCGCCTCTGGCGAAGCTTGCGCATCAACTTCCCGGCCGCCGCTTTGTCCCGCCGGCGTTGGACGAGGACATCCAGGACCTCACCCTCATCGTCCACCGCGCGCCACAGGTACAGATGCTCGCCGGCGATCCGCACCACCATCTCGTCCAGATGCCACCGCGGTTGCCGAGACATACGCGAGACGACACCTCCTGCAGTCCGGCAGTCCGGCAATGCCGGCACGGCTCATCCGCTGCTCGTGACGGCCGGCGCTTGCAGGAAACAGGCCAGTGCCTCGCGCGCCTGCTGCTTCTGCGCCGCCTGCCAGCGCGGATCCAGCAGATCGGTCGAGAAGATGACCGAGAGGGTGTGGCCGTTCGAGCGATGATAGGAGCTCGACGCCACCATCGCTACGTAGAGCTGCAGCGGATCGATCCCGGCGCGCAGGACCCCTTCGGCGGCGCCGCGCTCGAGCAGCCCGGCGATCAGGCCGAGCAGCGGCGAGGAGATGACAGGCGTTTTGCGCGACCGCCGCAGGAACTCGGCGCGCAGCAGGTTCTCGCCCATGAGCAGGCTGATGAGCTCGGGATGGGCGCCGAAATGGTCGTGGATGAAATCGAAGAGCTGCAGGATGCCGTCGAAGGGCGCCACGTGATCGACGTCGAGCTTCAGCTCCTCGCGGCGCAGCTCGCCGAGGACATGCTCTAGGATCGCCAGATAGAGCGCCGCCTTGCCGCCGAAATAATGGTAGATCATGCGCGGATTGGCGCGGGCGGCGCGGCAGATGCCGTCGACCCTGGCGCCGCTGTAGCCTTTGGCGGCGAATTCTGCGATCGCCGCCCGCAGGATGCGCTCGCGGGTCTCGCCGGCGTTGCGCGCCGGCGGCGTCGCCCGGCGCGACCGTCCCGGCCGCCGCCGCGGCGCCACCGCGGCGGCGGTGTGACCGATGCGCCTCACGCCGCGTCGCCCGCCGGCACGATGGCGGCGAGAACGGCGTCGGACGCGGCAACGAAGCCGAAGCATTTCTTGACGTTCCACACCGCCGCGTCGCTGCAGAATTGCGGCGACGTCGTGGCGCAGCAATCGGTGACCATGATGCAGCCATAGCCGAGAAAATTGGCGTCGGTCAGGCTGTGCAGCACGCATTGATCGGTGTTGACGCCGGCGAACAGCAGCGAGCGGCAGCCGAGATTTTTCAGGATGGAATCGAGCGGCGTGTCCCAGAAGCCGCTGATGCGGTATTTGTCGACGCGGATATCGCCCGGCTCGATCACGAGCTCGTCGACCACCGCTGCGGCCCAGCTGTCCTTCTCCAGCACATGCGCGCCCGAGCCCGGCAGCTTCTCGCCGAGGCCGATGCCGCTGCCGCTGGGCTTGTAGAGATGGATCTGGTTCGGCGGCATGTTCATCAGGTCCGGGCGATTTCCCCAATTCACCCAGACGATCGGCACCCGAACCGTCCGCAGCGCCGGCAGCAGCCGTTGCAGCGGCGCGATCGGCGCGCGGTCGGGCGTGTAGTCGGCGCCGAGATGATCGACCCAGCCGCCTTTGGCGCAGAAATCGTTCTGCATGTCGATCACGATCATCGCCGTGCGTTCGAGATCGATCGTCACCTGTTGCGGCTCGCAGGCGATGGTGACGGGCCGCGGCGCCGGCGCCGGCATCGCCATGTCGACGCGCCCGGCATCGGCGCGCCAGCGATAGAAGCGGCTGCGGCCGAGCTCGCCGGCGACGGGGCGGGACGCCTCCTGGGTGAATGACGACGCGGCCATGCGATCCTCCTTTGCGCGACGGATGGGCTCGTCGGCCTCGGAGCAAAAATCGCGCCAGCGCCTGCGTCCGTCGCCGCCGCCGGCCCGGGCGACCGCGACCGGCAGTGGCGCGGCCGCTGCCCAAAATCTACGCGGTAAATATTTACTTATGACCGTTTTTTGCGCAATCCCGCGGCGCTGTCGCGGGCGAGGCCGCCGGCCCCGCTCGCGCTTTGACGGCCCGCGCGCTTGCCGGCCGGCGCGCCGGCGCGGTTTTGCCGCCATTGCCGCTGGCGGCCGTCCTGGCAGCGGCGATCTGGCACGCAAGATGCTTGTGCAGTGGCGGGCGAGGCGCCCGGAGCGAAAAGCAGGCAGCAAGCAAGGAGGAGCAGATGGCCGTGTTGTCCCGTCGCGTGATCTTGAAAGGTGTCGCCACGACCGCTCTCCTGGGGGGCGCGTCATTGGGCGCTTCCCGGACGGCGAGCGCCGCCGTCGAAACCGTCGGCATCCTGATTCCGGGCTCGAAATCCGACAAGGGCTGGATGGAGTCGGGCTATGACGGCATAGTCGCATCGCAAAAGAAATACGCCGACAAGATCAAGGTGCAGATGATCGAGAACATCAACTACGCCGATATGGAGCAGGCGCTCACCAACCTCGCGACCAAGAACGCGCTGGTGATCGGCGTCGGCGGCCAGACCCAGGCCGCGATGCTCAAGGTGGCGCCGCGCTTCCCCAAGGCCAAGTTCTCGATCGTCGGCGGCAACAAATCCGACTTCCCGCCGAACGTGGCGGAATATGACGTGAAGCAGGCGGAGATCGCCTTCGTCGCCGGCGCCGCCGCGGCGATGCTTTCGAAGACCGGCGGGGTGAGCTATGTCGGGGGCCTCGAGATCCCCTCGATCGTCAACGCCGGCAAGGAGTTCGGCCTCGGCGCGAAATACATCAATCCGGGCATCAAGTATTTCGAGGCCTATACCGGCGATTTCGACGATGTCGCGAAATCCAAGGAGGCGACGCTGGCCGCGATCGCCCAGGGCGCCGACATTCACTATCACATCTTGAACCTCGGCCTGCGCGGGATGGAGCAGGCGGCGCGCGAGAAAGGCACGCATATCATCGGCAGCTACACCGACCGCTGCGGCACCGATCCGCTCTATGTCGCCTATTCCATCACCGGCGTGGGATTCCAGGTGCGTTACGCGATCGACAACTTCCTCGCCGGCACCTGGGAGGCCGGCTACAAGCCCTTCGGCCTGGCGATGGGGCCTGAGGCGTCGGATCTGATCATCTGCACACCGACGCCCGACATGACCGCCAAGGTCGATCAGATCAAGAAGGGCATCCTCGCCGGCGGGATCAAGGTGCTCGAGGGGTGAGCCTGCCGCGGTCGGCCGGGCGGCAGGAGCGCGCGCCGCCGGCCGCCGCGGCGGCGCTCCCCGCCAGCGCTCCGATCCTGTCGCTCAGCGGCATGACCAAGCGCTTCGGCGCCGTGCTGGCGCTCGACGACGTCACCATCGATGTCGGCGCCGGCGAGATCCATTGCCTGCTGGGTGAGAACGGCGCCGGCAAGTCCACGCTCTGCAACCTGATCTTCGGGCTTTATCCCGCCGATGCCGGCGAGATGCGCCTTGCCGGCGCGCCCTATCGGCCGGCCGGCCCGGCCGACGCGCTCGCCGGCGGCATCGCCATGGTGCATCAGCATTTCAGCCTCATTCCCGACTTCACCGTCGTCGACAACCTGCTGCTCGGGCGGGAGCGGGGCTTCCTCCATCGCGGCGCCTATGCCGAGAAGCTCGAGGCTCTGGCAGCGTCCTTCGGCTTGCCGCTCGACCCCTTCGCCGTGGTCGGCGATCTCTCGGTCGGCGAGCGCCAGCGCGTCGAGATCGTCAAATGCCTCGTCCGCGAGCCGCGCCTGCTGGTGCTCGACGAGCCGACCGCGGTACTGCCGCCGGACGAGGTGGAGGCGTTCCTGGCGGTCTGCCGCCGCGTCGCCGCCGGCGGCTGCGGCGTCGTGCTGGTCACGCACAAGCTCGCCGAGGTCAAGCGCGCCGCCGACCGCGTCACCGTGCTGCGCCACGGCCGGTCCGTCGCGTCTTCGGCGAGCCCCGCCGAGGATATCGACCGGCTGGTGCGGGCGATGATCCAGCGCGATCTCGCTTCGCTCGACACCGCGCTCGCCTCGACGCTGGGCGTGGCGAAGGAATCGGCGGCACCGGCCGAGGCGCGGCCGCGCCGCGACCGGCGCGCCGACGCGCTGCAGATCGACGGGCTGACGGTGCGCGACGCCGTCGGTACGCTGCGCCTCGACGAGCTCACGCTCACCGTCGCCAAGGGCGAGATCGTCGGGCTTGCGGGGGTCGAGGGCAACGGCCAGAGCGAGCTCGGCGCCGTGCTCGCGGGGCTGCTGCGGCCGAGCGGCGGGCGCCTCTTCGTCGATGGCCGCGAGATGACTAACCGCCCGCCGGCGGAGATTACCGCGCTGGGCGTCGGCATCATCCCCGAGGACCGCCACGCCGTCGGCTGCATCGCCGAGCTGAGCCTCGCCGAGAACTTCTTTCTGAACCGCATCGGCCGCTTCGCCCGTCGCGGCCTCATCGACCGCGACGCGCTGCGCCGGCAGGCGCAGGAGCTGATGCAGCGCTTCGACATCCGCGCCGCCGGGCCCGCGGCGCCGTTCAGCAGCCTGTCGGGCGGCAATCAGCAGAAGGCGGTGCTGGCCCGCGAGCTGACGATCGACAATCTGGTCTTTCTGCTGGCGGCGCAACCGACGCGCGGCCTCGATGTCGGTGCGGTCGAGGCGATCTACAAGCATATCCGCGCCGCCTGCGACGCGGGCGCCGGCGTGCTGCTGATCTCTTCCGAGCTCGATGAGCTGATCGCCGTCGCCGACCGCGTCATCGTGCTCTATCGCGGGCGGATCATGGGCGAGCGGCTCGCCGGCCCGGATCAGCGCGAGGCGATCGGCGCGATGATGTCGGGACACGCGCCATGAGCCCGCCGCGCTCGCCCGCCGGCGTTGCGCTCGGCCGCCTGCTGCCGCCGGCCTCGGTGACCCTGCCGGTGATCACCGTGCTGCTCACCCTGCTGCTGGGCCTCTGCCTGATCGGCCTCACCGGCGCCGACGTGCCCGACGCCATCGACGCCTTCATCGACGGGGCGTTCGGCTCTGGCTACGTCATCGCCGCTTCGATCAACCGCTCGGTCGCTTACGCGCTGGTCGGCCTCGGCTTCATCGTCGCCGCGCGCGCCAACCTCACCAATGTCGGCGGCGAGGGGCAGATCGCGGTGGGCGGCATGGCGGCCACCGCGGCGGCGCTCTACGGCGGCGTCGAGGGCCTACCCCTGGGCCTCGCCTTTCTCGTGCCGATGGCCGCCGCCGTGGCCGTCGGCGCCGCCTGGGGCGCGCTCGCCGGCATCCTCAAGGTCAAGGCCGGCACCAATGAGGTCATCAGCACCTTGTTGCTGACCTTCATCGGCATCTGGCTGCTCTACGGCGCGGTGCAGTCGGTGGCGCTGCTGCGCCGCCCGATGACGACGACCGCGACCTTGCCGGAATCGCTGGAGATCCCCGATGCCACGCGGCTGCCGCTGCTGCTCGGCGATCCCTCCGTGCCGCTCAATATCGGCCTGCCCGCCGCCATCCTCCTCGCGGTCGCGGTGTGGCTGATCCTGGCGAAGACGGTGTTCGGCTGGCAGCTGCGGGCGGTCGGCCTCAACGAGCTCGCGTCGCGCCGCGCCGGCATCGCGCGCGGGCGGGTCGTCGTCGCGGCGATGGCCATTGCCGGCGCCTTCGGCGGCCTCGCCGGCGCGGTCATGCTGCAGGGCGATCAATACCTGCTCAAGGTCGGCTTCTCCTCGGGATACGGCTTCGACGGGCTGGTCATCGGCCTGCTCGCCCGCGGCTCGACCCTGGGCGTCGTCGCCGGGGCGCTGCTGTTCGGATTTCTCCGCTCGGGCGGCATCAACATGGAGATGGTGGCCCAGGTCCCCAGCGCCATCGTGATGGTGATCCAGGGGCTGATCGTCGTCACGCTTGCCGCCCTGTCGTTCTGGCTCGAGCGCCGGAGGGTGACGCGATGAAAGGACAGCTTCTGGCCGTGTTCCTCGGCTCCTCGCTGCGGCTCGCGGTGCCGCTGATCCTCAGCGCCACCGGCGAGCTGGTGAGCGAGATGGCCGGCGTGCTCAATATGAGCATCGAAGGCATGATGCTCACCGCCGCCTTTGCCGGCGCGCTCGGCTCCTGGGCGACCGGCGATCCGCTCATCGGCCTGGCGTGCGGCGTCGTCGCCGTGCTGCCCGTCGCCCTGCTGCAGGCGTTTCTCAGCGTCAGCCTGCAGGCGAACCAGATCGTCACCGGGCTCGGCATCAACATCCTCGCGCTCGGCGGGACGACGCTCGCCTATCGCGAGGTGTTCGGCGAGCGCTCGCGCGATCTCATTCCGGGATTCCCGCAATGGAGCCCGCCGCTGCTCGGGCAGATTCCGCTGTTCGGGCCGGCCGTCTTCCAGCAGGTCTGGATGGTCTATCTCGCCCTGGCGCTCGCGGTGGTGACGGCGCTGGTGCTGCGCCACACCGCCATCGGCCTGGTGGTGCGCGCGGCGGGCGCCGATCCCCGCAGCGTCGACAAGGCCGGCATGTCGATCCTGGCGGTGCGCTACGGCGTGGTGCTGTTCGCGGGGCTGATGTCGGCGCTGGCGGGTACGTATCTGTCGATCGGCGACATCAACACCTTCACCGAAGGCATGACCAACGGCGCGGGATATCTCGCCATCGCCGCGGTGATCTTCGGCAATTGGCAGGTCGGCCGCGCCTTCGGCGCCTGCCTGCTGTTCGGCGCCGCCACCGCGCTGCAGTTCCAATTGCCCGATATGGGCGTGCCGCTGCCGACCGCGCTGCTGGTCATGATGCCCTATCTGCTGGCGTTCCTGGCGGTGGCCGGCCTGGTCGGGCGGCAGACCGCGCCGGCGGCGCTGACGGTCCCCTATCGCCGGGCCGGCTGAGACCGTGCCGCCACGGCCAGCAGCGACGCGTCGCTGCCGCGGGGACCGAGGATCGACAGCCCCAGCGGACAGCCTTCGGCTTCGGCCAGCGGCAGGGAGAGTTGCGGCAGCCCGGCGTGCCCGGCGCCGCTGGTCAAGGTCAGCGCGCGGCGATAGAACTCGCCGATCTCCGCCGCCGGCGCGTCTTTGCGCGGCGCGATGCAGGGGGCGGTTGGCAGCAGCAGCGCCGTGCCGGGTGCGAGCAGCGCCTCGAGCCCGGCGGCGATGCGCCGGCGGATCGGCGCGAAGCGGCCGACGAGATCGGGCGTGATGCGCGACGCATCGGCAAAGCGCTCGGCGATGGCATCGCCGAAGCGCGGCTGCGTCGCCGTGATCCAGGGACCGAGCGAGGACCAGATCTCGGCGCCTTGCAGCACGCGGTAGGCCTCGAGCCACAGCGCCTCCTCGCCGGCGAAGAGCGTGACCTCGCGGGAGGCGCCCAGCGCGCGTGCGGCAGCGAGCAGCGCCGCCGCGCAGGGAGGGTCGCAGAGATCGAAGGCATCCCGCGCCAGCAGCCAGCGCCGCGGCGGCGCGGCGCCGCCGCCGCCGAGCAGCGCCCGGCCGACCCGCTCCAGTACGCTGCCGTCGCCGGCGAGCCAGCCGACCGTATCGTAGCTCGGCGCGAACGGCACGACGCCGTCGAGCGGCGCCACGCCGTGGCTCGGCCGAAAGCCGAAGACGCCGCAGAAGCTCGCGGGCACCCGGACCGAGCCGCCGGTGTCGGTGCCGAGGGCGAAATCCACCAGCCCTGCCGCCGCCGCTACTGCCGAGCCGCTCGACGAGCCTCCGGGCAGGCGGTCGGGACAGCGCGGATTGACCGGCGTCCCGTCATGGGCGTTGGCGCCCTCGAGGCTGAAGGCGAGCTCGTCGGTGATCGTCTTGCCGACGAGCCGGGCACCGGCGGCGAGCAGCGTGGCGACGACCGGCGCGTTGCGCGCGGCCGGCGCGTGGCTGCGGCGCCAATCGAGATTGCCGCCGCCGGTCGTCGTTCCGGCGATGTCGATGAGATCCTTGACGGCGAAGGCGAGGCCGGCGAGCGGTCCCTCGCTCGCCCCGTCGACGACGCGGCGAGGGCCGGACACGAAAGCGCCGAAATCGCCGCCGGCTTCCGCCGTTTGGCTCGCCATCGACCCCATGCCCGCCCCGCTCGCCCGCATCGCCCGTGTCGAGAGTATCGGCCGGCGTCGGCGCGATCAAATGCTTGAGCTCGCTCGGATCGACCCTCGACGCTGCGCCACGGACATTTATTTGCGTGCCGTCTCGATTTGATGAAGGACGGCGAGGATAACGGCAAACATCGACGGCGGCAGGATGAGGCTGACCTATAGAAACGGATCTTCGACGGCGTTCTGCCAGCCCACGAGCGATAGCCATACGCTGTCGCTTCGGAGAACCGTCGCGATCGTCCAGAGCCCGCCCGCCACGGCCCTCGCTAAAAGCCAAGGGCCCTCAGGGCCACACTGAAGAACCCGTGATCGCTGTGATCGCTTGCGTCCTCACCGGGCATCGAGCTGGCGCTGTGATCGCTTGGGGTTGCCTCGCTCGCGCTGCCGCTTGCCTTGTCGCCCGCGGCGACCTCCTGGCGGTTCCACCAGCCGCCGCCCAGCGCCTGGAACAGCGCCGCCGTGTCGCCAAATCGGCTGGCCTGTGCCTGCACGAGATTGATGAGGGCGGTCTCGTAGGCC
>JBKQTR010000021.1:0-11615 GCA_052143095.1 Allostellaceae bacterium
CCTGCACGCTCGGCGGCAGAAGCTGCGCCTCGTCAATCTTCCAGGGGCGAAATTCCTTGCTCATGGCCCAGCAAGGAATCAGACTCGCCCCCACTTGACCAGCCATTTCTCAGACAGGCTCCTAGCCAGCGAGATCGGACGTCGGCCCCTGATTCTTTGCGCGGCGCTCCAGCCTCTCCGCCGCCTCCTGGCACAGGATCGCCAGCTCGTGGAGGTTCTGACCCGCCGCCGGGTCTTTCGTCGTTATGGCCAAGTTGGCGAACTCGGCGGCACGCTCGCGAGATAGTGCGCGTAGTCCATGAGCCCTTCGCTTCCGCTACTAGCGGAGCAGAGAAAATGCGCCGGTCGGGGGGTGCCAGAACACCGAGCGCGGACGCTGGCGCCGTTAAACCTATAGGCGTATTGAAAACGGGTTACTCTCTCATTAATTCCGCTGCTGGCAACGGTCTGATCCGCCGGCCTGTGGGAAGGATGGGCGACCACACGGCCGGCGCGGGCGCCGAGTGGGGCTGGACTTGCGCCATCATCACCGGCGAGCCCAACGAGCTGGTCGAGCCGATCCGCAACCGCATGCCGGTGATCTTGCCAGCGGAAGCGTGGCCGGCCTGGCTGGGCGAGGAGCCGGCGCTCGACCTCCGGGCGCTGCGCTGAGCCTCGCTCCCTCATCCGCCGCGCCGCAGCAGCGCGATGCGCGCCGAGGCATAGACGATCGGCCCGCAGCTCTGCGCCAGTGCCGTCGCGTGCTCCGGCATGGTCAGCAGGAAGGCGACGGGGTAGGCGGTTTTCCCGGCGCATCCCTCGGCGAACAGCGCCTTGCGGAACTCCAGGCGGCGGTACCATTCCTGTATCTCGGGGTCGTTGGTCGGGATGAATTTCCACAGCACAAGCGCCGGAAGCCCGGTGCGCCGCTCGAAATTCAGGAAGGAGAATTCGAGCTGCGGGTCGATGAGCACCACGCTGCCAGGCGCCGCGCTCCGCGCCAGGAACGCGGCGAGTTGCGCCCCCTCGGTGCTGGCTCGCGCATCGAGACCGGCGGTGATGCGCGTCGCGGCGGCGAGCGCGAAGCCCGGCGCAAGCAGGGCAAGGGCGATGAGCCGCACCGCGAGCCAATGCCGCGCGCCGAGCCTGCCGAGAGCGGCGACGGCGAGCGCCAGCCAGAGCAGCAGGACAAGCGAGGCCGGGCGGAAGAGATAGAACTTGCCGAGGATTCCAATGTCGCGGTCGAGAAAGGCGCCGACGAGCGCGAGGAAGAGGTAGGCCAGAAGCAAAGACATCCAGCGCGCCACGGTCCCAAGCCGCGCCGCCTCGGGCAGCCGCGAGATCACGGCGCAGCCGAGGAGCATGCCTGCGGCCAGGAGATAGCCCAGCAGCCATTTTGCGGTAAACCCGGCGGCGTTGAGGAAAGGCGAGGTGTGATGCGGCGCGCGGATGATGGAGTAGATGACATCCGCCGAGGGCCGCCCCGCCTCCGCCACGGTGCTGTCCGCCGCAAGCCGCGTCCAGACGATCGTGCCCAGCAGGGGCGCGACCAGGAGGAGGAACATGCCCGTTGCCGCCATTACCGCACGAAGGTCGCGGCGGTCGCCGACGAGCCGCAGCGCCATTGCGGCGAAGAACCAGAAGAGGCCGACGAGGAAATGGAAATAGGTGGCGACGGCGAAGAGCAGCGCCACCCGGGCGAGGCGCGCGCCCCCCATCACCGCGGCGAGACCGGCAAGCACGCAGACATAGGCGGCCACCTTCGCCCCGACGCCGTCGAACAGCAATTCGCCGCCAAACATGGCCTGGCCCAACAGCGCGAAGATGATGACGACGAGCACGGCATCGAGCGCGTCGAGCGCGAGACGGCGGAAGACGGCGCCGAGGGCAAGCCCATAGGCAAGGACGGCCAGAACGCGGGTGAGGATCTGCGCGCCGCCGAAGCCGGTCAGCGCGATCAGCCAGCCGAGAAGATGATCGAAGACGGCGCAATGATGCGAGCTGTCGAACACCGCGCTCAGCGGCGAGGCGGGTGCGGCAGCGACGCTGCGTGCGGCGAGTTGGAAGTAATCCTCCTCATTTTCCGTCAGCAGCCCGTCGGGCGGGATCAGGCAGAGCAGGACGACCACCAGCGCGGCGATGATGACCGCAAACCGCTCCAGCCACCCACCCCGCCCGGTGGTTCCGGCGCCGGGCATGCGCGGGTGCTTGCGCTTAATGGCGCGCGTCGGTGGGCGGCGCGCCCAGCGTGCCGATCGCGACGATGATCCGCACCCCATTTTTGCTCCCGCAGAACGTCCGCACGCGGCGCTACCATTCTGTCGTTGTGGCGGACATTTCTAAAGGATGTAGCACAATGACGAAGGCCGTGCCCTCCGTCTGGATCGTCGAGATCGTGCGTTTTCCGCTGCCGCCCGCGCCCATCGGCGAGCACGTCGGCGCTGGCGTCACGCTGACGCCTCCCCAGCGCTTCACAATCCGTGCCACCGCCCTCATATACGCCGGCGGCCTCGCGCAGCAAGGCTACGGGCTCAGGATGAGCAGCCCGGAGGGGCAGGTCTGGGACCATCGGCAGATAGTCGAGCACATCGACCGGCGCGGCGCCTGAGCGAGACGGACCCGACGGCCGCCTCGAATTTTTCCTCGGGCACAGCAGCGACGCGAAGCTCTGTTATCTTCTGATCGCGCGATAACCCGGCGCGCTGCGCGGCTTGCGATCTGCTTGAATCCGGCTACCGGTTCCCGCACCCTGGCGCGCGCCGAGCGGGTGGGTGGGGGCGCTCTTCGACCAAGATCGCTGAGCCGCAGACGAAAGAGGCTCCGCGCCATTTTGTGGGGGGGTGCGCGCGGAGCCTCTTGACAGGAGGAGGAGGCCGCCTGTCATCTCCCAGTGTTTTGCCACCAGAAGATGAAGCGACAATATCACCACGGGCGGGACAGGGAAAGGGCCGCGCGCCAGCTACTCTTCGGCTCGCCGGCGAGATCAAGGAGATCGGGCAGCACGAATCGAACGTGGCGAAGTGGTTGCCTACCTTGATCCGGTGCTGGCCGCCAACATAACCGAGATCGGTCAACGTGAGTCGAAGGTCGTGCCGATCGGCCGCGCGGCGGCGTAGGGGCGCGGAGAAGCGCAGTGCCGCGCTGAACGGCGTAGGGAGGCGCGCGGGCGCCTTCGCGCCATCGATGTGCCGATCGCATTTGACCCCTTGCGACTTGCATACGGTTCGCGCGGCGCCATATCCATGTCATGGCGCGCTCGTATGAAAGCAGCCGTGCCGTCCTCGACGGCATCATTGAGCGATATCGCGGCGGTCTCACCGGCGACCGGGGTAGGGCGCCGCTGACCCACGAGCAGGCGGTAAGGCTGATCAAAGCGCTTTACGCGAGGCGACGCTCTGCGGTGGCTTGATCCGAAACCACCACGTCCATGAAGACACTCGCGTTCGGCGGGCGATAGGAGCGACCGAGATCAGCGGCTGAAGTTGATCGCGCCATGCGCCGCAGGGCGGCGAATGAGGCTCACACTATGTCAACGCTCACTCACATCCCCAACCTGATAAACCAGCAGCAAGCACTTGACGTTGGCTTTGCCGAAGGAAGCCCGCTGCACGGTGGCAAGCCTGAGCTGTTAAACAATATGCGCGATGCCTACTACGAGACGCCACATCGCCATGAGCGGCGCATGAGCCCCCATTACCACATGTGGCGCCGCGGCTTCGACGCCGGCTACTGCCGTGGCGCTCGCGCGCGACATGGTCGCTGAGCTGCAAGAGTCGGGGAACGTCGCCGGCGCGGAGATGTTTGGTCGCGGGTCTCATCCTCGCGATCGAGAAGCTGCGCGAAGCCAAAGGCAAATAGAACGAGCGCCGGTCAGCGCTCCATTCTGACGTAGAAACCGTCCGGCCCCTCGCTGCCGCTGTCCTGCGCCTCGCGTGCGCTGACACCGCGCCGCAGCAGCTTAGTCAGAACCGCCGCTACCTCGTGCCAGGTGCTGGCCGAGCTGATCGGGGCAGAGCTGATCGGGGCATCGTTCAGGTAGAGCGTCTTCGTCTTACGCTTCATGCGGCTCGCGCTCGGCTCCCTCGCTCCGAGAATAGGGAGTCGAGACGATCGACAGCAATTCAGCGGCCCGGATGCCGCAGCGGATGACGCCGATCCTCGTCGATCTCCATGGGCTCGCGGAGCGCGAAGCGGCCCTTGAGCGCGCGCTTTGCTCCCGATGACGCGAGCGCCAGGAACTCGTCGCGCTGCTCTTCGTCGGCCTCCGTGCCGTACTCGACCAGGAGCGAAAGCGCCTCGAACTCACCGTCGCTGAGGCTGATCCGGTATCCGCGTTTCAGGCGGATGATCTTCATTCCCGAACTATAGCCCTCCGCGCGGCGCGGAGCTTCACCCTCGGATTCAAGAGCGCCGGCGACGAGCGGCTAAAGGCGCTCAATCCAGCCGAGCAAGCCACAGCGATCCGCCCCGCCGGTAAAACGATCTACGATCCGAGGGCGCGGCCGAACAGTTCAAGTATTTCGAGGAGCGTCTGCGCTCGCCCGAGCAACGCTGGCAGGGGAAGATCAGGCGCGAGCGCAAAGAGGCGAACGAGCGGTAGGCTCTATAGGGCGCTGTCCCGGTCGGAATGGAGCTTTCAGGGTCGATGGCGCCACGCGAGTTCGCTGTGAGAGGCCACACGCGGCTGAGGCGGCCGCGCCTCGCCTGCTCCCAGAGGCGATCCGCGCGCACATTGGTCGCCCGGGTTTTGGAGCAAGGATTACTGCCATGTTCACACTGCTCGACTTCGCCCGCACTACCATGTGGTTCGTCCCTTCGCCGGACCCGCTGCTGCGGGAGCTGACAGAGGCCGCTACCGGCGGCGTCGGTGCTGGTGAGCCGGACGATGCGCTACCGACCGACTATCCCCGCCAGTGGACGGCATCCGGGCCAGGGCGCGGCCCTATAGCTCTCTAGTGCGGCAGGCGGTGCCGGGCGAAGATTGAGCCGGCGATCGGAAAATTAGGGGCCGGCGGCGGCCCTAAATCCGGCCGTGATGGCGAGCGCCAAAAGGCCAACGATCACCACGGCGATTAGGAGCACCGCAATCGCTGCATCGCGTGAGCGAGAGTATCGGCGCAGCGCCATAGTGTAGCTCAGCGCCGTGGTGTAACGCACGCCGCTGCCGGGTAGGCCAGCGACGTCAGTCGAGTTCAGCCCGAACCCCAGCAAGACCCGTAGCCATCTCTGAAAGCGCCAGCCCATGCGCTCATAATGCCATAGGCTGCCGGCTCGCGCGAGCCGCACCTAGGCTCGGACCCGTTCCAGGCTCCGGCTCTCAGCCTCACCGGCCGCCCATTGCTCGCCAGCGGGCACGGGAGGTGTTGCCTGGAGCCGCTACGCCGTCTCGGTCGGGCCACCGGACACTCGACCATCTCTCACAATTCATCGGTCGTAAACCAGTCGCGACCAAGCTGCGCGCACGGTTGGGACTCGCACCCTAACCGTCTCCTGGACCGAGGAGAGGCCCCGCCGCTCTAGCCCTCGCGGCGGGGCTTTTCTTTGCGCATGGGAGTAATCGCGAGAGAGGGGGAGACGTGCACGAAAACCTCTACCGACGGGGTTCGATCTGATGGGCGTGGCTGCAGGTCCGAGGCATCGAGATACGACAGAGCCTACGAACGGTTTCTAAATCAGAAGCGAAGAAGCGCCTCTCCAACATCCTGAGAGCTCAGCAAAGGCGGCGAGCGCGCCGATTGAGCGCGGAAGGCGTCGTCCCTGCCGTCGTCCGGCTGACGCGCCGCCCCGGACTGTCGTAGCATCCATTCCCTTGCCACACTCGCCCCGCGCTCACGCGCGGCCTTTTCTTTGGCCGCCGCCAGCGGGGTGCCCGCGCACAAGCCGGAGCTCGGCACCTATGCGGCGATAGATCGAGCGCGCTCGAGACCATATCGGGTCAAGCGGAAGATTGCTTCGGCGCCGTCGTCGCTGTCTTGACGAATAAACCCCACCCGTAGGAAGTCATGGAGTTTCGCGCTCGGCAGCACGAGTGGACTGCACCGGTAGCCAGACGGGTAGACGAGCTCAACATCTCGGCCGTCCGGCTCTTTCAAGGTCACGAGGTCTCCCTTGAGCCAACCGCGCGGATGGGCCCGATCGAGGAGCAGGTAGCGGCCGGCTTTCTCGCCCAAAAGCCGAAGAACGTCCGACGCGTTCGCCATATGTAGCCCCCCTTGCTACTAAGACCCACAAGGTATGGTGACGTTTCGTCCTTCAACATCAAGTGACCAAAAAATGGCGGCGCATGGCGCGCCCTTCGTTTGAGGGATGCCGCCGCTAGGGCGCGGAGCCTCTTTCGTCTGCGATTCAGCGGTCTTTGTCGGCGCGCGATGAGTCGAGCGCGTGCAGCGAGGTGAGCTTCACCGCCATCAAGCGGCGGGCGCATGCTGCTGAAGCAGCTGCCCTACGCCATGCGCTGTCGGCGCTGCGACAACAGCTGGCGCGTCCGCCTCATCGTCGGCTACGCCCTCGGCCACGAGGCGAACCCCAGCTTAAGCGTGCCGTGATGCTGTAACGGACGGCTCACTGATGGTGGGTTAAGCTGGGCAGATGCCGTCGCGTCTCAAAGACCCCAACTATTGGCGATCCCGCGCCGAGGAAGCGCGCACCCAGGCTGATCAGATGCGAGACCCTAAGGCTGAGCTCGCGCTGCTGCGCATCGCCGACGGCTGTAACCATCCAAATCCCAGTAACCCCAGGGGACGAGCGGGGTGAGGGCCACGAAGCGCGCGAACAGAAGGCGACGGAGGCGGTTCTCCGTCATGGCGCTGGCTCCGAACTGCTGCCCGAGATGGCCGAACAGCTATGGCGGGCCAACCCCCTCCACGAGCTGCTGCCGATCTCATGGGGCGAGATCACGTGGGCTCTCGTGGCGCTGTCTGCCCGATCAACGGCGGATCCGGTCCAAGCAACGACGGCGGCTGCCAATTTGGGCTTGACGATGTGGCTGGAAGCGGCCGAGACGTGGATCGACACCGCGGCGCGCTGGTGGGGACCCGCACCGGCCGCACCGGCCAAGCCCGAAGGCGCCGAGGCCGACCGGCGCTTCGACGCTCCGGAATGGGAGCAGCACCCCTTCTTCCGGCTGCTGAAGCAGAGCTATCTCGCGCTTTCCAAGCACCTTCTCCAGGAAGCCGAGCGGCAGACAGCCGATCCCGCCGAGCGGCAGCGACTCGTCTTCCATCTCCGACAATTTTTCGACGCGATGAGCCCCACCTCGTTTCTGCCGACCAATCCCGCGGCGCTTCGCAAGGCATGGGAGACGGGCGGCGGCAGCGCCACCGACGGGCTCCGCAACCTGCTGGACGATCTCCGCCAGGGCCAGCTCAGCATGACCGATACCGCGGCCTTCGCGCCGGGCCGGAACCTTGCCACCACGCCAGGCAAGGTCGTGTATCGCAACCGCCTCATCGAGCTCATCCAATACGCGCCGATGACGGCGCAGACCTACGCCGTGCCCCTGCTGTTCATTCCGCCGTGGATCAACAAGTTCTATATCCTCGACCTGCAGCCGAAGAACAGCCTTGTGCAGTTCCTGCTCGAGCAAGGCTTCTCGGTATTCATGATCAGCTGGAAGAACCCGGACGCCTCGATGGAGGCCATCACCTTCGAGGAGTACATGACCGACGGCCCGCTCGCCGCGAGCGACGTGGTGCGGGACATCACCGGCGCCGAACGCATCAATCCCGCCGGCTACTGCATCGGCGGGACGCTGCTGGCGATGACGCTGGCCTATCTGGCGTCGCAACGGGACGAGCGCTTCGGCCCGGCGACCTTCATGGTGTCGCTTCTGGACTTTTCGGAGGTCGGTGACACGGCCGTGTTCATCGACGAGCCGCAGATCGCCTACATGGAGCAACGTATGCTCGAGCGCGGCTATCTCGATAGCCGCGACATGTCAAACATGTTCAACTTGCTGCGAGCAAATGATCTGATCTGGAACACGGTGATCAACAATTATCTGATGGGGAACAAGCCGCCCGCGTTCGATCTCCTGTACTGGAACAACGACGGCACGCGGATGGCCCGGGCGGCGCACAGCTTCTATCTCCGCAACACCTACCTCGAGAACAACTTGATCAAGCCGGAAAAGATCGCGCTGCTCGGGCAGCCGATCAATCTGCGCCGCATTGTCCAGGCCGTCTACGCGGTGGGCGCCGAGAAGGACCACATCGTGCCCTGGCGCTCGGCGTGGCGGATCGCGCAGCTGACCAGCGCGCAGACCCGCTTCGTGCTGGCGGCGAGCGGACACATCGCCGGCATGATCAATCCGCCGTCCAAAGGCAAAGGCGGGTATTGGACGAACGACACCCTTTCACCGCCGGCGACTGCCGAGGCCTGGTTGGCTGGCGCGCAAAAGCACGATGGCAGCTGGTGGACCGATTGGGCTGGCTGGCTCCAGGCTGCGTCCGGGCAGAGGATATCGCCGCCGCCCGCCGGAAGTGCCGCCTATCCTCCGATCTGCGACGCACCAGGAACATACGTCCTGGAAAAATAGGGCGCACAACGATGCACACCCGGCCCGAGCACTGGTGGGCTCCGCTTGTCGGGACCTTTCTACCGTCGACCACCCGTTGGCGCGTTCCATCGACCGCAAAGCGCCGGATTGCGACGGCAGTGCTCGACGAAAAGCTGCAGCACGACCTTAAGCTCCGCAGAGTGGCGCAAGTCGCCCCGGCCGCGTGCCGCTTCGATGTCGTCGCGTATCATCAAGCGGATTGCCTGTCGTCCGTCGGGGCGATGCACGAGATGGCAGCCGAGCTCGGCGGCGATCGTCTCCGGCAGGTGCTCATGCTCGGCAATCGCGTCGATCTCCTCGAGCGTCAGGTCGCTCAGCGCGATACAATCTTCCATCGTCAGCATGGCGAAGCCTTCTCAATAAGTTCACAACCCTCGCCGCCGCCGCCTCACTCGGCGGCGTACGGACGCTTGACGTTTTCCTGGCGCGGCAGGACGTTGAATAGTCCCTCATTCGGGCAAAAATCGCGGTAGTCGTCTTCCGGCCCGCGGCCGCTGAGCCATTGCCGACACCGCCGCCACGCGGCGCACTCCAGGCAGCCGAGTTCCGCCTCGCGGAGCACGGCACGCATCAACGGGCTCTCCGGCGCGGCGATGCCAAGCCGCTCCACCATGCGCGAGAACAGCAGCATCTGCTGCAGGACCTTGTCAAGCTGCGCACGCCGAGGATTAAGGGGCCCGATCCGTTCGCTGAGCCGCGCCAGCGCGATCATCCGTGCGAGCATTCCGCCGTGGCTCCGTACGGAAGTATCAATTTGACCCATGGTCACCCCCTTAGCACGTGCCCTCGCATTTCTAGGCGTTAGTAATTTATCATTCGATCATTTCTGCATTACGCATTGATCTGGATCAAGGGTCGAGCGCCGAACCCGAATCGTGGAATGATCCTGAATCGCAACCGCGCCCGCATTGCCTAGGTCGCCGGGCCCCGCGGTTGGAAGCCTTGCTTAATATGTTCCGCCAGAGATGAGGACGGATATACCATGACGCCAGCGGTGAGAAAGAACGTCAAATTCCTACCTGCGTCGCGCCTTTGGCTGCAGATGGCGAGGCCAAGATACAGAGGCGGATAGATCGAGCTGCACCGCCTTTGCTGATGGCCCGCAACGCGTGCGCTCATTGGCAAGTCATCGTGTCGGGACTGGTCGTTGGTCCTTGGATCACAGTTGCGGGCCGCGTGGACTAGGGGATTAGGTGTAGAGCAACCGGCGCAAAAAAGAATCATTCCAAAGCGAAATCATGCCTTTTCTACGAAGAGCATGCGTCAGCAACCCTCGTGGCGCCGAGGCAACCGCGGTCGGGGATCACGCGCGCTTCATTGATCTGAATCAATGCCAAAGCAATTGTTGCGCTTGATGATTTAGCATGATGGAGGCCATCGTGTCCGCATCCAAATGTACTCGCCGCGAAAAGCAGCGCCGCGCCATTGAGCGGATGGTGGCGCACCAACTCTTCCATCGAATGATAACCTGCCAAGGCATTGACCTAGTCGGTGGCTGGCGGCGTGGACTGGAAGAAATGATCTTTCACGCGCTGCGAAAATGCGAGCTCTGCGCAAGCACGCAGGTATGTCGCGATTGGCTCCGGTCGGATTGTCGGCGCGCGTCATATGTCGCCTTCTGTCCCAATGCGGAGCTCATTGAGACATGCCGTATTCTAGACCCGAACGCGCTGTCGCTGAACTCTGACCTGCCCGAAGCTTACATCCGCTGCAAACCAAGTCTCGCAGAAATACTCGCTGAGCCGATCATCAAGCTTGTCATGGCGTCTGATCACGTAGGCGCCGCCCAGCTGCCAGAGGCCTCGACAGATCTTTTGGAAGCGCCCCATGGCTAGGCAAGGCCATACAGGTATCGAAGCGCAAAGGCGGACGATGCTGTAATTGCGAAGGACCCGGTAATGCCCGAAGCCCTCGGCTTGCTGCGCGAAGAACATCGCAATATGCTTGCCATTCTGCGGGCGCTGGAGTGGCAGGTCAACCAGTTCGAGAACGGCAACCAGCCAGATTACGACGTGATCGGCGCGACTCTGGACTATTTTCTGAGTTTCCCCGACGTTTGTCATCATCCGAAAGAGGAGCTGATCTTCGCCAAGCTGCGTGAGCTTGACCGCAGGATCGCGCAGCAGATCGGCGATCTGCCGATCGCGCATCAGGAATTGGCCAATCGTGCGCGCGAATTTGCGACCGCAATGCGCGCCGTGATGGAAGAGGTGGAGGTGTCGCGCGAGGCGCTTGCCAGATGGGCGCGCGATTTTATCGACCTACAGCGGCGACATATCGACATGGAAGAGTCCACCTTCTTCCCGGCTGCCGCGAGGGCGCTGACGGCGAAGGATTGGGGCGATGTGAGAACGCTGATGACGACGGAAGACGATCCCTTGCTTGGCCAGCAAGTTGGCGAGAGATTGGAGCAATTGCGCAAGACGATCCTCAGCTGGCAAGCACAGGACGAAGCTGCTCCCGCCAAGGAATGAGGGGAAAAACTCTCGTCACTGGCACTGGCATCAGCCAACGGCCCACAGGGTATGGCTCTGGCTACCTGTCCCTACCAGAAACTACGTCCGACAGTATTGGTGGTGCAGGCCTCCGAGGACGGGCACTGACATGATCCGCCCGATCCGTTGGATCGGTCGATGGATCGGGGTGTCTTTGTTCAATGACAGGTGAGTCCGGATCTCGTTGTAATAAGAGACGTAGGCCGTAAAGGTGCGGCGGAGGTGAACTTCGCCGAACACGACGAGATGGTCGAGCTGGAAGACCTTGCTGCGCAACCATGCCGTCGGCATCACCGCGATGGATCTGCTCGTGGTGCCGACGATCGACTTCCGCCTTCTCTATGTTCTGGTCATCCTCGGTCATCATCGGCGACGGATCCTATCGTTCGGTGTCACCTCTCATCCGACAGCGGAGTGGATCGCTCAACAGATGAACGAGGCATTTCCGTGGACCGAGGCTCCACGCCACCTGATCCGAGATCGTGATGCGGTCTATGGTCAAGTCGTCACCCGACGCCTCAAGAGCATGGGCATCCGTGATCGGCCGACGGCACCGCGATCGCCTTGGCAGAACGGATACGTCG
>JBKQTR010000022.1:0-24389 GCA_052143095.1 Allostellaceae bacterium
AAGGGCGCGATAGAATGGAAGTCGCTAACCGCTGCGCGTAACGTCATATGTCGCATCGGCGCTCGTCGCTCAAGTGCTATCACTACGCGGGCCGGGCGAGGGCGCGATCAAATGGACGCCACTATCGAGCCGCTCCTTCGCCGTTAACGCCGTTCGCCTTCAGTTTGTACCCTTCCTACGATCTCGAGAACCTCATGCGTGCCGAGCGTGACGCTTTCGAGCGGCGCCTGCTCGGCGAGGCGCTGGCCGCGCGCAACTTCAACCAGCGCAGCGTCCCGCAACCGCTCAGCCTCCCCTACCACCAGCTCTGCCCTTACCTGAAGGGACCGCCCCGCTTGGCCCGCGCGCCCCCATCCGCTAGAACCCATCCTCACCCCACCCCCCGGAGTCCGCGAATGCCCGCCTACCAGTACATCTATGTCATGAAGGGTCTCTCCAAGACCTATCCGGGCGGGCGCGAGGTGCTGAAGGACATCCGGCTCTCCTTCCTGCCCGGCGCCAAGATCGGCGTGCTCGGGCTCAACGGCGCCGGCAAATCGACGCTGCTGCGCATCATGGCCGGCATCGATCAGGATTTCTCCGGCGAGGCCTGGGCCGCCGAGGGCGTCAAGGTGGGATACCTGGCGCAGGAGCCGCAGCTCGATCCCGCCAAGGACGTCGCCGGCAACGTCAAGGAGGGGCTGGGCGAGATCGTGGCGCTGCTGCAGCGCTTCGAGGAGGTGAGCGCGCGCTTTGCCGAGGAGCTCCCCGAGGACGAGATGAGCGCGCTCCTGGCCGAGCAGGGCGAGCTGCAGGAGAAGATCGACGGCGTCAACGGCTGGGAGCTCGACCGCACCGTCGAGATCGCCATGGACGCGCTGCGCTGCCCGCCGGGCGATGCCGCGGTGACGACGCTCTCGGGCGGCGAGCGCCGGCGCGTGGCACTCTGCCGCCTGCTGCTGCAGCGGCCCGATCTGCTGCTGCTCGACGAGCCCACCAACCATCTCGACGCCGAGAGCGTCGCCTGGCTGCAGCGCTTCCTCGCCGACTATCCCGGCACCGTCGTCACCGTCACCCACGACCGCTATTTCCTCGACGACGTCGCGGGCTGGATCCTCGAGCTCGATCGCGGCCGCGGCATTCCCTATGAGGGGAACTACACCGGCTGGCTCGAGCAGAAGCAGAAGCGGCTGGAGCAGGAGGGCAAGCAGGAGGTGGCGCGCCAGCGCACGCTCGAGCGCGAGCTCGACTGGGTGCGACAGAGCCCGCGCGCGCGCCAGGCCAAGAGCAAGGCGCGCATCTCCGCCTATGAGAGCCTGGTGGCCGAGAGCCGGGAGAAGGCGCCCGAGACGGCGCAGATCGTGCTGCCGCCGGGACCGCGGCTCGGCGATCTCGTCATCGAGGCCGAGCATGTCGCCAAGGCCTATGGCGAGCTGCTGCTGATCGAGGATCTGTCCTTCCGCCTGCCGCCCGGCGGCATCGTCGGCATCATCGGCCCCAACGGCGCCGGCAAGACCACGCTCTTCCGCATGATCACCGACCAGGAGACGCCCGACAAAGGCGCTTTCCGCCTCGGCGAGACGGTGAAGCTGGGCTATGTCGACCAGTCGCGCGACACGCTCGCCGCCGAGAAGAGCGTCTGGGAGGAGATCTCCGCCGGCAATGACGAGATCGATCTCGGCCGGCGCAAGCTGCCGAGCCGCGCCTATTGCTCGCTGTTCAATTTCCGCGGCAGCGATCAGCAGAAGAAGGTCGGCCAGCTCTCCGGCGGCGAGCGCAACCGCGTCCATCTTGCGAAGATGCTCAAGGCCGGCGCCAACGTGTTGCTGCTCGACGAGCCCACCAACGATCTCGACATCGACACCTTGCGCGCGCTCGAGGAGGGGCTGCTGGAGTTTCCCGGCTGCGCCGTGGTCATCAGCCACGACCGCTGGTTCCTCGACCGCATCGCCACCCACATCCTCGCCTTCGAGGGCGACAGCCAGGTGGTGTGGTTCGAGGGCAACTACGGCGACTACGAGGCCGACCGCAGGCGCCGTCTCGGCGCCGCCGCCGACCAGCCCCACCGCATCCGCTACAAGCCTCTCACTCGAAGTTAGACTAGTTGCCGTCCAGCGCTAGAGCGCCTTCCGCTGCATTGGCGACGGTGCGTCCTTCGACAGGCGCGCTGCGCGCGCCTGCTCAGGATGAGGAAAATTTTTGATGGCACAAAGAAAATCACCTCGTCCTGAGCGCGAGCGTAGCGAGCAGTCGAAGGACGCACTGAGTCCATCCAGCGGAAATTTGCTCTAATCGCAGGCAGGCAACGGAATACCCCACGGAGGCGCGGAGAGCACGGAGAAGTAAAGAATGACGCGCTTCGCCTGCCTTCGCCCTGCCCTCCGCACGGCTTCGGGAGGCGGGCGAAGCGAAGCCGCTTCGGCTTCGCGTAGGCAGGCGCGCCTAACGCCTCTTCTCCGTGACCTCCGTGTCTCCGTGGTGCACCCAATATGTGACAGCCCCGCCCTCAAGGGGGCAAGGGCTGCGTCCGCACGATCGGAATTTGCTTGGAGCCTATTCCCGCTTCGGCAGCGGCGGCGTGGCGAGGCTGGTGTCGCCGCTGGCGAGCTTGTCCTGCAGCGTCTTGTTGAGGCCGGCAAGGCCGCCGCTGCGCTGGATCACCGAGCTGAACTCCTCGCGCTGGGTGAGGATCATGCTCACGCCTTCGACATCGACATCGACGATCTTGAAGCCGGCGTCATCCTTGCGCACGCGCCAATCGACCTTGGCCGGCGGCGCACCGTTGGTCCGGATGACCTGGCTCTGCACCAGCGTGCTGGTCTCGCCCTCCGGCCGCGAGCCCGTGATCTTCACCGTCTCGCCGCTGTAGTCGCTGAAGCGCTGGGCATAAGCGCGGACGACGTATTCCTCGAACAGCGTCTGGAATTGCCGCTTCTCCTGGTCGTTCGCTTCGTTCCAGTAGCGCCCGAGCACGAAGCGCGAGATGCGCGCCATGTCGAAATCGTGATCGAGCAGGTCGCGGAACTGCTTGGCGCGGTCCTCGGTGCTGAGCTGCTTGTTGTCGAGCGACTGCAGCGCCTGGTTGACGAGGTCGTTGACGAAGCCCGCCGCATCGCTGGCGGCGGCCGGGCGGGCGCCGGCGGCGGCGAGGCCGAGACCGACAACCAGGATCAACAGGCGAAGCGGACGGCGCAAGAGCATGGCGGGTTCGAGCCTTCGCTGTGACCGGCGTCACGGACGGCGCCGGCGGTTGCAGGAGACTGCCGGATCCTCCCCGCTCGCACGAGCGGCGCCGGCCAGCTTTTCTTTCGCTACCACGATCGACGCGAAAACGCCAGCGTGTCGCCTGAGTGGCAGCAATTCCCACTATGGCGTCGGAATGATGAAAAAAGCGCTGCAGGATGACCGTGCGTCCTTCGACAGGCGCGCTCTGCGCGCCAGCTCAGGATGAGGCTACATTGTTGATGGCACAAAGAAAAACGCCTCATCCTGAGCGCGAGCGGAGCGAGCAGTCGAAGGACGCACCTTGTCGATCCAGCATTCTTTTGAACATCGTCCCAAAACCACGGCCGCCGCCCCGCCTGCCGCCGGTGGCGCAACCGCTGGAACGGGCGGCTGCCGCGAGCGTTCGTCCCCTGGGCACTTGCACGACATATAAAGATATGTTTATATCCATACATCACCATCGCCAAGGAGACGGCATGGACGAGCTTTTGGCGGGATTGCGCGCCGCGGCGGAGCCGACCCGGCTCAGGCTGCTGGTGCTGTGCGCCCAGGGCGAGCTTACGGTCGGCGAGCTCACCGAGATCCTGGGGCAGAGCCAGCCGCGCGTCTCGCGCCATTTGAAGCTGCTCTGCGATGCCGGGCTGCTCGATCGCTTCCGCGAGGGGAGCCGGGTGTTCTACCGCCTGGCCGAGCGCGGCGCCTTGGCGCGCCGCCTGCTCGATCTGCTGCCGGAGGCAGACCCTACCCTGGCGCTCGACCGCGAGCGCCTCGCCCAGGTCAAGCGCCAGCGCGCCGAGCATGCCACATCCTATTTCCGCGCCAATGCGGCGCGCTGGGACCGCATCCGCTCGCTCTATATCGACGAGAAGGAGGTCGAGGCGGCGCTGGGCACGCTGCTGCCGGCCGAGGGATTGCGCGATCTGCTCGATATCGGCACCGGCACCGGGCGGATGCTGGAGATCTTCGGGCCCCGCGTCGAGCGCGCCGTCGGCGTCGATCTCTCGCGCGAGATGCTGGCGGTGGCGCGCGTCAATCTCGAGCGCGCGGCGCTGCGCAACTGCTCGATCCGCCAGGCCGACATGTATCAGCTGCCGCTCGCCGGCGCCTCCTTCGATGCGGTGGTGATCCACCAGGTGCTGCATTACGCCGAGCATCCGGCGCAGGTGGTCGCCGAGGCGGCGCGGGTGCTGCGGCCCGGCGGCCGGCTGGTCATCGCCGATTTCGCGCCGCATGAGCTCGAGTTCCTGCGCGCCGAGCACGCCCATCGCCGCCTTGGCTTCGCCGATGCCGAGATCATCGCCTGGTGCCGCGCCGCCGGGCTCGAGCCCGGCGCGGTGCGCCATCTCCCGGGCAATCCGCTGACCGTCTCGCTCTGGCCGGCGCATCGCCGCGCCGCCGCCGCACCGCCGCCGCCGGTGCGCCAGACGGCAGGGGCGGTGGCGCCATGATCCCTTCGCGCCAGGCGCTGCTCGCTGCCGAGCCGGCCCGTGCCGGCCCGCGGCCACTGGTCTCCTTCGAGTTCTTCCCGCCCAAGACGCCGGAGATGGAGGCGAGGCTGTGGCAGACGGTGAAGCGGCTCGAGCCCTTGGGCCCGCGCTTCGTCTCCGTCACCTATGGCGCCGGCGGCACGACGCGCGAGCGCACCCACAGCACCGTGCTGCGCATCCGCCGCGAGACCGGGCTCGAGCCCGCGGCGCATCTCACCTGCATCGGCGCCACCGGTGCGGAGATCGACGAGATCGCCCGGCGCTACTGGGAGGCGGGCATCCGCCATCTCGTGGCGCTGCGCGGCGACGCGCCGCCGGGCGAAGGCCCCTACCGGCCTTATCCCGGCGGATATCCCTACGCGGCGGAGCTGGTCGAGGGGCTGCGCCGGGTCGCCGATTTCGAGCTCAGCGTTGCCGCATATCCGGAAACCCATCCCGAGGCGCCGAGCGCCGCCGCCGACATCGACAATTTGAAGCGCAAGATCGACGCCGGTGCCACCCGCGCCATCACCCAGTTCTTCTTCGACGTCGACGCTTATCTGCGCTTTCTCGACCGCGCCGCCGGCGCCGGCATCGCGCTGCCGATCGTGCCGGGCATCCTGCCGGTGACCAACTTCGCCCAGGTGCGGAAATTCGCGGCCGCATGCGGCGCCTCGCTGCCCGGCTGGATGGCGCCGATGTTCGACGGGCTCGACGACGATCCCGACACCCGCCGCCTGGTCGCCGCCTCGATCGCCGCCGAGCAATGCCGGCTGCTGCAGGCGGCGGGGATCAACGAGTTCCATTTCTATACCCTCAACCGCGCCGACCTCATCGTCGCCATCTGCCACATGATCGGCGTGCGCGCTCCCGCCGCCCCAGCAGCAAGAGACTGATCCCATGCCGCATATTCTCGACTATCTCAGGGACCGGGTGCTGCTGTGCGACGGCGCGATGGGGACGCAGATGCAGGCGCGCCAGCTCGATGTCGAGCGCGACTATCACGGCCATGAGAACTGCACCGACGTGCTCTGCGAGAGCCGGCCCGATCTCGTGCGCGAGATCCATCTCGGATATCTGCGCGCCGGCGCCGACGCGCTGCAGACCAACAGCTTCGGCGGCTCGCCGGTGACGCTGGGCGAATTCGGCATCGCCGCGAAGGCCTTTGACATCAACCGCCGCTCGGCCGAGCTGGCGCGCGAGGCGGTCGAGGTTTTCGCCGGCGACGGCCGCTCGCGCTTCGTCATCGGCTCGATCGGCCCCGGCACCAGGCTGCCCTCGCTCGGCCATATCGACTACCAGACGCTCGAGGACGCGCTCACCGTGCAGTGCCGCGGACTTGTGGCCGGCGGCGTCGACGCGCTGCTGGTCGAGACCTGCCAGGACACGCTGCAGATCAAGGCGGCGGTGAACGCCGCCAAGCGCGCCCGCGCCGAAGCCGGCAAGGACACGCCGATCTTCGTCCAGGTCACGGTGGAGACCACCGGCACCTTGCTGGTGGGATCCGACATCGCCGCCGCGGCGACGGTGATCCAGGCGCTCGACGTATCGGCGATCGGCGTCAACTGCGCCACCGGCCCATTGGAGATGGCCGAGCACGTCAAATGGCTGGGCGAGAACTGGCCGGGCCTGGTCTCGGTGCAGCCCAATGCCGGATTGCCGGAGCTGGTCAACGGGCAGACGCATTATCCCCTGAGCGCGCCCGAGCTGGCGCAATGGCAGGAGCGCTTCGTCACCGAGGACGGCGTCAACATCATCGGCGGCTGCTGCGGCACCGACGTGCCGCACATCGCCGCACTCGATGCCATGCTGCGCCGGCTCTCCGGCGACGGCTTCCGGCCGCGGCCGAAAGCGCGCAGCAGCGTCTGGCTGCCGTCCGTCGCCTCGCTCTACGGCCAGACCGCGCTGCGCCAGGAGAACGCTTATCTCTCGATCGGCGAGCGCTGCAACGCCAACGGCTCCCGCCAGTTCCGCCAGCTCCAGGAGAAGGGCGATTGGGACGGCTGCGTCGAGATGGCCCGCGACCAGGTCAAGGAGGGCTCGCACGCGCTTGACCTCTGCACCGCCTTCGTCGGCCGCGACGAGATCGCCGATATGAGCGAGGCGGTGACGCGCATGCGCGGCGCGGTGAACGCGCCGCTGGTGATCGATTCGACCGAGCTGCCGGTGCTCGAGGCGGCGCTGCGCCTCTATGGCGGCAAGCCCGTGGTCAACTCGATCAATTTCGAGGATGGCGAGGCGCCGGCGGCCAAGCGCCTCGAGCTTGCCCGCCGCTTCGGCGCCGCGGTCATCGCGCTCACCATCGACGAGCAGGGCATGGCCAAGGAGGTCGAGCGCAAGCTCGCGGTTGCGCATCGGCTGCATGACTTCGCCTGCAACCGTCATGGCCTGCCCGCGGCCGATTTGATGTTCGACCCGCTCACCTTCACCATCTGCACCGGCAACGAGGACGACCGCAAGCTCGGCCTGTGGACGCTGGAGGCGATCGAACGGCTTTCGCGCGAGCTGCCGGAGTGCCAGGTCATCCTCGGCCTCTCCAACATCTCCTTCGGCCTCAACCCGCCGGCGCGCCACGTGCTCAACTCGGTGTTCCTCGACCACGCGCTGAAGCGCGGCTTGACCGGCGCCATCGTCCATGTCTCGAAGATCATGCCGCTGCACCGCATCCCGGAGGAGGAGGCGAGGGTCGCCGAGGATCTGATTTTCGACCGAAGGCGCGAGGGCTATGACCCGCTGCAGGCGTTCATTGGCCTCTTCGAGAACCGGGTGGCGGCCAAGGCGGCGAAGAAGGCGCGGCCGGAGGCGGTCGAGGAGCGCTTGAAGCAGCGCATCATCGACGGCGACCGGCAGGGGCTCGAGGAGGATCTGGCGCTTGCCATGAGCAAGCATTCGCCGCTCGACATCATCAACATCTTCCTGCTCGACGGCATGAAGGTGGTGGGCGAGCTCTTCGGCGCCGGCAAGATGCAGCTTCCCTTCGTGCTGCAATCGGCCGAGACCATGAAGGCGGCGGTGGGCTGGCTCGAGCCGCATATGGAGCGCCTCGAGGGCCAGCAGAAAGGCACCATCGTGCTCGCCACCGTCAAGGGCGACGTGCACGACATCGGCAAGAACCTCGTCGACATCATCCTGACCAACAACGGCTATCGCGTCGTCAATCTCGGCATCAAGCAGCCGATCACCGCCATCCTCGACGCCGCGGCGCAATACAAGGCGGACGCCGTCGGCCTCTCCGGCCTGCTGGTGAAATCGACCGTGGTGATGCGCGAGAATCTCGAGGAGATGACCCGCCGCGGCCTCTCCATGCCGGTGATGCTCGGCGGCGCGGCCTTGACGCGGCGCTATGTCGAGGAGGATTGCGTCAAGGCCTATGCCTCGGGCCGCGTCGCCTATGCGCGCGACGCCTTCGACGGCCTCGCCTTGATGGACAAGGTGGTGAACGGCCGGTTCGACGCGCATCTCGTGGAGCTGCAAGCGAAAAACCGCGGCCGCGTCGTCAACGAAAAGCGCAAGCTCGGCCGCGCCGCCGATGCGCGCCCGCTGCGGCCGGTCGATGTCGAGGAGATCCGCTGGCGCCGCCAGGAGCTGACGCGCGGCATCCATGTGCCGGCGCCGCCCTTCTGGGGGCCGCGCACCGTGGCGCGCGTGCCGGTGAAGGCGCTGGTGCCCTATCTCAACGAGCGCATGCTCTATCAATTCCATTGGGGCTTCCGCAAGGACGGGCGCACGCTCGACGAGTTCAAGCTCTGGGCGCATAAGGAGCTGCGCCCGACGCTGCACCGCATCCTCGACGCTGCCATCCAGCAGGACATCCTGGTGCCGCAAGCCGCCTACGGCTATTGGAAGTGCGCCGCCGAGGGCAATGACCTCATCCTGTTCGGCGAGGACGGGACGAGCGAACTCGCGCGCTTCTCCTTCCCGCGCCAGAACAAGGACGGCGGGTTGTGCATCGCCGATTTCTTCCGCGATGTCGGCGACAACGAGCGCGACGTCATCGGGCTGCAGGTCGTCACCATGGGGCCGCGCGCCTCGGAAGTGGCGCGCGAATGGTTCGGCGAGAACCGCTATCAGGATTACCTCTATCTCCACGGCCTCTCCGTCGAGATGGCCGAGGCGATGGCGGAATACACCCACAAGCGCATCCGCGCCGAGCTCGGTTTCGCCGGCGAGGAGGCGCGCGACATCGAGGCGCTGCTGCAGCAGGGCTATCGCGGCAGCCGCTACTCCTTCGGCTATCCCGCCTGTCCCAACCTTGCCGACCAGCGCCAGCTGCTGGCGCTGCTCAATGCCGAGGAGATCGGCGTGTCGCTGACCGACGAGGACCAGCTCGACCCCGAGCAGTCCACCTCCGCCATCGTCGTCACCCACCCGCAGGCAAAGTATTTTTCGGTATAGGGCTGCATGGACGCCGGTGCGTCCTTCGACATGCGCCTTCGGCGCAAGCTCAGGATGAGGAGAATTCTTTATGGCACCAAGAAAATTTCCTCATCTTGAAGGGCACCTCATCTTGAATGGCACAAAGAAAATTTCCTCATCCTGAGCTTGGCGCGAAGCGCCATGTCGAAGGACGCACGGCATTGATCCCAGCAGAAACTGTCGCCGCTCAATCCGCCCCCGCGCGGCTGGCGTCGGGCATCGCCGGCTCCTCGATGCTGGCCGCCAGCGCATAGCGTTCGCGGTCGATCTCCTTGCAGCTCCGGATGCCGAGCCGGGCCAGCAGCGCCACCGGCGGGCACCACCCCTGCAGCGCGTATTGGCCGAGTGTGGCGAAGGCCAGTGCCGGCAGCAGCGCAAAGGCGGGGTTGATGGTAACGCTCAGGATGGCGCCGACGAAGCCGAGGCCGGCGGCGCTGACTTGCAGCGCCTGCTCCTGATCGACCTCGCGGTCGAGCTGGCGCATGCGCGCCGTCGATCCCGTGGTGTCGGGGTTGGTCGTCTTGCGGCTGCGGGGGATCGATCCTTCGGGCACGTGCGGGGTCTCCTTGCTGGCCGCGCATTCTGGCGGCAAATTTCCTGACGCGGGGTTAACGGGCTGGCCGGATCGACGCGCGAGCCTTGCCCGCGGAGGGGGGCAGCCTTAGCATGATCGCGCGGGCGATCGGCGGGTCTGCAGTGCGCCACTGGCACCCGCGAAAATTGGAGTCAATGGCCGCGGGCCAGCGACTCACTGCGCTCCCCGGGCTGCAAAGGCGGCAACGCCCGGCTAACATGGGCTCCCATGTCCCAATGCCATCCTTCCGCCCAGCCGCTCGCCGGCCTGCGCGTGCTCGAATTCACCCAGAACATCATGGGGCCGAGCGCCGGCCTCGTGCTCGCCGATCTCGGTGCCGATGTCGTCAAGATCGAGCCGGCGCCGGCCGGCGACCCGACGCGGGGGCTGAGCGGCTTTGCCGCGGGCTTCTTCACCTATTTCAACCGCAACAAGCGCAGCCTCGCCATCGACCTGAAGCAGCCGGCAGGGCTCGACATCGTGCGCCGGCTGGCCGGCGATGCCGATGTGCTGATCGAGAATTACGCGCCCGGCACCATGGACCGGCTCGGCTGCGGCTATGCCGCGCTGGCGCGGCTCAACCCGCGGTTGGTCTATTGCGCTCTCAAGGGCTTTCTCTCCGGCCCCTACGAGCACCGCCCGGCGCTCGACGAGGTCGTGCAGTTCATGGGCGGGCTCGCCTATATGACCGGCCCCATCGGCCAGCCGCTACGCGCCGGTACCTCGGTGGTCGACATCATGGGCGGCGCCTTTGCCGTCATCGCCATCCTCGCGGCGCTGCGTCGGCGCGATGCGACCGGCCAGGGCGAGCTGGTCAAGAGCGCGCTCTTCGAATCGACCGTGTTCATGATGGGCCAGCACATGGCGGGCGAGGCGGTCACCGGCGAGGAGGTGCTGCCGATGCCGGCGCGCCGCGGCGGCTGGGGCATCTATCAGACCTTTGGGACCGCCGATGACGACAACATCTTCGTCGGCGTCACCAGCGACAAGCACTGGCGGCGTTTTTGCGAGGTCTTCGACCGGCCCGACCTGCTCGCCGATCCCCGCCTCGCCAGCAACGAGGCGCGGGTGGCGGCGCGGCCCTGGATGCTGCCGATCATCGCGGCGCTGCTGGAGGGATTCACCAAGGCCGAGATCGCCGTCCGCTGCGATCGCGCGAGCATCCCTTACGCGCCGGTGGCGCGCACCGCCGATCTCTTCGATGACCCGCATCTCAATGCCGGCGTCGGGCTGATCGAGGCCGATCTGCCCGGCGGCATCCGCGCCAAGCTGCCGCGCCTCCCGATCGAGCTTTCGGGCGAGCGCCCCGGCCTCTATCGCCAGGCGCCGCGCCTGGGCGAGCACACGCGCGAGATCCTGGCGGAGGCCGGGTTGAGCGAGGGCGAGATCGCCGCGCTGGCGCGGTCGGGCGTGATCGCTGGGGCGTAAGCCGCGGCCGCGCTCACGCGTGGCGATATTTCTCCAGCGTCCCGCCGCGCATCACCGAGCCCGGCAGGGGATGGCCGACGATCTCTTCGGCAAGCTGGGCGGCGGCGATCAGCCGCTCGACATCGATGCCGGTCTCGATGCCCATCTCCTCGCACATGAAGACGAGGTCCTCGGTGCAGACATTGCCGGCCGCGCCCTTATGGCCGGCGAACGGGCAGCCGCCGAGGCCGGCGACCGAGGCGTCGAAGCTGGTGACCCCCATCTCCAGCCCGGCATAGGCGTTGGCGAGGCCGAGGCCGCGCGTGTCGTGGAGATGGAGGTTGAGGCGCAGCTCCGGCCAGCGCTCGCGCACCGCGCCGACGACCCGCTTGATGCCGGCAGGCGTCGCCCAGGCCATAGTGTCGGCGAGCGACAGCGATTTTACCGTGAGAGCGTGCGCCGCGGCGATGTCGTGGCCCTCCTGCACCCGATCGATGACGGTCGCGACCGGAATGTCGCCGGCGAAATTGCAGCCGAACGCCGCCATCAGCGAGATGCCCTCGACCGGCACGCCGTTGGCCCCAAGGATCTCGATCTGGGCGTGCTGCACGCGGGCGTTCTCGGCGAGGTCGCGGTTCTGGTTGCGCCGGATGAAGGGCTCCGAGGTGCACAGCGAGATGGTGCCGCGCAGCGACAGCCGCCCTTTGAGCGCGATCGCCCGCTCGAGCCCCTTCTCGTTGAGCCACAGCGCGGTGTAGCGCACGCCGTCGCGCGGCCGGAAGCCTTCGACCACCGCCTCGGCATCCGCCCAGCCGGGCACGCGCTTGGGATTGACGAAAGAGGCGATCTGGATGCGCTTCAGCCCGGTCTCGGACAGCGCGTCGATCAGCGCCACCTTGCGCGCGGTGCTGATCGGGCCGGGCTCGATCTGGAAGCCCTCGCGCGGGCCTTCCTCGTGGATATCGACGCGGCGTGGCAAATCGCTCATCGCGCTCTCCCCAGGCTATATCGCCCCTGAGATGGGAACGGCCAGGGCCGCATCCTAGGCCAGCGCCAGGCGCTCATCCAGGCCGCCGCGACGCTTTACCTGCCTGCGCCCCTGTGGGAGCATGCAGCGCCCGAATTGACCGAAGTGTCAAAGCCGGGGGAGGAAAAGGAATGGCTGCTTCATCCGCGGTGACCATTGCCGCGCGCCTCGACCGTCTGCCGCCGTCGCGCCACGTGCGTTGGCTCATCACTCTCATTTCGTTCGGCGGCTGGTTCGAATTCTACGATCTCTTTTTCACGGCCTATATCGCCATAGGTCTGTTCAAGGGCGGCATCTTCAAGCCGACGACGCAGGGCCTCTTTGATTTTCAGGGCTTCGCCAGCTTTATCGCCGCCTTGTTCACCGGCTTGTTCATCGGCACCATCGCCTTCAGCTGGCTTTCGGACCGTTTCGGGCGGCGCTCGATCTTCACCTTCGCGCTGCTGTGGTACTCCGTCGGGGCCTTCGTGATGGCGTTCCAGACCACGGCCGAGAGCGTCGATCTCTGGCGTTTGATCGCGAGCATCGGCCTCGGCGTGGAGCTGGTAAACATCGATACCTACGTGTCGGAGCTGGTGCCCAAGGACCAGCGCGGTCCCGCCTTCGCCTACAATCAGTTCGTCATGTTCACGGTCGTACCGGTTGTCGCCTTCATCTCCTGGCTTCTGGTGCCGACCACCATACTCGGTCTCGATGGCTGGCGATGGGTGGTGATCATCGGCTCCATCGGCGCGGCGGTGATCTGGTGGATTCGCCTCCGCCTTCCGGAGTCGCCGCGCTGGCTGGCTCAGCACGGCAACATGGCCGAGGCCGAGCGCATCACCAGCGACATCGAGCGGCGCGTCGCAGCCGAAACCGGCCAGCCGCTGCCGGCGCCGCAACTCGTCGAAGGCGAGACCGAGACGAAGGCCGGCACCTGGGTCGAGATGTGGAGTCCGCAATACCGCGGCCGCACGATCATGCTGGTGATCTATAACTTATTCCAGACCATCGGATATTATGGCTTTTCAAGCTGGGTCCCGACCTTGCTCATCGCCCAGGGCATCGGAACCACGCGGTCGCTCGCCTACACCTTCATCATTGCAATCGCCGCGCCGATCGGGCCTCTCGTTGGCGTGCTCTTCGCCGACAAGTTCGAGCGTAAATGGCAGATCGCCTGGGCGGCGATCGGCATCGCCGTCTTCGGCCTGGTGTTCTCCCAGCAAGCGACCGCAGTCGGCGTGATCGTCTGCGGGCTGCTGATCACCTTGTGCAACAACTGGCTGTCCTTCTCCTTCCACGCCTACCAGGCCGAGCTCTATCCGACGCGCATCCGTGCGCAGGCGGTGGGTTTCGTCTATTCCTGGAGCCGGTTCAGCACCATCTTCTCCGGCTTCCTGATCGCCTTCTTCCTCGGCCACTACGGGACGCTCGGCGTGTTCAGTTTCATTGCCGGTGCGATGGTGATCGTGTTCATCGTTATCGGCGGGTTCGGCCCGGCGGTGACGCGCCGGCGCCTCGAGGCGATCGCGACCTGAGGCGTCACTCGGCAACGGCCGTCGCTCAATCCGCGCCGTGCGGCTGGCCGGCGCCGAAGCGGCGATAGACCGGCTTCAGCACGGCCGGCAGCACATAGATCGGCAGCTGCACCACGGCGAAGAACAAGGTGAGCTCCGGCGTTGCCGCCGCGCCGAGGCTCGCCCACACCACCGCCATGTTGTTGTTGCCGCCGACGAGGCCGACGGTGAGCGCGGAGAGCCGCGGCAGGAAGGCGAAGACGAGGAAGCTCAGCGCCTGCAGCGCGAGGCTCGCCGCCAGCGCCGTCGCGGCGTAGAGCAGCACCTGCTGCGGCTTCGCCAGCAGCAGCGGGCCGACGCCATCCATGATGCCGATGGCGAACAGCAGCAGGATGAGCACGTTGAGGCCGCTGAGCTCGAGCGCGTGGCGGCGCAGCCGCGGCGTGCCGATGAGCCGGCGCAGCGCCGCCGCGGCCAGCGCCGCGCCGCCGACGAAGAGCACGAGGCTGCGCATCAGCGGCAGGATGCCGATGCCGAGCTTGAGGCCGATCAGCCCCAGCACCAGCGGCGGCAGGGTGAACGGCATGAGAAAGATGCCGCTCACCATCAAGATCAGCGCCAGCGCGCCGTCGAGGCCGAGCAGCAGCGCGATCGCCGGCACCGAGATCAGCGGCGGCGATGCCGCCCACAGCACCAAGCCCTGGGCGAGCGGCAGCGGCAGGCCCAGCGCCTGCGCCGCCAGTGCCGTGGCGACCGGCGCCGCCACCAGCGTCCAGGCCAGCACCAGCGCCAGCAGCAGTGGGCGGCGCGCATGCGCTGCGAGCGCCGGCCAGTCGATGCCGAGGAAGGCGGCCACGGTCAGCAGAAAGATGAGCGTGTTGAGCGCCGGGCGCACCAACGTCGCCAGCGGCGGCAGGACGAGGCCGATGAACAAGCCGATGGCCAGAAACCAGGTGCCGTGGCGTCCCAGCAGCGCCAGCAGGCGCAGCATCATGTCGCCCGCTTGAGGGCGATGCGGCGGCCAAGCTGCGGCGGCGGCGGCAGCAGGCGGTGCGCGGCCAGCACGTGATCGAGCGCGGCGAGCGCCGCTTGCGGCATCGGCGCGGCCTTCGGCCCGGCGAGATCGACATGCAGCGCCAGCAGCTCGCTGGTGGCGGCGAGATAGCCCGCCGCGGCATGGGTCATGCGATGGAAGAAGTGCAGGCGCTTGGCGTCGGCGTCGATCAGCTGCGTGTCGATGGCGAGCGTCTCGCCGAGCTTCAGCTCGCGGTCGTAGGTGACATGCGCCTCGAGCACGTAGATCGAGCGGTTGGTGGCGCGGCGATAGGTCTCGCCCAGCCCGAGATGGTCGAGCAGCCCGTCCGTCGCCTTGTCGAACGCGAGAACATAGAATGCAACATTCATGTGTCCGTTGTAGTCGATCCAGTCCGGCTGGACGGCGGTCTTGAACGGGCTGAGGGGAGGGGGCATCGGCATCTCCGGCGGGGCGATCCATGATAGCGAGCGGGCAGGGTCGCCTCGGCAACGATTTCGCAAGAAAGTTTGTGCACTATGCCCAGGGGATGCGGCGGCAGGCGCCGTCTGTCCGGCAATGGCATGGTCCATAGTCGATGGCGCAGGCCGACGATATCAGGCAGGCAAAGGGGTTTTCCGAGGCGGCGCAGGCGGGCATGCTCGCCCGTGAGGTGCCGCCGACGCCGGAGAACTATGCCGTCTGGTATGCCTATGCCACCGGCCTCCTGCCGGAGCTGAAGCGCACCATCGACATCCTGATCTCCAACGGGCAGGAGTTCACCCAGGCGCTCAATGCCGAGCTTTATAGTCGATTTTGCGATACCGGCCGGCATTTCAACCTGCTGCACGAGACCGGCGGCAGGCTGCAATACGCCGTCGACCAGGTGATGCGCTACATCAAATCGGCGACCGGCGACGCCACCGCCTTCGGCAAGGCGCTCGATCAGTATTCCAGCGAGATGGGCGGCGCGGCCGGCGACGAGGAGGTGCGCGTGCTGGTCTCGGGCCTGATCCTCGAGACGCAGCGCATGGCCGAGCGCAACCGCAGCCTCGAGGACCGGCTCTCCGCGTCGTCCGGCGAGATCGCCGAGCTCAGGCAGAATCTCGAAGTGGTGCGGCGCGAGGCGCTGACCGACGCGCTCACCGGCATCCCCAACCGCAAATTCTTCGACAGCCGCCTGCGCGAAGCGGCGCGCGACGCCATGGAGAGCGGCGAGGCGCTCAGCCTGCTGATCGCCGATATCGACCATTTCAAGCAGTTCAACGACACCTACGGCCACCAGCTCGGCGACCAGGTGCTGCGCCTGGTCGCGCGCACGCTCACCGACTGCGTCAAGGGCCGCGACACGCCGGCGCGCTACGGCGGCGAGGAGTTCGCCATCATCCTGCCGCAGACGCGGCTCAAGGACGCGATCGGGCTCGCCGACCAGATCCGTCAGACCATCACGCGCCGGCGCATCGTGCGCAAGAACACCGGCGACGATTTCGGCACCATCACGCTCTCGATCGGCGTCAGCTGCTACCGGCCGGGCGAGCAGCTGCTGCAGACCGTGCGCCGCGCCGATGACGCGCTCTATCAGGCCAAGCGCACCGGCCGCAACCGCGTCGTCGCGGAAGACGCGCTCGCCGCCGCCGATCAGGCCTAGCCGCCGCGCTCTCACGTCTCGGCGAGGCGGGCCAGCGTCGCGAGCGCCTCGCCGCGCACGCGATAGGGCAGCCAGCCGGCATTCTGGCGCATGCCGATCCGCTCGTAGAAGGCGCGCGCCGGGTTCCAGTCGAGCACGGAGAGATCGAGCCGGCGATAGTCGCGCGCCAGAGCCAGCGCGGCGAGGTCGGCGAGCAGCTTGCGCCCGACGCCTTGGCGGCGCGCCCAATCGGCGACGTAGAGATCCTCGAGATAGAGCCCCGGCCGGCCCTCCCAGGTCGAATAGGTGGTGAAGAACAGGCTGAAGCCGCAGGGCTTGCCGTCGCAGAAGGCGAGCCGCGCCTCGAAGCGCGGGGTGGCGCCGAAGCCGTCGCGCAGCAGATCCGCCTCGCTGGCGCTGACCGCGTCGGGCAGCCGCTCGAAGGCGGCAAGCGCATGGATGAAGCCCAGGAGGATGCCGACATCCTCGCGCGTTGCGGCGCGGATCGCGATCGCGCTCATTGGGCGCCGCTGCCCGGCCACAGCGGCAGCCAGCCCGTCCAGGCGAGCCAGAACACCGCAAACCCCATCGACAGCAGGGTGATCGGCACGCCAGCGCGGGCGTATTCGGCGAAGCTGATGCGCACGCCGAAGGCGGCGCCGCGCTCGACGACGATGAGATTGGTGAGCGATCCCACCAGCAGCAGATTGCCGGCGAGCGAGGACAGCAGCGCCAGCGCATAGAGCGCGCCTTGCGGTGGGTTGGGCCAGACCTGCAGCAGCAGGATGACCGAGGGCACGTTGCCGATGGTGTTGCTCATCAGCAGCGTGAGCGGCGTCAGCACGGCGAGGCTGTCGGGCAGGAGGCCGATGCTCTGCAGCCCCGAGATCACCGTCCAGGGCAGCCCGGTATCGGCGAGCGCGCCGGTGATGGCGAAGAGCGAGACGAAGAGCAGCAGCAACGGCCAGTCCACCGCGGCGATCATGGTGCGGCTGGTGAATTTTCGCGTCGCCAGCAGCAGCGCGGCGATGGCGAGGCCGACGATCTCGCGCGGCGCGGGCGTGGCAAACAGGATCAGCAGCGCCGCCATGGCGGCGAGGCCCTTGAGCGTCTGGTTGCGGTCATGCGGGTGGCGCTGCACCTCGGGCGCGTCGCGCGTCACCGCCAGCACCGTGCCTTCGATGCGGTCGTGCCACAGCAGCCAGATGACGCCGAAGACGCAGATCAGCCCGACGATCGCCGGGATGAGGCAGGCGAGCAGGAACGTGTGGAAGCTGAGATTGCCGACCTGGCCGATGAGGATGTTCTGTGGGCTGCCGATCACGGTGGCCGCCGAGCCGGCATTGGTGGCGCAGGCCAGCGCGAGCAGGAAGGGGCGGGGGTCGAGCCCGCGCGCGCGCGCGCCGGCGATGAGCAGCGGCGCCATGGCGAAGACGACGATGTCGTTGGCGAGCAGCGCGCCGAGCCCGCCGCAGACTGCCACGGTGATTGCCAGCAGCCGCGCCGGGCCGCCACGCTGGCTGGTGATCCATTCGGCGCAGAGATCGTAGAAGCCGGAATAGACGAATTGCGCCGAGATGATCATCAGAGCGAACAGCAGCACCAGGGTCGAGGTGTCGATGGTGGCGCCGAGATCGTCGAGCGTCACCGTCTCGGTGGCGAGCAGCGCGATCACGCCCATCAGCGCGATGCCCGTCCGGTCGACCTGCAGCCCCGGAAGCCGGCCGGCGGCCATGCCGAGATAGGTGCAGATGAAGACCAGGATGATGATGGCGGCGTGCATGGGCGGGCCGCATCATAGGGCGATTCCCGGTGGAACCCTCAAGCGATTTCAACCGCCGCGCTGCAATACCCGGCGGGTGCGTCCGCCGCGCCACGCCTCTCCCGCCGGCCGGCCGGCGTGCTATATACCGGGCAATGGCCGAGCCTCTCACCCCCACCGCTTCTGCCGCCCCGCCACCGCCCTATCTCGCCGGTCTCAACGACGCGCAGCGCCGGGCGGTCGAGGCGGTCGATGGCCCGGTGCTGGTGCTGGCGGGCGCCGGCACCGGCAAGACGCGGGTGCTGACGACGCGATTGGCGCACATCCTCGCCACGCGCCGCGCCTGGCCGAGCCAGATCCTGGCGGTGACGTTCACCAACAAGGCGGCGCTGGAGATGCGCGAGCGGCTCGAGCGCATCATCGGGCAAAGCGCCGAGGGGCTCTGGCTCGGCACCTTCCACTCGGTCGCCGCCCGCCTCCTGCGTCGGCATGCCGAGGTGGTGGGGCTGAAGCCGAACTTCACCATCCTCGACACCGACGACCAGCTTCGCCTGGTGAAGCAGATCGCGCTCGCCGAGGGCATCGACGAGAAGCGCTGGCCGCCGCGCGCGCTGCTCTCCGCCTTCGAGCGCTGGAAGGATCGCGGGCTGACGCCCGACAAGGTGCCGGCCGATGACCGCTCCGAGCTCGCCGACGGCCGCGCCGCGGCGCTCTTCCGCCTCTATCAGGAGCGGCTGGCGACGCTCAACGCCGCCGATTTCGGCGATCTGCTGCTGCACAACCTCACCATCTTCATCAGCCGCGCCGACATCCTGGCCGATTATCAGCACCGCTTCCGCTACATCCTGGTCGACGAGTACCAGGACACCAATGTGGCGCAGTATCTCTGGCTCCGGCTTCTGGCGCAGGGCCATCGCAATCTCTGCTGCGTCGGCGACGACGATCAGTCGATCTATTCCTGGCGCGGCGCCGAGATCGGCAACATCCTGCGCTTCGAGCGCGACTTCCCCGGCGCGCAGATCGTCCGCCTCGAGCAGAACTACCGCTCGACGCCGCATATCCTCGCCGCCGCCGCGGCGCTCATCGCCAAGAACGAGGGCCGGCTCGGCAAGACGCTGTGGACCGTTCTCAACGAGGGCGATCGCATCGCGCTGCGCGGGCTTTGGGACGGCGAGGAGGAGGCGCGCTGGGTCGGCGACGAGATCGAAGCGCGCCAGCGCCAGGGCGAGCCGCTGGCCGGAATCGCCATCCTGATGCGCGCCGGCTTCCAGACGCGCGAGTTCGAGGAGCGCTTCATCACGCTGGGCCTGCCCTATCGCGTCATCGGCGGCCCGCGCTTTTACGAGCGGCAGGAGATCCGCGACGCGCTCGCCTATCTCCGCCTCGTCCACCAACCGGCCGACGATCTCGCCTTCGAGCGCATCGTCAACACGCCGCGCCGCGGCATCGGCGACGTGACGCTGCAGGCGCTGCACGCGCTGGGGCGCTCGCAGCAGATGCCGCTCGCCGAGGCCGCCCGGCGCCTGATCGAGACCGACGAGTTGAAGCCCGCCGCGCGCAAGGCGCTGCGCGATTTCCTGGCCGGCGTGGCGCGCTGGCGCGGCCTTGCCGAGACGGCGCTTCATACCGAACTGGCGGCGGTGGTGCTCGATGAGTCCGGCTATACCGCGATGTGGCAGGCGGACAGATCGCCGGAAGCGCCGGGGCGGCTCGAGAACCTGAAGGAGTTCGTCGCCGCCATGGCCGAGTTCGACAACCTCGCCGGCTTTCTCGACCATGTCAGCCTGGTGATGGAGAACACCGCCTCGGCCTCGGGCGACATGGTGAGCCTGATGACCTTGCACAGCGCCAAGGGCCTGGAGTTCGACACCGTGTTCCTGCCGGGCTGGGAAGAGGGGCTGTTCCCCAACCAGCGCGCCATGGACGATACCGGCCGCGCCGGGCTCGAGGAGGAGCGGCGGCTCGCCTATGTCGGCCTTACCCGCGCGCGCCGGCGCGCCTATGTCTCCTATGCCGCCAACCGCCGCCTCTACGGCCAATGGCAGCCGACCTTGCCGTCGCGCTTCATCGCGGAGCTGCCGACCGAGCATCTCGAGGTGGTGGCCGATCCCGGCCTCTTCCCCCGCGCCGGCGCGCTTGGCGGCGCCGACTGGTCGCCCGGCGCGTTCGCGCCGCGGGCCGACCTGCCGCGGCTCGGCCCGCTCGGTCGCCGCCCGCCGCTGATCGAAGGCCGCGCCGGCCCGCCCGCCGGGCGCGAGCTGCGCCGCATCGGCGGCTTCGCCGCCGGCGACCGCGTCTTCCACCAGAAATTCGGCTATGGCACGGTGCGCGCCGTCGAGGACAATAAGCTCGCCATCCGCTTCGAGAAAGCGGGCGACAAGATGGTGATGGATGCCTTTGTCGAGAAGGCCTGACATGGCGCGCGACTATTTCTCCGGCGATTATCGCGCGGCGCGCGGCGCTTTCATGGCGGCGGCGCAGGCCGCAGGCGCGCGGCTGCAAAGCTACGACAACGCCGGCGCCCGAGGCCCGGCGGGCGAGGCGCTGGCGACCGACATCGCCTGGCTTGGCCCGGCCGACGCCTCGCGGATGCTGGTCACGGTGTCGGCGACCCATGGCGCCGAGGGCTTCTGCGGCTCGGGCGTGCAGACGGGAAGCTTCCGCAGCGGCCTCGCGCGCGCGCTGCCGGCCGACACCGCCTTGCTCGCCGTCCACGCCATCAACCCTTACGGCTTTGCCTGGACCCGGCGCGTCACCGAGGACAATGTCGACCTCAACCGCAACTTCATCGCGCATGAGCGGGGCCTGCCGCGCAATGACGGCTATGTCGCGCTCGCCGCGGCGATCTGCCCGGCCGAGTGGAGCGCGGCGGCGCGGCGCGCGACGCAGGCGCTGCTTGCCGAGTATGGCGAGCGTCACGGCGCCGCGGCGCTGCAGCAGGCGATCACCGGCGGCCAGTACAGCCATGCCGACGGCATCTTCTATGGCGGCGCCGCCACCACCTGGTCGCGGCGCACGCTGCTGCGCATCGCCGCCGAGCACCTCGCGCGCGCGCGCCGCGTCGCGGTGATCGACTACCATACCGGCCTCGGCCCTTACGGCCATGGCGAGAAGATCGTCGTTCACCCGCCGGGCAGCGCCGGCTTCGCGCGCGCCCGCGACTGGTATGGCGACGCAATCACCTCGACCACGCTCGGCACCTCGAGATCCTCCGATGTGGTGGGCGATCTCCTGACCGGCCTGGGGACGGCGCTGCCCGCCGCCGAGGTCACCGCCATGGCGCTCGAATTCGGCGTCCGCCCGCTCGAGGAGAGCCTCGACGCGCTGCGCGCCGACAATTGGCTGCACCATCACGGCACGCTCGAGAGCGCGCAGGGACGCGAGATCAAGGCGCAGATGCGTGCCGCCTTCTACGGCGATGCCGACGACTGGAAGGACATGATCTTCGAGCAGGCGGCCGACGCGCAGCGCCGCGCGCTTGCCGGGCTCGCGGGCTGAGGAGGCAAGGCTCTGAGCGGTCGACATCACACCGGGGCGAGCGTCTGGCGCGTCGCAGCGATCGTCGCCGACGCCGGTGCCGCCGAGGCGGCGGCGGCGGCGCTCGGCACTGCCTGCGGCGCGGTCAGCGCTTTCGAGACGCAAGCCGGCGGCGTCTGGGAGGTCGAGGGCTTTGCCGTCGCGCCGCCCGAGCGCGCGCTGCTCGAGGCGAGCCTGGCGCTCGCCTGGGCCGGGCGCGGCGACGCGCCGCCGGAGATCGGCATCGAGCGCGTGCCGCCGCGCGATTGGCTGGCGGAGAACCAGGCGAGCTTTCCGCCGCTGCGCGCCGGCCGCTATTTCATTCATGGCTCGCATCATCGCGGCCGCGTCCCGGCGGGCGCGATCGCGCTGCGCATCGACGCCGCCACCGCGTTCGGCAGCGGCGAGCACGCGACGACGCGCGGCTGCCTGCTGGCGCTCGACGCGCTGGCGCGCCGCCGGCGCTTCACCCGGGTACTCGACATGGGCACCGGCACCGGCATTCTCGCCATGGCGGCGGCCAAGACCTGGCGGCGGCGCGTGCTCGCGCGCGATATCGACGCCGAGGCGGTGCGCGTCGCCGCCCGCAACGCCGCGGCGAACGGGGTGGGATCGCTGGTCGATCTCCGCCGCGACGACGGCTATCGCGGGCTCGGCGCCGGACGGCGCTTCGACCTCATCTTCGCCAATATCCTGGCACGACCGCTGGCGTTGATGGCGCCGGCGCTCGCCCGCGCGCTGGCGCCGGGCGGCGTCGCGGTGCTGTCGGGGCTGCTCGCGCGCCAGGAGCGCGCGGTGCTCGCGGCGCATCGCGCCCAGCGCCTGACGCTGCGGCGGCGCATTCGCCTCTCGGGCTGGCACAGCCTGGTGCTGGCGCGAGATCATGCCAAGCTCCCATCATTGCGCGAGGATCCATGACGCTTCTGCAAGCCCTCATCGTCGCCGTCCTGCAAGGGGTCACCGAGCTCTTTCCCGTGAGCAGCCTCGGCCATGCCGTGGTGCTGCCGAAGCTGCTGGGCTGGGACATCGACCAGCACAGCCCCGCCTTCCTGCCGTTCCTGGTGGTGCTGCATCTCGGCACGGCGGCGGCGCTGCTCGCCTATTTCTGGCGCGACTGGCTGGGCCTGGCGCTCGCCTTCTTCGGCCAGGGCCCGGTGGCCGAGCGCAAGGCGCAATGGCGCCTGCTTTGGCTCATCATCCTCGCCACCATCCCGGCGGTGGTGCTGGGCTTCATCTTCGAGAAATTCCTCCGCACGTTGTTCGGCTCGCCGGCCGCGGCGGCGTTCTTCCTCATGGTCAATGGCGGGCTGCTGTTCGCCGGCGAGAGGCTGCGCCGGCAGAGCGGCACGAAGCTTCTGGGCGAGATGAGCTGGCAGCAGGCGGTGCTTATCGGCCTCTGGCAGAGCACCGCCCTCATCCCCGGCATCTCGCGCTCGGGCGCGACCATGGTGGGGGGTCTGCTCGTCGGCTTCCATCATCGCGAGGCCGCGCATTTCTCCTTCCTCATCGCCACGCCGATCATCCTCGCCGCCGCGGTGCTCGAAGTGCCGCATCTCTTCCATCCCGAGGTGGCGGCCGCTTTCGGCGCCACCGTCTGGATCGCCGGCGCCGTCGCGGGGATCACCGCCTATCTCAGCACCGCCTTCCTCATGCGCTATTTCCGCCGCCACGATTTCGAGGCGCTCGACCCCTTCGCCTATTACTGCTGGGGCGCCGGGCTGATCGCGCTGGCCCTGCTGTTCTTTGTGGTATGATGGGCGCCGGGTCCGGTAGGGAGCCCAAGAGACCGGAGGACGCGCCATGCCGAAGCTGCGACACATCGCTCTCGCGACGCAAGATCCCGTCAAGACGGCGGAGTTCTATAAGCAGGCCTTCGGCTTCAAGGAAGTCGGCCGGGCCGGCAACCCCAACAATCCCAAGGCGATCGCCTGGGGCTTCTACCTCAGCGACGGCACCCTCAACCTCGCCGTCCTGAAGTTCCAGAACGTCGATCAGCTCGGCCGCGGCCTCGACTATGTCGGCATCCACCATTTCGGCGTGCTGGTCGACGATCTCGACGCCTACGCGCAGAAGCTCGAGGCGCCGGGCGCCCCCTGCTTCATGAAGCAGGACGCCAACACCGCCAACGCCTTCTACGAGACCAAGTTTCGCGGGCCCGACGGCGTCGTCTTCGACGTCTCCGACCATCCCTGGGTCGGCGCGGCGCCCGAGCATGCCGCCGAGGCGGAGGTCAAGGAGACCGAGCCGGCCGAGTGAGGACCACCCGCCGGCGCGGCACGAGCGCGCGCCTCGCAGTCGGACGCGACCTAAGCCGAGGGAGGGCAGGATGAGCCAGAGCGCGACGATCGCCCCGCAGCGCCAGGAGAAGACCGGCGAGGCCACGCCGCTCGTTTATGCCACCGGCTTCGGCAACGAGCATGCCAGCGAAGCCCTGCCGGGCGCGCTGCCGGTCGGCCGCAACACGCCCCAGCAGCCGCCTTTGGGTCTCTATGCCGAGCAGATCAGCGGCACCGCCTTCACCGCGCCGCGCGCCGAGAACCGCCGCAGCTGGCTCTACCGTATCCGGCCCGCGGCGGCGCGCGGGCGGCTCGAGCCGCTGGACAGCGAGCGGCTGCGCAGCGCGCCGCTTGCCGACGCCGTGCTGACGCCGAACCGGCATCGCTGGACGCCCTGGCCGCTGCCGGCGACGCCGACCGACTTCGTCGACGGCCTCCTCACCCTTGCCGCCAACGGCAATGCCGAGGAGCGCAACGGCATTGCCATCCACGCCTATGCGCTGAACCGATCCATGGCGCGGCGTGCCTTTGCCGATGTCGATGGCGAGCTGCTGATCGCGCCGCAGCTCGGGCGCCTGTTGCTGGTGACCGAGCTCGGCCGGCTCG
>JBKQTR010000023.1:0-49652 GCA_052143095.1 Allostellaceae bacterium
CAGTCATCGCATGGCCCGCTCCGGGTCGGCATCGGCGGTCCCGTCGGCTCGGGCAAGACCGCGCTCGTCGACCGCCTCTGCAAGCATTTGCGCGAGCGTTTCGACATCGCCGTCGTCACCAACGACATCTATACCAAGGAAGACGCGCAATTCCTGACACGCTCGGGGGCGCTCGCGGCGGAGCGCATCACCGGCGTCGAGACCGGCGGCTGCCCGCAAACCGCGATCCGCGAGGACGCCTCGATCAACCTCGCCGCGGTTGCCGAGATGAGCCAGCGCTTTCCCGGCCTCGACCTCATCTTCGTCGAATCCGGCGGCGACAATCTCGCGGCGACCTTCAGCCCCGAGCTCGCCGACCTCACGCTCTACGTCATCGACGTCTCCGCTGGCGACAAGATCCCGCGCAAGGGCGGGCCGGGGATTACCCGCTCCGACCTGCTGGTGATCAACAAGATCGATCTGGCGCCGCTGGTCGGCGCCGATCTCGGGGTGATGGACCGCGACGCCCGCAAGATGCGCGGCGAGCGGCCCTTCCTCTTCACCAACCTCAAGGAGAACCAGGGCGTCGCCGAGATCGCCGACTTCATCGTCGGGCGCGGCGGGCTGGAGAGGTAGACAGCAAGGAGCGCATGGGCAATCGCCGGCCCTTGACCGGGCGAGCGAACGTAACTACATTTATGTAGCTACAATGCGAGGCTGTCTTGAGTTGGGCCTGGGATCCGGACAAGAACGAGCGGAATAAGCGAGAGCATCACGGACTCAGCTTCGAGACGGCCCAGTTGGTCTTTGATGATCCTCTGGCACTGTCTCGGCTGGACCAGCATCCTGACGAGGAGCGTTGGCAAACCATCGGCGTCATCGGTCACGTCACCGTCTTGGTTGTGCACACCACGCCCACTCCGAAGTCGGACACCGGCGAAGAGGTGGGCCGCATCATCAGCGCGCGAAAGGCGACGTCCCATGAAAGGAAAGCGTATGAAGAAGGCGAGTTCTAGGCCACTCAGCCCGGATCAAAAGGCCGAGCTCGACACTCTGGCAAAGTTGAGGGACGACCAGATTAATACACGCGACGTGCCGGAGGTTCGCGATTGGTCCGGAGCGCGGCGCGGCGTGTTTTATCGGCCGGTGAAACAGCAGATCACGCTTCGCCTCGATTCGGATGTGATCGCCTGGTTCAAGGATCGTGCGCCAAAGGGAGAAGGGTATCAAACTGATATCAATCGTGCTCTGCGCGACCACGTTCATCGGCGCGGGCGGGAAAAGCGAAAATGACCCCACATCGCCCGGATATTCGGATGTGCTGGCGTCTGAGGGGCAGGGTGCCCTGGGTGATCTTCCGATCGATCTTCCGATAGATATCGAGCCTGGGTTCTGCCGCGCCGCGCCCGGCCTCCCCGTCACATAACCTTCAAGCTCGCGTGCTAGCGTCCGCCGTCGCCTTTCGCGACAGAGATACGCATGCTGGTGAATGGGGCCGATCGCAAACCGGTCGAGCGATCGCTCGCCTCCCGACTGATCGAGGCGGGAAAGCTCGAAGCGTCGGCGCTCGACCGCATCCTGCGGGTGCAGGCGAGCAGCGAGGAGCGGCTTGAGGCGCTGCTGGTCAAGCTCGGGCTGACCGGCGAGCGCGACGTGGCGGAAGCCTTTGCGCGCGAGCTGGGCCTCGCCGTGGCACTGCCCGCCGAGTTTCCCGACATGCCGGTGCTCGACGGCAGGATCAGCAAGAAATTCCTGAAGCAGGCAGGCGTGGTGCCGCTCGCCGAGGATTCCGGCACGCTGACCGTTGCCATGATCGACCCGCTCGACGGCTTTGCGCGGCGCGCGCTCGAGATGGCAAGCGGCAAGACCGTGCTGGCGCGGATCGCGCTCCCCTCGGAGCTCGAAGCCGCCTATGCGCGGCTCTATGAGGCCGAGCAGGGCGCGGCCGGCGCCGTCGTCGACCGCGCCGAGGCGGAGCTCGTCAGCGATGACGAGCTCACCGAGGATGTCGACCGGCTGCGCGACCTCGCCAGCGAGGGGCCGGTCATCCGCCTGGTCAACCAGCTCATCGCGCGCGCCGTCGAGAGCCGCGCCTCCGACATCCATATCGAGCCGTTCCAGAACCGGCTGGCGCTGCGCTACCGCGTCGACGGCATCTTGCGCGATATGGCGCCGCCGCCGCTGCGCTACAAGCCGGCGATCATCTCGCGCATCAAGATCATGGCGCGGCTCAACATCGCCGAGCGGCGGCTGCCGCAGGACGGCCGCATCCGCATCGCCGTGCAGGGCCGCGAGTTCGATCTGCGCGTCTCGACCGCGCCGACCTTGCATGGCGAGAGCGTGGTGATGCGCATCCTCGACCGCTCCAGCCTGGTCGCCGACCTCGCAGGGCTGGGTTTTCTCGAGGAGTCCGTAGCGCCGTTTCTCGCCGTGCTCGACCAGCCGCAAGGCATCCTGCTGGTCACCGGCCCCACCGGCAGCGGCAAGACGACGACGCTCTACACCTGCCTGCAGCGGCTGAACTCGCCGGAGAAGAAGCTCTTCACCGTCGAAGACCCAATCGAGTACCAGCTCGAGGGCGTCAACCAGATCCAGGTGAAGCCGCAGATCGGCCTCAGCTTCGCGCATGTGCTGCGCTCCATCCTGCGCCAGGACCCCGACATCGTCATGATCGGCGAGATGCGCGATCTCGAGACGGCGCAGATCGGCATCCAGGCCGCGCTCACCGGCCATCTCGTGCTCTCGACGCTGCACACCAACAGCGCCGCCGCCACAGTGACCCGGCTCCTCGACATGGGGGTCGAGGATTATCTCGTGACCTCGACCATCACCGGCGTGCTGGCGCAGCGCCTGGTGCGCAAGCTCTGCGAGACCTGCCGCGAGCCCTATGCCGCCTTGCCGGAGCTCGTCGCCCAGCTCCGCCTCGCCGATCCCGGCAGCGAGGTGGTATTGCACCGCCCGCGCGGCTGCGAGGCCTGCCGCGGCAGCGGCTATCGCGGCCGCATCGCCGTGCTCGAGTTCCTGGCGATGAGCGACGCGATCCGCCGGCTGGTGCTGCGCCATGCCGAGGCGGGCGAGATCCACCGCGCCGGCGCCGGCCAGGGCATGCGCTCGATGTATGATGACGGGCTGCGCAAGGCGCTGCTCGGCGTCACCTCGCTCGAGGAGGTGCTGCGCGTGACGCGGGATGTCGGTGCGTGATGCGCTATCGCTACGAGGCGGTCTCGGCCCAGGGCGAGCTCGTCGCCGGCGAGATGGAGGCGGAGACCCAGGCGGCGGTGATCGAGCGGCTCTACAGCCAGGGTCACGTGCCGATCCGGGCCGATGCCGCGTCGCGCGGCGCGCTGGCGCGGCTCCTCGCCTGGGAGTGGAAGCCGCGGGCGCGGCGCTTCGCCAATCTGGCGCTGGTGACGCAGCAGCTTGCGACCTTGCTGCAGGCGGGGCTGTCGCTCGACCGCGCGCTCGAGCTGGCGCAGACGGTGACGCCGCGTCAGGCCGAGCGCGACTGCCTTGCCGCGGTGCTGGAGAAGGTGCGCGGCGGCAGCACGCTGGCCGATGCCATGGCGGCCGAGCCCGCCGCCTTCCCGAAATTCTATATCGGCATGGTGCATGCCGGCGAGGCTGGCGCCTCGCTCGACGCGACCTTGCGCCACCTCGCCGAGTTCCTTGAGAAGTCCCAGGCGGCGCGGCAGAAGGTGGTCTCGGCCTTGATCTATCCCGCCATCGTGCTGGCCACCGGCATGGCCTCGATCGGCGCGCTGTTCGGCTTCGTCATCCCGCGCTTCCGGCCGCTCTTCGAGGATGCCGGCGCGGCGCTGCCGTTTGCCGCAAGAGCGGTGCTCGCCGTCACCGACCTGCTGCAGGACTATTGGTGGGCGCTGCTGGCGGCGATCGCGCTCGCCGCCGTGATCGTCGCCCGCCAGCTCCGCGGCGCCGAGCAGCGCCGGCGCTGGGATCGCCGCCTGCTGGCGCTGCCGCTGCTGGGCGATCTCATCACCAAGGCCGAGGTGGCGCGCTTTGCCCGCACCTTGGGGACCTTGCTTAGGAACGGCGTGGCGCCGCTGGCGGGTTTGGCGATCACCCAGGACACGCTGCGCAATAGCGCCATCGCCGAAGCGGTCGGTGCGGTCGCGGAGAGCCTGAAGCAAGGCAAGGGCCTTGCCGAGCCGCTGTCGCGCAGCAAGGCCGTGCCGGCGCTGGCCATCCAGCTCATTCGCGTCGGCGAGGAGACCGCGCGGCTCGAGGAGATGCTGCTCAAGACGGCCGAGATCTTCGACGAGGAGGTCGGCCGCAGCGTCGAGCGGCTGCTCGCGGTCCTGGTGCCGGGGATCACGGTGCTGCTCGGCATCGTCGTGGCCTTGGTCATCGGCTCGATCCTCACCGCCGTTCTGAGCGTCTACGAGCTTGCGATCTGAAGGAGGGAATAAGGTGTCGCCGGCACATCCGAGAGCCGTCGCCGATCATCGAGCGCCGCGGCGCGACAGCGGCTTCACCCTGGTCGAGCTGCTGGTGGTGCTCGCCATTCTCGGCATGCTGGTGGCGTTGGTGACGCCGCAGGTGCTCAAATATCTCGGCCGCGCCAAGGTCGACACCGCCCGCATCGAGATCCAGACGCTCGGCAATGCGCTCGATCTCTACCGGCTCGACCTGCAGCGCTATCCGACGCAGGAGGAAGGCTTGTCGGCGCTGGTCGAGCCGCCGCCGGGCGCCGATTCCGATCGCTGGCACGGCCCCTACATCAAGCAGCGCAGGCTGCCGCTCGATCCCTGGGGCCGGCCGTACCTCTACCGCTCGCCGGGCGAGCATGGCGAATACGATCTCTATTCGCTCGGCGCCGACAATGCGCCGGGCGGCGCCGGCGAGAACCAGGACGTCACCAACTGGTGAGGCCGATGCGCGCCATGGGATTCACCCTGGTCGAGATGCTGGTGGTGCTGGTCATCGTGGCGCTGGTCATGGCGGTGGTGCCGCCGCTCTTCGCCGGCGGCGAGGCCAGGCTGGAGCTTGCCGCTTCAGCCCGCGAGATCGCCGCGGGGCTGCGCGAGACGCGCAGCCTGGCAATCCGCGAAGGCCGCAGCGAGGCGTTCCTGGTCGACGGCGCCGCCGGGCTCTTCCGCGCCGGCGCCGGTCCGGTGCGCCGCCTGCCGCAGGGGCTGCTGCTGTCGGTCGCCGATGCCAGCGACGGGCAGGCGCGCACCGCCATCCGCTTCTTTGCCGATGGCAGCTCGACCGGCGGCCGTCTGCTGCTGCGGCGGGGAGAGAGGCGCTCGGATGTCACGGTGGATTGGCTTACCGGCCGCGTCGCGCTCGACGCGCGCTGACCGCGGCGGCTTCACGCTCATCGAGGTGCTGGTGGCCTTCGCCATCGCCGCGCTGCTGCTGGTGGCCTTGCTGCGCATCCTGACCCTCAGCCTCGTCGGCAGCGAGCGCTCCGAGGTCTACACCAGGGCAACGATCCTGGCGCAATCGACGCTCGACGCGGTGGGGGTGGTGGCGCCGCTCGCCGAGGGTGACATCGCCGAGCTCGAGAGCGCGCCCTTCCGCATCCGCGCCGCGGTCGAGCGCTATCACGCGCCCGGCGAGACCGAGGCGGCGGCGCAGTATCTCGTGCTCTATCGCGTCTCGGCCACCGTCGCCTGGCGCGAGGGGCGGCGCGAGCGCTCGCTGTCCCTCAGTACTTTGCGGTTGGGGCCGCAGCCATGACTGCGCGGGCATCGGGCGCCGCCGGCTTCACGCTGGTCGAGCTGCTGGTGGCGGTCACGCTCTTTGCCCTGCTGTCGGTCGTGCTGTTCGGCGGGCTGCGCTTCGGCATGCGCGCCACCGAGGCGGGGACCGCGCGCCTCGATTGGTCGGCGGAGATTGCCGCCGCTTCGGGCTTCCTGCGCAACCAGCTCGCCGATGCGCAGCCGCTCGAGAAGGACGCCGGCGACGACCGCAAGGTGGTCGCCTTCGACGGCGAGGCCGACAGCGTCGAGTTCGTCGCCTCGCCGCCGGCGTATCTTGCGGCGGGCGGCTGGCACGTGCTGCGCCTCGCGCTCGAGCGGGGCAGCGGCGGCGATCGCCTGGTGCTGAGCTGGCGGCTCGTCCGCGCCGATCCCGACGCGACGACTGCCTCGGCGCCGCAGCGTTCGGTGCTGCTCGAGCGCGTGACCTCGATCGAGTTCGCCTATTTCGGCGCGCTTGCCCTGGGCGACACGCCGGAATGGCATGATCGCTGGCAGGATGCGGCGGGTCTCCCGGCGCTGGTGCGCTTGCGCCTCGGCTTTGCCGATGGCCGGCAGGCGCCAGAGCTGCTGGTGGCGCTGCGCGCCGCGGCGCCACTCTGGTCATCGCGCTGATCCGGCGATCCGTCACTCAACCGACATGGTTGTGTCATGGCGATCGGCCATCCTGGTGCCTCCCTTTCCGCGGCGGCCGGCCTTTCGATGCGCCTTTCCTTGACGAGCCTGTTGCCCACGCTTGGTGCCGCCTGCCGCTGGTGGAGCAGCGAGATCGTGGCGCTGGTGCCGCCGCGCTGGCGGCAGGCGCTCGCGGCCGGGCGCGGGCGGCTGGTGCTGGTGATGAGCGGCGCCGGCAGCGCCGAGCTCGTCCAGCGCGGCGGCGGCAGAGCGGAGACGCTGGCGCATCTCGACCTCGATCCCGCGCGCCAGGCGGCGTCGCGCGCGGCGGTGGCCGCGCTCCGGTCGCGCTTGCGCCGCGGTGCCGGCGCCGTGGTCTCGCTGCCGGAAGCTGCTGCGCTGCGCACCGTCATGAGCCTGCCGCTGGCCGCGGAAGCCAATCTCGCCGAGGTCGTCGCCTTCGAGCTCGACCGCCGCACGCCGTTCCGCAGCGAGGAGGTCTATCGCAGCCAGCGGGTGATCCGCCGCGACCCCGCGGCCAAGCGCCTTGCCGTGCAGCTGACGGTGGTGCCGCGGCCGCTGGTCGACGAGGCGCTGGCGGCGGCGCAGCGTCTGGGATTGGCACCCGATTGCGTCGAGGTGGCGGGCGAGCCGGACTCCGGCAATCTGCTGCCCGCGCGGCCACGGACTCTCGGCGCGCGCCTGCCGAGCCTCGCGCTGGGCGGCCTCGCACTGCTGGCGGCGGTGCTGGCTTGCGGCGCGCTCCTCATCCCGCTCTACCAGGCGCATCGCGCCGCCGACGGGCTCGCCGCGGCGCTCGCCGAGAGCAAGCAGGGGGCCGACGAAAGCCTGCGCCTGCAAAAGGAGATCGAGGCCGAGATCCAGGAGAGCGGCTTTCTCGACGCGCGCAAGCGGCAGGCGCCGTCCGCCTCGGAGGTGCTCTACACGCTGACGCACCTGCTGCCCGACGATACCTGGCTCAGCGAGCTTGAGGTGACCGGCGGCGAAGTGCGGCTCACCGGCATCGGTGCCTCGGCCTCGGGCGTGCTCGCTTTGGTCGACCAATCCGGGCGCTTCGGCAACGCCGCCTTCCGCTCGCCGGTCACCCAGGACCAAAAGACCCGGCGCGAGCAGTTCAACATCACCGCGCGGCTCCTGTCGGAGGCGAAGCCGTGAGGCCGCTGCCGCCGGCGGCAAGCCGGATGCTGGCCGTGCTGATCCTGCTGGGCGGGATCGCCCTCTTCTATCTCGGCGCGGTGCAGCCGCTGCTGTGGGATTACCGCACCACCGGCGAGGCGATCGCCGACCGGGAAAGCGCCATCGCCCGCTTCCGGCGCGTCGCAGCGGAGCTGCCGCAGCGCCGCGCCCAGCTCGCGGCGCTGCGCCAGCGCCAGGCCGCCTCGGAAGGCTTCCTGCAAGGCACCAATGACGCGCTGGTCGCGGCGCAGATGCAGAACCGGATCAAGGCGCTGGTGGAGGCCGCGCATGGCGAGCTTAAAAGCACGCAGGTGCTGCCGGTGCAGGACGAGGGGAAATACCGCCGGATCACCATCCGGGCGCAGATGACGCTCGACACCGAAGCGGCGCAGCGCGTGCTCTACGGCATCGAGACGGCCTCGCCGCTGCTGTTTCTCGACAATCTCGACCTGCGCGCGCATCTCGGCGCCGACCGGCGCCGCGAGCGCACCGTCGAGGACCAGTCGCTCGATGTCCGGCTCGACGTCTATGGCTATATGCGCGGCGCCAAAGCGGCGGACCGGCAATCCGTGGCGGCGCGTGACCCGCAGGCGGTGCAGTGATGCCGCGCGCGCTGGCGCTGTGGCGGCGCCCCGCCGAGATCGCGGTCGCTCTCGCCGATCGGCGCGGCGCGGCGCTGCTGCTGGGCGCGCTCTGCGGCGGCCTCGCCGTCCTCGTTGCGACCGAGCTCGCCGGCGCGCCCGACGCGTCGACGACAGCGCCGTCGCCTGCCGCCGCGACGACGCCGCCGCTGCCGCCGCTTCCCGCCGCCTTCCGCCTGCCGCCGCTGGCGAGCTATGCCGAGGTGGCGGAGCGGCCGCTCTTTTCCGCCACGCGCCAGAAGCCGCCGGCCGAGCCCGGCCAGGACCTGCTGGGCAAGTCGGGCAGCTTCGTGCTGCTCGGGGTCGTGATCTCCGAGGCGGGGAGGGCGGCGCTGGTGCAGCACGGCCATCCCGTCGAGATCGCCCGCGTCAGCGAAGGGCAGGCGGTCGAAGGCTGGACCGTGCAATCGATCCTCCCCGACCGCGTCGTCCTCGAGCACGGCGCGACGGAGTACGAGCTCAAGCTGAAAGATGTCCCCGCCGCCGCCCCCGGCACGCCGCGTCCGCCGCCGCGCGGCTAGCTTCCGGCCGGCCCGGGCCGGCGCCAGGGGCGGCAGCGGTAACGCCGATCCGGCGCCGGCTGAGGCGGCCAGATCCGGTCCTCTCCCCCATCTGCGGTTCGCAATTTACACCAGCCTGTGAATTGCCAGTGTCCCACGCGCAGCTTAAATTGAAGGCGTGAGAAGCGCTCGAACCGGATATAGCGGGTCGAGGTGAGCGACCTGAAGCGCATGGCACGGTCAATTTCCGACGGCCACGTCAAAGAGATCGCGCCTGGCGCTCTCGCCGAGACGCTCGGCGCCGGCGACTACGAGATCCTGAGGCTGGCCGCGCCGCGCGTCGACATCGATCATCTCGTCGCAGCCGTTGAGCGGGTGCGCCGCCGGTTTCCGCTGCGGCCGAGGAACGATGATCCCAGCTATCGCGGCATTTGCCTGCAGTCCTGCGGCGATACCGACGATCCGCTCTACGGCCTGCTCAACTTCCGGCTCGCGCGCGGCGCGCGTCCGGCGGTCGAGCCGACCGCCATCGCCGGCGAGTTCGCCGCCGTGTTCGAGGCGCTGTCATCGCATGTCGCGCTCGATCGCGGTCGGCTGCTCGAGCTCCACCCCGGCCATGTCATGCCGTTCCACAGCGACGGCCCCGGCAGCCGCAGGCTCCACATTCCGATCACCACCGGGCCACAATGCCTCTTCGAGTTCGAGGCGGGTGGCTCCTACCATCTGCCGGCGGACGGATCGTGCTTCCTGGCAAACACCGAGCGCGGCCATCGCGCTACGAACCTGTCGCCGGCGCCGCGCGTCCATCTCGTCTTCCAGGCGCGGTCTCTCGCCGCCGCACGCGACGCGCGCGCGACGCCGAAGCTGCGCGCAACGATCACGCGGCGCCTGGCGCGCACGCGGCTCGATATCGCGGAGCTGCGCCAATGGCTCGGCGCCCTGGACTGGCAGCATGCCAATCACCGCTATGCCAAGGCCGGCAAAATCCTGTCGCGCGACACGGCCGTCGCCGCCGATGGGGCGACGCTTACCGTGGTGACCGAATTCGACACGCTGGACGATCTCGGCGACTTCCTGCGCGAGGGCGCGATCGAGCGGCTGCAATCCCTGCTCGCCGAGCAAGGCTATCGGCTCGAGACGGAGATCAACTAGGCCGATGGCTTTTCACCGACACCATGGTTCTGCGGGCGATCAGGAGTTCGTGATACCGGCCTGCCAAAGATTGACAGCCTTGAGCTGCGACACCTAGCGTCGAGTCCAAAGGAAGGTGTGCCATGGAGCCCACGCGGCGGTCTCGGACGGCAAAACGTGCCATTCTTCTCGCCTCGACGGCGATTATCGCCTTGCTGAGCGCCTGCCAATCTCCCGGCGGCGGCGCCGGCGCCTCCTCGACCGCGCCGGCCCCATCGAGCAGCGGCGACAGCCGGTCCGACCAAGGGGGCGGCTATTGATGATCGGACCCGCTCGACCGCCCCGGTGCCGACGTTGACTTTGAAGCACTGGTTCAGCGCGTCGATGGAACTGTCGCGATAGCCGGAGGAAAAGGCAATCGCGCCCGGACGCTCCGCGTCTCAGGCCGCTCTCACCTCGCTCAGGAACGAGGATATCTTGCCGGTGAGGCTTTCCGCCCGCGCCGAGAGTTGCTCGACGGTTTCCAGCATGAGCCCACCGGCGGCGCGGGATTCCGCCATGGCGGCGCCGACCATGCCGGCCTCGCGCGTAACCACCTGTGCGCCGGACGCGGCTTGCTGGGCGTTGCGCGCGATCTCGGCCGTCGCCGCATTCTGCTGTTCGACCGCGGCGGCGACTTCGCTCGCGAGCCTCGTGGTGTCGGCGATAATGGCGGCGACGCGCTTCACCCGCCCGACGGCGCTGCTGGTTTCGCTTTGAATGCGCGAAATCTGGCTTCCGATCTCGTCGGTCGCCTTCGCCGTCTGCCCGGCCAGCGCCTTCACTTCGGAAGCGACCACGGCGAAGCCTTTTCCGGCATCGCCGGCGCGCGCCGCCTCGATCGTCGCGTTCAGGGCGAGCAAATTGGTCTGGCTCGCGATGCTCTGGATGAGGTCGACCACCGCGCCGATCCGCTCCGACGCCTCGGCAAGGCCGCCGATTTCTCGCGATGCGTCATTGGCGAATTGCTCGGCTTGTGCCGAGCTGGTGGCCGAGCGCTCGATCCGCTCGCCGATCTCGCCGATCGAGCGCGACAGCTCCTCGGCAGCGGCGGCGACAGTTTCGACGTTGATCATAGCCTGCTTGGCCGCGTCGATGACGGACACCGCCTTGCCTTCCACTTGCTGCGCGAGCGCCGATGAGCGGTTGGCTTGCTCGAGCATCGAGCCGGCCCCCTGCTTGACCGACTGGATGACCGATCCGCTGGACTCGTCGAAGGCGTGCGTGATGCTTTCGATGCGCGCCGCACGCTGCTGCCGCGCTGCCTGCTCGGCGGCCGACGCCGCGGCGAGCCGCTCCGCCTCCACCGCATTCTGCCGCAGCGTTTCGAGGGCGCGCGCCATAAGCCCGATCTCGTCGGTCCGCTCGCGGGCGGGGATCGCCCTCGCGTGGTCCCCTTGCGCCAGGCGGCCGATGGCGGCGGTCAGCGTGACCAGCGGCGAGACGATCCGCCGGGTGAGGAAGAGTGTGATCACCGCACCGAGACCGATGATGACGAGGAGACCGCCGAGCATGAAAGCGAGATCCACGGTGGCGGCATGCTGCTTGTCAGTGACCCGCGTGCGCGCGATCTCGAAGGCGGCGTCGCGCAGCGCCAGCACGGCGGTGAGGCCGGGCACGTGGATCGCCCCGTATTCCAGGGGATTGAAGGGATATTGGCCATCCTTGCGGCCGGCCTCGACGAGGGCGCGATACGCCTTGTCGGCATCGCCGTAGAAGCGGTCGCGCGCCGTCGCGAGCGCCGCCGTCAGTGCCGGCAGATCGCCGAGACGATGCGTCATTGTGGTGATGGTGGACCAGTCTTTGTCGATGCGCGCATCGGCATCGGCGAGCCTTTCCAGCATAGCCGGCGTCAGCGGCGTGCGCGCCCCGAGCGAGGGGACGTAGATGGCGGCGCGGCGAGCCCCGGTTTCGCGAACGCTCCAGCTCGCTTGCGCGATCTCGACGAAGTAGCCGAGGCCGCCATCGGCGCTGGTCGCAACGCGCGCAGCGATGTCGACCGCATGGTCGATCGCGCTCGAGGCCGCCTGGAAGGCCTGGGCATTGACGGCAAAAAAGCCGGGATCGCGCTGCGTCTTGGGTAGCGCCAACGCTGCGTCGACCTTAAGGCGTAGAGGGTTGAACGCCGCCGCCATGCTGGTGATGACCTGCTGCGCCTCGGCGGCGCCGGGGTCGTGCCACGCAGCGATGCGCGCGAGCGATTGCGCGATCGATGTGTCCACCTCGGTCCGAGCAGCCGCGATCTTGGCACGCTCGGCTTCGCTCGCCGGAGGTTCCGAGACCAGATTGGTACTGACCGGGACACGCTCGGTCGACAGCTTCTCAGCCATCATCATCAGCGCGCCGACGACGTCCATGGCGTCCGCCGCACGCGCCGCGGCGCGGTATTGTGCGGCAGCGTCGACCACGAGCTTCAACGCCGCGCCCGCGGCCAGAACGCTCATGGCCGACATGCACAAGAGAAAAAACGTGCGGACGCGCATGCAATCCTCGGCAGTCATCGTCGGGGTATGCTGCCTATGCTATCGGCATAGCGGTTAACGTCCGCTGAATCGCCTTCCTCACTCGGCCGCGTCCTCGTCGATCTCCTGGCGCCATTCCTGCACCTGCACCGGCGTGAGCGGCTGGCCGGTGAGCGCGATGACGCTGCGCTGCGTGAAGGAGCCGCCGCTCGTGCTGCGCGCCGTGGCGATGATCGTCGCCGCATGCAACTGGCCGGGCGCGACGTAGAGCCCGGCGCCGGTGAGCGCCGGCAAGGGCGCAAGCGTCCGGGCGGCGTCGGCCCGCGCCGCCAGCAGCCGCTCGACCTCGCGCGGATCGATGCCGGGAATGGCGAGCAGCACCTCGCGCGGCGCCACCGCGGGATCGATGTGCTCGCTCTCGGCATAGACCGTGACGAAAGGCCTGAGCCGCGCAAAGCTCGCGGGATCGAGCGCCGGCAGCTGGCGCAGCTCCTCCACCGTGGTGAAGGCCGCGGCCTGGCGGTCCGGCGTCGCCGCCGGCGCGCCGAAGCGCAGCCCTTGAAAGCTCGGCGCCTCGGGCGGCGCGGCGGCGCGGCGGCGGGCGGTGACGCCGTCGACCAACGCGGCGCAGCTGTCGTCGTCGATGCCGAGCTCCGCGCACAGCCCCGCCAGCAGCTCCGTCGGCGCCTGGTTGAGATCGATCTTGCCGTCCTCGTCCTGGATCCTGACCACGATGTCGGCGCCGTCGAAGCCGATCCGCTGCGGCGTGCCGTCGGCCGGCCAGCGCGCCCGCGGGTCGGGCTCGAGCAGCGCCGCCGTGGCGCGGGCGATGCCGGCCTCGGCCCAGGCGCGCGCGCGGGCGGCCTCGAGGAGATTGCGCGCGAGCCGCGTCTCGCTGCGCGTGCTGGCGGCAAATCCCGCGGCAAGCACGGCCAGGATCGCCAGGACCCAGATGACGAGCAGCAGCGCGAAGCCGCGCTGGTGCCGCCGCGGCCCCGCCATTGCTAAGGCGCGCGCCCGACCGTGGGCGCGATGGTGTGAAGCCTGCCCCTGAGCTCCTCGGTGGCGGCCCGCGCCTCGGCGGCGTCGTGCACGACCCGTGGCGACAGCAGGATCAGCAGCTCGGTGCGCGCCTTGTTGTTCTGCTTGGTGCCGAACAGGCTGCCCACCACCGGTATCTCCATCAGCACCGGCACGCCGGTATTGCCGACCGTGCGCGTCTCGGTGATGAGGCCGCCGAGCGCCACCGTCTCGCCGTCGAGCACGGTCACCGCGGTGTCGACGCGGCGCTGGCTGATCGTCGGCGCGTTGAGCGCCGAGGCCGCCACCGTGGTGTCGACGTTGCTCACCTCCTGCGAGATGTCGAGAGTGATGACGCCGTTGACGTTGACGCGCGGCGAGACGCTGAGGATGACGCCGGTATTGACGTATTGGATGGTGTTGACCAGCGGCGCGCCGCTGGTGATCGTGCTCTGGATCTGCGCCGTCGGCACCGGCACCTCGTCGCCGACCTGCAGGGTCGCGACATGGTGATCGAGCACCAGGAGCTGCGGCGAGGAGATGACGTTGACGGTGGTGAGCTGCGACAGCGCGCTCAGCACCGCCTTCGCCTGGCCGCCGCCGACGATGTAGTTGAAGCCGGCCAGGCCCGAGAATTGCGGCACGATATCGGCCGCCGTGCCGGTCGCGGTGCCGCCGCTGGTGTTGGTGTTGTTGAGCAGCTGGGTGCTGTTCGAGGCGTGGCTGAAGAACCATTGCAGCCCGTATTGCAGATTGTCGTTGAGCGTCACCTCGGCGATCGTAGCCTCGATCAGCACCTGCAGCGGCACGACGTCGAGCCGCTTCAGCGCCTCCTCGATCATCCGGTACTCGCGCGGCCGGGCGAAGATCACCAGGCTGTTGTTCTTCTCGTCGGCGACGATCCGCACCTGGGGCAATTGGAAGTCGTCGCTGCTGCGATCTGCGCCGAAGGCGCTGCCGAGCGCCGAGGACAGCCCCGGGGATTGCGGCGGCGCCGCGCTCGCGCCGCCGGCGCCGGGCGCGGGCGAGGCGGGCGCCGGCGATGCCGTGCCCGGCGTGGGCGAGGCGGGGGTGGCGGCGCCCGTGCCGGTGCCCGTGCCGCCGGCGAGCGGCGTCGCCGACAGGCCCGGCATGCCGCCGCCGCCCGCCGTACCGTTCATCATGTTGGAGCCCGCCTGCACCGCAGCGGTGAAGGCCTTGTCGGGCGTGGTCTGCGGCTCGACCGTCTGCACTTGGCCCGACGAGAAGAGCTGCGACAGCACCTTGGCGAGATCGGCGGCGCGGCTGTTCTGCACGTGATATTCGAAGAGGCGCGGCGTGCTGTCGTCGCCGCCCTTGTCGAGCCGCTCGATCCAGGCGCGCGCCTGGTCGAGATAGGAGCGCTGCGGCGACACCGCCAGGATCGCGTTCATGCGCTCGAGCGGCGCAAAGCGCAGCACGCCGGCCAGCGGCACGCTGCCATTGGCGCCGAAGATGGTGTTGAGCTCGCCGGCCACGGTGCGGGGCGTGCTGACCTGCAACGGAAAGATGCCGAAGGACATGCCCTTGAGCCAGTCGACGTCGAAGGTGTGCAGCAGCTCGATGGCGGTGGAGAGATCCTGGCCGCTACCCGACAGGATGATCAGGTTGCGCGCCGCATCCACCTCCATGACCGCGCCTTTGGGCAGCAGCGGCTCGATCGTCTGCCGCATATCGGCGGCGGCGACGTATTTCAGCGGAAAGATCTGCACGTTGTAGCTGGGGTTGTCGGCGCGCGGGCGCGGGCCTTGGCCGACGACCAGCGCGGCCGAGCCGCTGCGCGTGGCGTCCTCGACCGGGACGACGCGATAGACCCCGGCGTTTTCTACCAGCGCCAGGCCGCTGCTGCGCAACGCCGACTGCAGCGTCGGCAGCACCTGGTCGTGCTGCAGCGGACGGCTGGTCTGGATGGTGATCGTCGCCTGCACCTTGGAATCGACGGCATAATTGAGATGCAGCACTCCGCCCAGCACCGCGCGCATCACCTCGCGCACATCGGCGTCGACGAAGTTGAGGGTGATGTCGCCGTCCTCGGCGGCGGCGCCGGGCGGAGCCTCGATGCCCGCGGCGATCAGCGCGCCGGTGCCGGGAAAGATCATCGGCTCCGCCGCACGTGCCGGCGCCGCCGCGGACGAGGGTGTAGGCGTCGCCGCGCTCCGCGCCCAGGGTGCCGGCGGCGTCGCGGTCGCTTCTGCCTTCGCCTCGGCAGCTTGGGTGTCGGGCTTGACCGTATCGCAGGCGCCGACCATGGCCGTCACCGCGATCGCCAGCCACGGAATTGCCGCGGCAAAACGGCAGCGGCGACGCTGCTGAAGGGCCGTGGAGGCGGGGGGCGACATCATGGGCAGAGGATTATGCGGCAGACGACAGGGATTTCGTCAGGGACCGGCGCGCAGACGCGCGATGATGGTGAGCGTTCGCGCGGAGAACAACGCTTTTTTCTGATTAAATTTCGCGCCGAAGACATAATACCGTCATGCATTGCGACCGGGCTTCAGCGGCGTCTCGTCGGTCGCCATGCGGCGCCGACCTGGCGAAACCCCCGCTGCCGGAGTGGGCCGGCAGCAGGTTTCGCGTCACCAGGGAGCGGACGCGCGCTACTTGCGGCCGGTCGTGGGGTCGAGGATCAGCGTCGTCAGGTTCGGCGCGTCCTCGAAATCGAACATGTTGAGGATCGACCCCGCGAGATGGTCGAACGAGCCTTGCCCGAGCTGCTGGGCGGGATCCAGAGCGTCGGGTCCGTCGATGAAGTCTCCGGTCGTGCGTGCGGGCAGACTGTAGCTCGACGCCGTTACCGATTTTTCTGAATGGCTTTCACATCGCGCCAGAAGCCGATGCTCGCGACGATGTGAGAGCGTCGGCCGGCGATGCACGCGCGTCGATGGTTGTGTTGGGCGGCGACGTCATAAAAGCGCAAAGACCGCGAGAGTAATTTTTCGACGACGGGGGAATGATCGATGAAGAATGTTGCTCGCTCTGCGCAAGCCTCTTGCAGCTTGCCGCGATCCGCTGTCGGCCTCGGCGTCGCTGGCACACTGCCGGCGGCATCCGCTGCCGGCGCGCGCGCCGCGACGCTCGAGGTTCTCGTCCAATGAGACGGCGCCGGCGGCCGCGCGGTCGCGTACCTCTCGCCCGCTGCCTCGCCGTCGCGGCTCTCGCCGCTTGGGCGGCGCTGCCGCTGGCGCCGGCCGCGGCTTTTCCGGTGGGAGGGCGCGAGACCGCGCTGCCGGCCGGCAGCGAGCTCGGCGAGGACGCGCTCGATCAGCCGCGCGAGATCTTCCGATCGGAGGCGACGGGCGGCGTCAAATCCTATCTCGTGCGGCTCGGTGACATGGCGTTCAGCGCGCCGTCGCTGCTCGGCGATGTCGCGCGCCGCGCCGGCATCAGCTGCAACACCTGTCATGCCAACGGCACATCGAACGCGCAGCTTTACATCGCGGGCTTGTCGACGCGCCCCGGCACTTTCGACCCGACCGGGGCGCTGTTCAACCCCCAGGCGGATAACGGCGTGCTCGATCCCGTCACGCCCCCCAGCCTGCGCGGCGCGCGCCTGCTCGCGCCCTATGGCCATGACGGGCGCACCGCCTCGCTCAGGGACTTCGTCCGCACGGTCATCGTCGGCGAGTTCGCCGGGCCCGAGCCGTCGCCGGTCATCCTCGACGCGCTGGTCGCCTACATCCAGGACATCGATTTCCTGCCCAATCCGCGCCTCGCGCCAGGCGGCAGGCTCGCCGCCGGCGCCGGCGAGGCCGAGCGGCGCGGCGAGTCGCTGTTCTCGAAGCCGTTTCCGCGCGATCCCGGCCTGAGCTGCGCCGCCTGCCACCTGCCGTCGGCGGCCTTTGTCGACCATCGCCAGCACGATGTCGGCTCCGGCGGCCTGTTCAAGACGCCGACCTTGCTCAACGCCGATTTCAACGCGCCCTATTTTCACGACGGGCGCTATGACGACTATGCGCAAGTGGTGGTGCATTTCGACCGCGTCTTCGATCTCGGCCTGTCGCCGCGCGACCGGCAGGACCTCGTCGCTTATCTCACCGCCATCGGCGACGGCGTGCGTCCCTATGAGCGCGACGGCGTCACCGCCCGTCTCAAGGAGATCAACGATTTCGCCAGCGTGCTGGATACCGCGATCCCTGCGGGCGATGGCGCGGTGATCGCGCTGACGGTTGAAACCGTCGGCGGCGAGTTGCGCGAGCTCACCGAGGCGTTCCCCGATCGCAAGGACGCCACCGTCACCGGCGGCAAGGACGAGCGCAGCGAGGCGCGCGCGGCGCTCAAGGATCTCGTGCTCGATCTGCGCCGAGTCGACGCGGCTGCCGCTGCCGGGCATCTCGACGCGGCCGCCGCCGAGTCTCTGATCTACCGCAAGTTGATGGCGGCGGTGGTGCCGATGCTGCTGCACGCGGCGGAGCCATGGTCGCTGTTCAATCCCGCCATCCACGACGCGCATTACGCCACGCTGCGCCAGATGCTGCAGGCCGCGGAAAAACCGTCGCGCTGAGTCGCGCCGTCCTGCGTCGCACTGGCGTGTGGGTAAATCTCGAAGTGAAACATCAGCATCACGTCAGCGTCACCGTTGATTGATACGGTCCGCTCGTTTCCATTTGGGGTTTCCACACTTACGCTTTGGAGGGAAAATGCGACCGGACCTTCTCAATCGGAGAAGATGGCGGATGAAGGCCGCTATCTGCGTCTCGGCGATGGCGCTGTCTGCCGTCAGCTACGTCACCGTCGGCCACGGCGCTAGCGCCGACAACAGCGCGGTGACGGCGACGCCGATCAAGCACGTCATCATTCTGATCGGTGAGAATCGCGGCCTCGACCACACTTTCGGCGTCTACAAGCCCAAGGGCGCGGGGCAGACGATCTCGAACCTGCTGTCCAAGGGCATCGTCAACGCCGACGGCACGCCGGGACCGAACTTCGCCTTGGCGCAACAATTCTCGGTGGCGTCGCAATCGGCCTACTACATCGGCGCGCCGAGCATCGCCAAGACGCTCTACAGCGCGACCAAGCTGATGCCGCAGCCGAACACCAACGGCGCACCTTCGGCGCAAAGCAACACCGGCGCGCCGTTCGAAACCATCGCCGAGGCCGATCTCGAGCCGGATATCGAAGCGGAGAACGCCTCTCTGCTGACCACCGGCGCCACCGGCCTGCCCGCGGGCGTGCTGGACACCCGTGTTCCCGGTGCCGGCGCGTTGCCGAACGGGTCCTTCGCGCTGCAAGGCCCCAACCTCACCGACGATGACTATACCGGCGACATGACGCACCGCTTCTACCAGGCCTGGCAGCAATCGGATTGCAGCATCGCCGCCGCGACCAAGACCAATCCCAGCGGCTGCCTCAATGATCTCTTCCCCTTCGTCATGGCGACCTACTCGGCCACGAACCAGAGCGAAGGCAACGAGATGGGCTTCTACAACGCCGAGCAGGAGCAGGCCTCGCTGCTGAAGACGCTGGCCGACCGCTTCACCTTGAGCGACAATTTCCACCAGCCGGTCCAAGGCGGCACCGGCGCCAACCACTTCATGCTGGGCACCGGCGATGCCGGCTTCTGGAGCGACGGCAACGGCAACCCCGTCACGCCGCCCTCCAACATCGCCAACCCGAATCCGGTATCGGGCACCGTCAACCAGTACACCGCGGACAACAATTTCAGCAATTGCTCGGACGTCTTCCAGCCCGGTGTCCGCCCGATCGTCGACTACATCAACAGCCTGGCCTACGACGCCGAGCCCAACTGCGAGCCCGACCACTACTACATGCTCGACAACACCAATCCGGGCTTCCTGCCGAACGGCACGGTGGTCCCGGCGGTGCAGGGCAGCCTGCCGCCCTCGTCGGTCAGGACGATCGGCGACGCGCTGATCGCCAAGAACGTCTCCTGGGCCTATTTCGGCGGGTCTTACAATGACGCCGTGATCCTCTCGAACGAGGCGGTCGCGGCAAACCCGGCGAATCCGAACCTCACCACGGCGGCGCTCGCCGATCCCGCGCATGCGCTCGGCGTGGCATACTGCCAGATCTGCAATCCCTTCCAGTACGCGACGTCGATCATGGGCAACGCCGCCGTCCGCGCTGCGCATGTCAAGGACACGGCCGATCTCATCACCGACATCAAGAACAACACCCTGCCGGCGGTCTCCTTCGGCAAGCCCGACGGCCTGCTCGACGGCCACCCGCAGAGCTCCAAGATCGATCTTTTCGAGGCCTATGTGCAGAATATCCTCGACGCGCTCGAGGCCAAGCCGGCGCTCAAGGCGGAGACGGTCGTGTTCATCACCTGGGACGAGGCCGGCGGCTACTGGGATTCGGGCTTCATCCAGCCGATCGACTTCTTCGGCGACGGGCCGCGCATTCCGCTGCTGATCCTGTCGCCCTATTCGACTGGCGGCAAGGTCACGCACAGCTATGGCGATCACGTGTCGCTGCTGAAGTTCATCGAGCGCAACTGGAAGCTCCAGCCGCTCACCGATCGCAGCCGCGACAATCTGCCGAACCCGACGAGCAAGGCGAGCAATCCCTACGTTCCCACCAACATGCCGGCGCTCGACGATCTCTTCGACGCGTTCGACTTCAACACCGCCGTCAACCAACCCTTCACCGAGTGACGGCGCCGCTGATCTGATCTCGTGAGGCTGCCGCCGATCGGGCCCGAGGGCCTGGTCGGCGCCGGTCTTTTCGCGACCCACGGTGAAGCCCATGACAGCCGCTCCGCTCCTGGCGCTTGGCCTCCTCGGCGGGCTGGCGCTGGCCGGCGCCCCGGCGGCGGCGCAGCATTTCTCCGCCGATCTCGTCACTTCCCCGGCCGGCAGCGCGACCGGCAAGCTCTACGTCGCCGATGGCAAGGTGCGCATCGAGACGCCGGACTTTCCCGGCGGCTTCTTCCTCGTCGATGGCGATGCCAAATCCGCCTATTTCGTCCGCCCGGCGCAGCGCGTCTTCATGGCGGCGCGGCAATCGACCCGGCTCACCCGGATCCTGGTTCCGCTCGATCCCGACGACCCCTGCGGCCAATGGCAGGCCATGGCCGAAAGCGCCGGCGCGGCCGCTTCCGGCGAGCGCTGGCAGTGCGAGCGGCTCGGCGGCGAGACCATCGACGGTCGCGAGACGGTGAAATACCGGGCGCTGTCGCCGCAGCATCGCCAGCATGATGGCTGGGTCGCGCCCGACTTGCGCTTCGTGGTGCGGCTCGAGACCGAGGATGGCGCCGTCCTCGAGCTCCGCAACATCACGGAAGGACCACAGCCGCCGGAGCTTTTCGTCCTCCCCGCCGGCTACCGCAAATTCGACCCGCAGCGGCTCATCGACCGTATCAAGCATAGCGACGTCTGGGTGGAAGCGCCGAAATAGAGCTAGCCAAACTCCCGCCGGGAGTTTGTCCGCGGCGGCGTCAGCGGTTGCGCAGCAACCGCGAAAGCCGCTCGTCTCAGAAAAGTCACCCCTCTCAGGCTCTCGCGATATCCCCCTCCGCCGCCAGCGCGAAGCGACGCATCAACACGAATGACCGAACGGTTTCGCAAATTGCGACCTCGGCGAGCGAGATGGGGCGTTTCGAGAGGGAATGGCTCCCACGTCCGGAGAACCTCGCTACGCTTGCCGATCTTCCGGGCAGCGGATCGACCGCGTGCGCCGGCCGCGTCCGGAGGAGACTCTGACTTGACTAAGTTGGGAATCCGATATATCGAATCTCGATGGCGAAATCCGATATTGCCTCGCGCCCACGTAACCGCTTGACGGTCAAAAAGCCGCATGTGACGCGGAAGCGTTCTATCACGGCTTCGCCGGCCGTGGATCATCGCGAGCTCTACGGCGGCCTTATTCGCCTCCACGTGTTGCACCATGCAACAAAGGAGGCGATTTACGGCTTCGCGATGATCGAGGAACTTCGGCGGCATGGGTACGAACTGAGCGCCGGTACCCTTTATCCGATCCTGCACGCGCTCGAGCAGAAGGGCTTGCTGGCGTCGGTGAAGGAGCGTCTCGGCGGTGCCGAGCGTCGTGTCTACCGCGCGACAAGAGCGGGACACGCCGCGCTCTCTGCCGCCAAGGCCAAGGTACGAGAGTTGTTTGGCGAGTTGTTCGAAGACGAAGAAGACGGATCATGAGCGGAACCATATCCGGGCATGAGCCGGCCGCTATCAACTGGCGAACCATGCTGGGGCACGACTTCTGGATATTTCACGTGCCCAAGCTGCCGCGCTACGGCTTCTGGAGCATGATGCACGAGGCCCGCGCCGATTTCGACATGCTGCTGGGATCGCTCTACCTGCTGATCGAGGGCGCCGGGGCATGGTCGTTGGACGCCATGCTTGCTCGCAAAAGGCGGACAATCACGTCTGCGGGAGGTTTGAGGCCATGATGATCGATCGCCGCTCCCTGCTTAAGTATGCCGGGCTGGTTCCCTTCATGAGCGCCGTATCGCGCGTCGCGCGCGCCGCCGACGAAGTCAGCGCCGAGAAGGCAGACTATACCCTACGCATCGGAACAGGGCTCGTCGAACTGTCGCCCGAGCATATTGTCTCGACCACTCTCTACAACGGCCAATTTCCGGGACCGCTATTGCGGTTCAAGGAAGGGCAGCGGGTCGTTGTCGATGTTCACAACGACACCGACACGCCGGAGCTGGTTCACTGGCATGGCCAGATGATCCCCAGCGAAGTCGACGGCGCCTCTGAGGAAGGTTCACCTTTCGTCCTAGCGCACGGCACGCGCCGAATCGCGTTCGTGCCGCGGCCTTCCGGTTTCCGCTTTTATCACACGCATGTCGTGGCGGGGGGCGACCTGAACCGCGGCACCTATACCGGCCAGGCCGGTCCGGTCTACATCGAGCCCAAGGACAATCCGGGCGCCTACGATCACGAAGTCTTTCTGGTAATGAAGGAGTTCGAGCCAGCCTTGAGCCGCGGTGGCGACATGGCGATGGACGTGCTGGCCGGTGCTCCTCTCAAGGCGCTGCAAGAGATGGGGAAGGCCGCCGACGACGAAGCGCAGGAGAAATCCAAGGGCTTCGAGGTAGGTTACGAGCTTTTCGGCATAAATGGCCGGATGCTCGGGCACGGCGAGCCTATCCGTGTGAAGCAGGGCGAACGTGTCCTGTTTCATGTGCTCAACGCCAGCGCCACCGAGATCCGCAGCCTCGCTCTGCCCGGTCATGTCTTTCGGATCGTCGCACTCGACGGCAACCCCGTGCCGACGCAAGCGGACGTGCCGGTGCTTTGGCTTGGAACTGCTGAACGCATTTCCGCGCTGGTCGACATGACTCACCCCGGCGTGTGGGTGATGGGGGATCTCGCCGATGACGACCGCCGGCATGGGATGGGCATTGTCGTCGAATACGCGGACCGGAAAGGTAAGCCGCAATGGGTCAAACCGAAACCGTTCCACTGGGATTACACGCGATTTGGCAAGTCGAATGCTCTGCCTGCAGCACCCGACGAGACGATCGAGATGACGATCGTCAAGCGCAACGGCGCGCTCAACGGCTTCAATCAATGGACCCTCAACGGCGAAGCCTTTTCGATGGACACCATGAAGCCGATGTACACGGTGCATGAGGGGCGCCGCTATCGGCTCAAATTCCGCAACGCGAGCGACGACATCCATCCGCTGCACCTCCACCGGCACAGCTTCGAACTGACGCGCATCGGCGGGAAACCGACCGCCGGTGTGATCAAGGACGTGGTGATGCTCGGCGGCTTCCAGGAGCTCGACTTTGACTTCGTCGCCGACAATCCGGGACTGACGCTCTTCCACTGTCACCAGCAACTGCACATGGATTTCGGATTCATGGCGCTCTTCGACTATGCGTAAGCGATCGGGACCGGACGGATCATGAAAAAGGAAGGACCCGATGGCGATCGCCGCGAATTCTGCTGAGGCGAAAGACCAGCAGACCGGTTCGCCTCTCGAAGTCCTGCTTGTCTTCCTCAAGCTGGGCGTCACCTGCTTCGGCGGACCGATCGCTCACATCGGGTATTTCCGCGACGAGTTCGTCGTGCGGCGCCGCTGGCTCGACGAACAGGCCTATGCCGATCTCGTGGCGCTGTGCCAGTTCCTGCCCGGCCCCGCCAGCAGCCAAGTGGGATTTTCCATCGGTCTCATGCGGGCGGGCTATCTCGGCGGCCTCGCGGCGTGGACGGGCTTCACGCTGCCTTCAGCCATCGCTCTCGTGCTCTTCGCCTTCGGCGCGGGCGCACTCGGCGGCCCGGCCGGGACAGGCCTGCTGCATGGTCTCAAGCTCGTCGCCGTCGCGATCGTCGCTCAGGCCGTCTGGGGCATGGCGCGCACGCTCTGTCCCGATCGCGAGCGGGCGTCCATCGCGGTCGTGGCGGCGCTGATCATCCTGTTCAGCACTGCCTCGGTCGCGCAGATCGCGGCGATCGTGTTGGGTGGCATCGCCGGGCTATGGCTCTGCAGGGGCGCGCCGCCAACGTCGCCCGGACATATGGCTATGCCGGTCTCGCGACCCATGGGTCTCGTGGCGCTGACAGCATTCTTTCTGCTGCTCGCCGGCCTTCCCATACTGCGCGGCCTTGGCGTGTCGCAGGGCATAGCTCTCTTCGAAGCCTTCTACCGCTCGGGCGCGCTGGTATTCGGCGGCGGTCACGTGGTGCTGCCGTTGCTGCGCGAAGCTTTTGTGACGCCCGGCTGGGTGAGCGATGATGCCTTCCTTGCCGGCTACGGAGCGGCGCAAGCGGTTCCCGGTCCCCTCTTCACCTTCGCAGCCTATCTGGGCGCCGTGGTCAACGCGTCGCCGCACGGGCTCGCGGGCGCCGCGCTGGGCCTTATCGCGATCTTCCTTCCCGGCATCCTGATCCTCATGGGCACGTTGCCCTTCTGGGAAAGCTTCCGACAGCGCGTGGGCGCGCAGGCAATGATGCGCGGTGTCAACGCCGCCGTGGTGGGGCTGCTCGGTGCGGCTCTCTACGACCCCGTCTGGACGAGTTCCGTGAGGTCGCGGGGGGATTTTGGCATCGCGCTCGTCGGCTTTGTTCTCCTCACGGCCTGGCGCGCACCGCCGCTGGCCGTCGTCGTCATCGGCGCGCTCGGGGGGATCGCTCTCGCGTACATATGAAGTCGCTATCGCCTATGCGGGGGCTCTGCGCGGCGCTGACGGTCGCCTTTACGCCGATCTTTCCGGTCAAAGCAGACAACGTGGCGACTCCTTCCGACCTGTGCCGGCCGAAGCCCTCAACAAGACCGCCCGGCTTTTCCGCGGCTTCAAGCCCTATCCCGCCAGCGCGAAGCGACGCATCAGCCGGAACGGCGCGCCCGGCGCAGCCTCGACGAAAAGCGCGATCTCCTTGATCTCGAGCGGCGCCGCCGTCGCCGCGGCAAAGCGCTCGGCCAGCAGAGGCGCGAGCCGTTCCGCGAGGCTGACCTCGATCACCCCGGTCAGGCTGACATGGAAGCGGAACTCCGCCATGACATAGGGATAGCCCCAGCGTCGGAGGTTCGCCTCTTGTGCCGGCGTCAGCGTCGCGGCGCGGCGGCGGGCGAGCTCCGCCGCATCGGCCGGCGCACGGAACTCATCGAAGCGCCCGACGCAGGCGGCGGCGAGCGCGTCGAGTTCCGGCGCGCGCGCTGCGGGCGTGAGCGCGAGGAAACGGCCGATGCGTTTGAGCCGCAGCGCCGGCGCCGCCACCGGCGGCGTCTCCCGCGCAAAGCGCGCCAGCGCCTGCTCGAGCGCGGCGGCACTGCGTCCGGCGGCGAGCCGGAAGGGCGGCTTCAGCGTCGCGTGCAAGCCGTAGCGCCGGGGATCGGCGGTCGCGGCGTCGAGCGTGTCGCGGCTGACACCGGCCAGCGCCGGCCGCCCGATCGCGCCGCTCTCGGCGCTGCGCCCGAGCCAAGCTTCGCCGATCTCGGCAAGCGGCGAGCGGGCGGGCGGCGCCCAATAGATCGCATAGCGCGCGGCAGTGTCGCGGCGGGGCGCAAGGGTCATCGGCTGTTCCTGCGTCGGGGCATGCCGTCGCCGTGGATGACCCGATCTTAGCGGCGTCCGCGGTCACGGCAAGCGCACCGAAAATCATCTAGACCTCTCGATGTCTTGTCACTGTCGGGAAATAAATCTGTCATTGGAAGCGTGTAAGACTCGCGACCGCTGCATGAGGGCCAGCCCGAGCGGCGGCAACCGGCGGCATCGTCCAGAGATCCGCGGGGGAGAGCACGATGAGACAGGGTTGGCTGCGCGGCGGCGCCGCGGGCGGCGTGATGGCGGCGCTCCTTGCCGGCGCCTCGGTGGCGGCGGCGGCGTCCGCCGATTGTCCCAACAACGGCACGGTGCGCTTCGGCGTCGAGCCCTACGACACCGCGCCGAAGCTGCTGCCGATCTACGAGCATATCGGCAAGCTGATGGGCGAGAAGCTTGGCTGCGATGTGCAGATCTTCGTCACCACCAGCTACAACGCCGAGATCGAGGCGATGCGCAGCGGCAAGCTCGAAGCCGGCGAGTTCGGGCCGCTCGGCTATGTGCTGGCGCATCAGGTGGCCAAGGCGGAGGCGGTGGCGACCTTCGCCGCTGCCGACGGCGCGCCCGACACCTATTGGGCGAGCCTCGTCACCTGGCCCGGCTCGGGCATCAAGACCGTGGCCGACATCCGTGGCCATTCCTTTGCCTTCTCCGATCCGGCATCGACCTCGGGCCATCTCTTCCCCGCCTACGGGCTGCGCAAGGCCGGCCTCGATCCCGACAAGGACCTGCGCGCGCTCTATGCCGGCAGCCACACCTCGTCCTTCGAGGCGCTTTACAACCACAAGGTCGATGCCGGCGAGCTCAACAGCGAGCAGCTCGAATCGGCCAAGCAGCGCGGCCATTACAAGGACGGCGATCTGGTCTTCCTGTGGAAATCGGGGCCGATCCCGATCGATCCGATCACCGTGCGCGGCGACCTCCCGGCGGCGTTCAAGGCGCGTCTCGTCGCGGTGCTGCAGAACATCGACCTCGCCGATCTGCCCGAGGCCGACCGCAAGATCATGGGCGTGCACGGCCTGCGGACGGTGGCGCAGAGCGACGCCTCCTTCAACGACATCCGCGACCTCGTCAAGACGCTCAACATCGACCTCGAGAAGATGAACTGAAGCGTCTTTCGCAAAGGATGGCGGCAATGCTCGAGATCCGCGGTCTCTCGCTGCGCTACCCCAACGGCAAGCTGGCGCTCGACGACTTTTCCCTCACAGTGGGCGCCGGCGAGCTGGTGATCGTGCTCGGCGGCAATGGCAGCGGCAAGACGACGCTGCTGCGCTGTATCGCGCGCACGCTCGTCCCGGTCGCGGGCGAGATCCGGGTCAACGGCACCGACCTGACGCGGCTCGCCGGCGACAGGCTGCGCCGCGCCCGGCTTGAGCTCGCGGTGATCTCGCAGCACGCGGCGCTGGTGCGGCGGCGCAGCGTGCTGGCCAATGTCGCCACCGGCGCGCTCGGCCGCCATGGCGGGATGTGGACGGCGCTCGGCGGGTTGCCGCGGGCGGAGCTCGCCGCCGCCCGGCTTTATCTCGACGAGGTCGGGCTGGCGCCTCTCGCCGGGCAGCGCGCCGGCACGCTGTCGGGCGGTCAGGCGCAGCGCGTGGCGATCGCCCGCGCGCTCGCGCAGCAGCCGCGCGTGATTCTCGCCGACGAACCGGTCGCCAGCCTCGATCCGGAAGCGGCCGAGGACATCATGCGGCTGCTGCGCCGGCTTGCCGCCGAGGAGAACCTGGCCGTGCTCTGCGTGCTGCACCAGGTCGAGCTCGCCTATGCCTATGCCGACCGGGTGATCGGCATCCGCGACGGCAGCGTCGCCTTCGACCTGCCGCGCGCCGAGGTGTCGCGCGAGGCGGTGCGTCAGCTCTATCTCAGCGAGGCGGCGTGACCGACCGCGCCGCCGGCGGGCCGGGGCGCGGCGTCGGCCTCGCCCGCGGCTGGGGCGCCCCGTTCGGCCATGCCGCGCGCATCGTCCTGGTGCTGGCGGGGCTGCTGATCGTCATCCAGTCGCTCATCGTGGTCCAGGCGCGGCCGCAGGATCTCGTGACCGGCATCCACGGCATGGCCGATATTCTGCGGCGCGCGATGCCGCCCGACTTCGCGAAATTCGACTCGGAGCTGTGGCCGACACTGGAGACCGTCGATATCGCGATTTTCGGCACGGTCGCCGGCGTGATGCTGGCCTTGCCGCTCGCCGTGCTCGCCGCCGCCAATGTCACGCCGTCGCGCCCGCTCTATTACGCCGCGCGCGCCATCATCGGCTTCACCCGCGCCGTGCCGGATCTGGTCTGGGCGCTCTTCTTCGTCACCGCGGTGGGGCTTGGGCCCTTTCCCGGCGGCCTCGCCCTGGCGGTGCATTCGATCGGCATGCTCGGACGGCTCTTTGCCGAGACGATCGAGCATATGGACATGGCGCCGATCGACGCGTTGGCGCTGACCGGCGCGCGTCGGCTGCAGATCTTCACCCATGGCGTCGTGCCGTCGGTCCTGCCGGCCCTGCTCGGCATCGGCCTTTACCGGCTCGATGAGAACATCCGCGCCTCATTGGTGCTGGGTTTCGTCGGCGCCGGCGGCATCGGCTTCCAGCTCCTGACCGCGATGAACCTGTTCCAATACCGCGAAGTGTCGCTGCTGCTGATCGTCATCTTCGTCATCGTGCTGATCGCGGAGCGACTGTCGGCGGTGCTGCGGGAGAAGCTGGCGTGAGGCCAGGCGCATGCCGGTGCCCTTTCCCGGCGAGGCTACGCGTCCGACAGCCCGTCCGCCGCGACCACCATCTGTACGCGGTCGCCGGCGAAGACCACGAGCGAGCGCTGAATCGGCGCGCCCGAAGCATCGATGTTGATCGCCTCCGATTGCAGCACCGGCCGGGTTGCGGGCTGGCCGAGATGGCGCGCCTCGCGCTCGCTCGGCAGCCGCGCCAGCAGGCGCGTCAGCTTGCGCGTGTAGTCGGTGACGCCGCAGCGGGCGAGCGCGGCGGTGATCGAGGCGGTCTCGGCGAAGGCGGCCGGCAGCGCGGCAAAGCGCCGGGCGGGGAAGCTGTGACGGCCATAGCTCAGCGCCGTGCCGTCGGCTTCGCCCAGCGTCTCGATCTGCACGACCCGCGACGCGCGGCGCAGCCCGAGATCGCGGGCGGTGGCGTCGTCCGCCGCGACGGTCGCCACCGAGATCAGCCGGTGGCCCGGCTCGCGCCCCTGACTTTGCAGATTGGCGCTGAAGCGCGTGCGCCGTCCCAGCACGTAGTCGAGCAGACGGTCGGCGACGAAGGTGCCGCGGCCCTGCTCGACCCGCACCAGCCCTTGGTCGGCGAGCGCCGCCACGGCGCGGCGGATGGTGTGGCGGTTGACGCCGAAGCGCGCCGCCAGCTCTGGCTCCGTCGGCAGCCTGCCGCCGGCGAAGCTGCCGGCCGAGACCTCGACGGCGAGGCTTTCGGCAATCTGCCGCCACAAGGTCACGCCCCTGCCGGGCTCGAGCACGCTCATTTTTCTCCTCCGCGCCCGCGGAAAGCGCTTTACAGCGATCGGCGGCGAGCGCATTCTTAGCACGAATTCGTCTAGACGACTAGATAATATAGCCTGAGCGATATGACCGTCGCGACCGCCGATCAGCAACGCTGGATGTCCGCCCTGGCCTTTGCCGGGGAGGGGTTGCTCGAATCCGCCTGGGGCGCGCTCGCGCCGAAGCCGGGCTACCGGCTGCTGCGGCCGGTGGAGATCGGCATGACCTTGCTGCGCGGCCGCGTCGGCGGCGAGGGGCAGGCGTTCAATCTCGGCGAGGCGACGCTGACGCGCGCCGCGGTGGCGCTGGCCAGCGGCGAGCAGGGCTTCGCCTATCTCCTCGGGCGTCATCCGCGCCGCGCCGAGCTTGCCGCGGTCTTCCACGCGCTGCTGCAGCGCCCCGAGAGCCGCGCGCTGATCGAGGCCAAGGTGGTGCGCCCGGCCGAGGCGGCGCGTGCGGCCGCCGCTGCCGCCGAGCGCGCCGCCAGTGCTGCGACGCGGGTCGATTTCGCCACCGTGGTGCGCGGCGATGGTTGAGCGCGGCTTCGATCTGCCGGTGCCCGAGGCGCAGCGCGTCTTCCGTACCCTGCTCACCGCGCTCTCGGAGCCCGGGCGCGTGCTCGATCTCGCGCCGGGCTGCGTGCCTCCCGAGGGGCTCGACCCCGCTGCCGCCGCGGTGGCGCTGGCGCTATGCGATGGTGACACGCCGCTCTGGCTCGACGCGCGCGCGAGCGCCGCCGCTGCTTATCTGCGCTTCCACACCGGCGCGTCGATCGTGGCCCTGCCGGGCGACGCGCTCTTTCTGCTCGCCGCGGCACGCCACCGCCCGCCCTTGGCGCTGCTCGCCGCCGGCACTCCCGACTATCCCGACCGCTCGGCGACGCTCATCCTGGCGGTCGACGGCCTGGCGGAAGGCGCGGGCTGGGCGCTCGCCGGGCCCGGCATCGCCGGCACGCGGCGGCTGGCGGTTGCCGGCATCGACGAGCGCTTTGCCGGCGAGTGGCGCTCGAACCGCGCGCGCTTCCCGCTCGGCGTCGATGTCGTCTTCGCGGCGCATGACCGCATCGCGGCGCTGCCGCGCAGCACGCTTCTGGAGGGCTGAGCCGATGTATGTCGCGGTCAAAGGCGGCGAGGCGGCGATCGACGCGGCGCATCGGCTGCTTGCCGAGCACCGCCGCGGCGATGAAACGGTGCCCGAGCTCGATCTCGCGCAGATCCGCGAGCAGCTCTCGCTCGCCGTCGACCGCGTCATGGCCGAGGGTGCGCTCTACGACCGCGATCTCGCGGCGCTCGCCATCAAGCAGGCGCGCGGCGATCTCACCGAGGCGATCTTCCTGCTGCGCGCCTATCGCACCACCTTGCCGCGGCTGGCGGCGAGCGCGCCCATCGACACCGCGCGCATGCGCATCGAGCGGCGCATCTCCGCCACTTTCAAGGATCTCCCCGGCGGTCAGATCCTCGGGCCCACCTTCGACTACACCCACCGCCTGCTCGATTTCGCGCTCGCCGCCGAGGCCGAGCCCGTCGCCCCCGCCGAGCCGCCGGCGCCGGTGCCGGTGGAGCCGATGCCGCGCGTCGCCGAGATCCTGGGCGGCGAGGGGCTGATCGAGCGCGAGGCGGCGTCAGGCGACGCCCCCGGCGACCTCACCCGCACGCCGCTCTCCTATCCCGCCGCGCGCGATATGCGCCTCCAGGCGCTGGCCCGCGGCGATGAGGGTTTCCTGCTCGCCATGGGCTACTCGACCCAGCGCGGCTATGGCCACAGCCATCCCTTCGCCGCCGAGATCCGCCAGGGCCATGTGACGGTGGAGATCGTGCCGCCGGAGCTAGGCTTTGCCGTCGCCATCGGCGAGATCGCCGTCACCGAATGCCAGATGGTGAACCAGTTTAGAGGCAACGAGGCAGCGCCGCCGCAATTCACCAGCGGCTACGGGCTGAGCTTCGGCGGCGCCGAGCGCAAGGCCATGGCGATGGCGCTGGTCGACCGCGCGCTGCGCGCGGGCGAGCTCGGCGAGGAGGCGAATGCCCCGGCGCAGGACCAGGAATTCGTGCTGAGCCATGCCGACAGCGTCGAGGCCTCGGGCTTCGTGCAGCATCTGAAGCTGCCGCATTACGTCGATTTCCAGTCCGAGCTCGAGCTGCTGCGGCGGCTCCGCCGCGACTGGACGCAGCGGCGGGAGGCGGCGGAATGAGCGCGCTCCCGGCCACCGGCTACAATTTCGCCTATCTCGACGAGCAGACCAAGCGCATGATCCGCCGCGCCATCCTCAAGGCGGTGGCGGTGCCGGGCTATCAGGTGCCGTTTGCTGGGCGCGAGATGCCGCTGCCGTACGGCTGGGGCACCGGCGGCATCCAGGTGACCGCCTCGATCATCGGCCCCGAGGATCGCCTCAAGGTGATCGACCAGGGCGCCGACGACACCACCAACGCCGTCTCGATCCGCCGCTTCTTCGCCAAGACCGCCGGCGTCGCCACCACCACCTTCACCACCGAGGCGACGATCATCCAGACGCGCCACCGCATTCCCGAGACGCCGCTGGCATCCGGCCAGATCATGGTCTTTCAGGTGCCGATCCCGGAGCCGCTGCGCTGGCTCGAGCCGCGCGAGACCGCGACCCGACGCATGCATGCCGAGGCCGATTACGGCAGCATGTATGTGAAGCTCTACGAGGACATCGCGCGCCTGGGCCGCATCACCACGGCCTACGATTATCCCGTGATGGTGAATGGCCGCTATCTCATGCGGCCCTCGCCGATCCCGCGCTTCGACAATCCCAAGCTCGACCGCTCGCCGGCGCTGATGCTGTTCGGCGCCGGGCGCGAGAAGCGCATCTACGCGCTGCCGCCGCACACGCCGGTGAAGAGCCTCGATTTCGAGGACCATCCCTTCACCGTCGAGCGCTGGGCGCAGCGCTGCCAGCGCTGCGGCTCGGGTGCGAGCTTCCTCGACGAGATCGTTGTCGACGACCGCGGCACGCGTCGCTTCGTCTGCTCCGACACCGACCATTGCGAAGCACGTCTCGAGCCGCGGAGGGCGTCATGAGCGAGGCGCCGCTGCTCGATGTCGAGCGCCTGGAGAAGCGCTATGGCGACCGCTTCGCCTGCCGCGAGGTGAGCTTTTCGCTCTGGCCCGGCGAGGTGCTGGCGGTGGTCGGCGAATCCGGCTCGGGCAAGACGACGCTGCTCAACCTGCTCTGCGGGCGCCTCAGACCCGATGCCGGCGCGGTGCGCTTTCGCGCCGCTGACGGCCGCGTCCTCGACCTCGCGAGCCTCGACGCAGCGGCGCTGCGCCGGCTGGTGCGCCGCGAGATCGGCTTCGTCCATCAGAACCCGCGCGACGGGCTGCGCCTCGGCGTCAGCGCCGGCGCCAATATCGGCGAGCCGATCATGGCGGCGGGCGCGCGCCATTACGCCAGCATCCGCCGCACCGCCGCCGCCTGGCTCGAGCGCGTCGAGATGGAGGCGGGCCGCCTCGACGATCTCCCCGCCACCTTCTCCGGCGGCATGCAGCAGCGCCTGCAGATCGCCCGCGCGCTGGTGACGGAGCCGCGGCTGGTGCTGATGGACGAGCCCACCGGCGGGCTCGACGTCTCGGTGCAGGCGCGCCTCCTCGATTTGCTGCGCCGCCTGGTGGACGATCTCGGCATTTCCGTGGTGCTGGTGACGCATGATCTCGGCGTCGCGCGGCTGCTGGCCCATCGCCTGATGGTGATGCAGCGCGGCGAGGTGGTGGAGAGCGGCGTCACCGACCAGGTGCTCGACGATCCCCGCCACCCGTATACCCAGCTCCTCGTCTCCTCGGTGCTGGCGGCATGAGCACGGCGCCGATCCTGCTCGAGGTCCAGGGCCTTGCCAAGAGCTTCACGCTCCACGCCCAAGGCGGCGTGCGGCTCGCCGTGCTCGACGGCATCGATCTCTCGCTCGCCGCCGGCGAGTGCGTCGTGCTCGACGCGCCCTCGGGCAGCGGCAAATCCACCTTGCTGCGCGCGCTTTACGGCAATTACCGCAGCGATCGCGGCCGCATCCTGCTGCGCCATCGCGGGGCATTGGTCGATGTCGCCGCCGCGCCGCCGCGCCTGCTGCTTGAGCTCCGGCGCGAGACCATCGGCTATGTCAGCCAGTTCCTGCGCGTCATCCCGCGCGTGCCGACCATCGACATCGTTGCCGAGCCGCTGGCGCGCCGCGGCGCCGCCCCGGCTGCGGCGCGGGCGCGCGCGGCGGATCTTCTCGCGGCGCTGGCGCTGCCGGAGCGGCTCTGGCCGCTGGCGCCGGCGACGTTCTCCGGCGGCGAGCAGCAGCGCGTCAACATCGCCCGTGCGCTCATTGCCGAGCATCCGCTGCTGCTGCTCGACGAGCCCACCGCCGCGCTCGACGCCGAGAACCGCGAGCGCGTGCTGGCACTGCTGATCGAGCGGCGCGACCGCGGCACGGCGATGGTCGGTATCTTCCACGACGTCGAGGCGCGGCGTAAGCTTGCGACCCGGCTCTTCCCCTTGCCCGAAAGAAGCCTGGCGGCATGAGCGAGACACTCTTCACCAATGCGCGCATCGTCACGCGCCACGACACCTTCCGCGGCGACGTCCTGGTCCGCGACGGGGTCATCGCCGGCGTCGAGCCGGCGGAGCGGCCGAGCGCCGCGCCGGGCGCCGTCGATCTCGACGGCGACTTCCTGCTGCCCGGCCTGGTCGAGCTGCATACCGACAATCTCGAGCGCCACGCCACGCCGCGCCCGCGCGTGCGCTGGCCGGCGCTCTCCGCCGTCATCACCCATGACGCGCAGATGGCCGCGTCGGGCATCACCACGATCTACGACGCGCTCGCCATCGGCGACATCCAGCGCGGCGGCGACCGGCTGTCGACGCTCGACACCATGATCGCCGCCGTCAACGGCGCGCGCGAAGCGGGCATGCTGCGCGCCGATCATTTCCTGCATCTGCGCTGCGAGCTTTCCTATCCCGAACTGCAAGAGTTGATCGCGCCGCTTGCCGCCCATCCCATGGTCGGGCTGATGTCGCTGATGGACCACACGCCGGGCCAGCGCCAATTCGTCAGCCTCGAGCAGTTCAAGACCTATTACCAGGGCAAGTACAACCTGTCCGACGCGGCGCTCACCGCATTCATCGCTGAGCGCCAGGCCGACCAGCAGCGCTATGCCGCCGACAACCGCGCCGCGATCATCGACTTGGCGCGACGGCACGGCATCCGGCTCGCGAGCCACGACGACGCCACCGCCGCGCATATCGCCGAGGCGAGCGAGGCCGGCGTCGTCATCGCGGAGTTCCCGACCACCCACGAGGCGGCAGCGGCGGCGCGCGCGGCGGGGCTGAGCGTGCTCGGCGGCGCGCCCAACGTGGTGCGCGGCGGCTCGCATTCCGGCAACGCCTCGGCGCTCGATTTCGCCCGCGCCGGGCTGCTCGACATTCTCTCCTCGGATTACGTGCCGGTGAGCCTGCTGCACGCCGCCTTCACGCTGACCTCGGAAGCCGGCATCAAGCTCCCCGACGCGGTCGCGACCGTGAGCGCCAATCCCGCCGTCGCCGTCGGTCTTGCCGATCGCGGCCGCATCGAGGCGGGATTGCGCGCCGATCTTGTCCGCGTCGCCGTCATCGACGATCTGCCCTTCGTGCGCACCACCTGGCGCCTCGGCCGGCGCATCGCCTGAGGCATGTCGTGATCCCCGTCGATGCCGGCGCGATCGATCATCCCTGGCACGACGGCGCCGGGATGACCGAGGCGCCGATGATTCATCCCACCGCGCTGGTGAAGGCGAGCCGCATGGGGCCCTGGACCGTGCTCGGGCCGCGCAGCCAGCTCGTCGAGAGCGACTTCCGCGACTATTCCTATACCGCGCGCGATTGCGACATCTGGAACGCCGATATCGGCAAGTTCTGCAACATCGCCTCAGCGGTGCGCATCAACCCCACCGACCACCCGATGGAGCGCGCGAGCCAGCACCACTTCACCTATCGCAGCCGCTCGCATCATCTCGGCGCCGAGGACGACGCTGCGGTCTTCGCCTGGCGCCGCGCGCAGCGCGTCACCATCGGCCCCGATGTCTGGATCGGCCATGGCGCGATCCTGATGCCGGGGGTCGCCATCGGCACCGGCGCGGTGATCGGCGCAGGATCGGTGGTGACCCATGACGTCGCCGCCTACACGATTGCGGTGGGCGTCCCCGCCCGGCCGCTGCGCCGCCGCTTCGATGCCGCGCTCGAAGCGGCGCTGCTGCGCATCGCCTGGTGGGATTGGCCCAAGGACCGTCTCGCCGCCGCGCTCGACGATTTTCGTTCGCTTACGGCGGATGCGTTCGCGCGGAAATACGATCCCGCGAGGTAGGGTGGGGCCATCGCATAGGGGGTTCACCACGGAGGCGCGGAGGGCAGATTTCTCCTATTCGCCGGGTGCCGGCTCTGATGCCGTCTCGCCGGCTCCGTCCCGTGCGCTCGCGTCCTTGAGGACGATGACGATGCGGATCCACATATCGGCGCCGACCGAGTCGCCTTGTCGCACGAGATCGTGCACCCGCTCGCGCGCCTTTTCGATGGCGTTGGCGCAGTGTCGGTCGCTGTGGCTCTGCGCGATGCGACGGACGTGATAATCCGCGATGGTCATGAAAAGCGCCGGGCAGGGCGCGCGAGCTCGTACTGCACGGCCGGGCCCCGCTAGCCGTTGCGCGCGGTATCCGGCTCGCCTCGCGCTCGCAGCATCATCTCCCGCGCCAGCTCCGGATTGATGCGGTGCAGGCGGCGCAGATCCTCGGCGAAGGCCTTGCGCGCCGCCGCGATGACCGGCAGGCGCTTCAGCGCGGCCCCGATGGCGCCGGATACGATGAATTCGCTCATCAGCCCCCCAAAGTGTCGCTCCCCGCCTGCTTAGCCCCGCCGGCGACGACACGCATGGGGCAATATTAAGGCGACTCGCACTTATCTGCGACCGACGGCGCGCCGGCACGCGGCGCGGGTCAGGCGGATCTGAGCTAGGGTCGGGCGAAGGGGAAGGGCGCGTCCGGGAATAGCGGCGGAAGGATCTCGACATGAGCGGGCTTGCGCGGTCTTGCTTGCGCCCGCTTGAGCTTGGTCAGCGCCTCTGCCGCTTTCGCCCATAGCGCGACCGAGGGATAATCGCCAAGGCTGAGAAAAATCTCGATCTGCTCGAGCGCATGGCCGAGCGCGTGGCTGCCATAGTCTTCGGTGAGGGTCATGGCGAGCGATTGCGCCCGCGGGATCTTTCGCACGGCACGCCGTTTCGGCTGCGTCGCTGCGGCATCCGTCGGCGTGGTCATTCGCGTCGGTCCTTTCAGCCCACGTCTAGCGTCCGCATGGTCACCGCCAAGGATCAAGAAGCGGTATGTGCGGCGACCGACTCGCGTAATTTTGCTGCGCGAGCCGAAGAGAGCCAACGCCGTCGGCGCCGATCGCCGGAGGCGGAGGGTCGGCGGTCGGGCCGCTTCTTGGGCGGACTCACCTTTTATTCAGAGTTCATCCTTAACATCTTTTTAGAACTTACCCCTCGGTTGCACGGTCCTGTCTCTCTTATTCGATGTTTTATTACGGACGATTCTAGGGGGTGGGGAGTCGCCCGCCTTTACCGGACCGCTAACCGAAAGCGCGACAGTGGGTCGATTGTGATTTTGCACGATAGGGTTCGACGGGGGCTCGCGCTCTTCACGCTCCTTCTTTTCGCTCTCCTCTGGGGAGGGCTCGCGCTTTTTCTGCAGCACGACAAGGCGATGACGCTGGCGAACGCCAACCGGAACGGCGGCAACCTCGCGCGCGCGTTTGCCGAGCACATCACGAGCACCCTGCGCTCGATCGACCAGACGCTGCTCGGCATGGTGCAGGACTACCAGCAGGCGCCGGAATACTTCGACGCCGCGGCCGCCGCCACGAAACATGTGGTGCTGACCGATGTCGCGCTCCAGGTGGTGGTCATCGGGCCCGACGGCTACGTGGTCATTTCAAGTCACCCGCGGTCGGGCGGGCCATTCAATCTCCGCGACCGCGAGTATTTCCAGGCGCATGTCGCGCGGGATACCGGCCAGATGTTCATCAGCAAGCCATTGGTCGGCCGGGGCTCCGGCCGCTGGACGATCGAGCTCAGCCGGCGGATCAACAAGCCCGACGGCTCCTTCGGCGGCGTCCTGGTGGTCGCGCTCGACCCGCAATACCTGGCGAATTTCTACAAGACGATCGATATCGGCAGGCATGGCTTAGTCTCCATCATCGGTCTGGACGGCACCGTCCGCGCGCGCGCGACCGGCGACGGCGATACCGCGATCGGCCAGGATCTGAGGAAGGCGGGGTTGTGGGCGGCTCTCGCGAAGTCGCCAGACGGACATTATGAAGAGCCAAGCGTCATCGGCGGACTCTTTCGCCTGTTCAACTACCGGTCTCTCGCCGAGTATCCCCTCGTCGTGGTCGTCGGCTTGGCGCGCGACGACCAGCTCGCCGCCTCCGATGACCGGCGCGTTTTGCTGGTCGCTGCCGTCCTGGCGATCTCGCTCGTTCTGGCCGCGTCCGCGGGCCTGCTCATCCGCCAGCTCGGGCTGCAAGCCGCGACCGAGACGGCGCTTCGCCGCCGCGAAAAGGAGCTGATGGCGAGCCGCAACGAAGCCGATCTCGCCAACCGCGCGAAATCCGAGTTCCTCGCCAATATGAGCCATGAGTTGCGCACGCCCCTCAACGCCATCATCGGGTTTTCCGAAGTCATCATGAGCGGCGCCTTCGGGCCCGCGGGGTCGCCGAAATATCTCGAATATGCCAGGGACATCAACAGAAGCGGCAATCATCTCCTCGATATGATTGCCGGCATTCTCGACATGTCGAAAATCGAGGCGGGGCGCTACGAGATGGCGGCCGAGGACATCGAGCTTGCCCCCATCGTCGAGTTCTGCCTGCGTCTGGTGGCCGACCGGGCCGCGGCGGAGCGCATTTCACTGACCCACCTGATCCCGTCGGACCTGCCGAAGCTGCACGCCGACGAGCGGGCGTTGCGGCAGATTCTGCTCAACCTGCTGTCGAACGCGGTGAAATTTACCCGGCCCGGCGGCCGGGTCGGCGTGAGCGCCGCACCGGATGGCCAAGGCATGATCAGCCTGGCCGTGACCGATACCGGCATCGGCATCGCCCCGGCGGATGTCGCAACCGTTCTCGAGCCTTTCCGCCAGGTCGGCGGGGCGTTCCATCACCCGCAGGAAGGCACCGGCCTCGGGCTCGCCATCACCAAGCGGCTGGTCGAGCTGCATGGCGGCAGCCTCAGGATCGAGAGCCAGCCGGGCCAGGGGACGACGGTCACCGTCACCGTGCCGATGGCGGTTGCCGCCGCGCGGCGCGGCGCCGGGGTCGGCTGATCGGCCGCTATCGCCGGCAACGACGCCCCGGCGCCGCCGGCCTCGGCCTATCCGCCGTTTGCGGCGCTCACGCGCTCGACCGCGATGCCGCGCCGCTTCAGCGCCGCCTGCACGCTGTCGGGCCCGGCCAGATGAGCCGCGCCGACCGCAATGAAGGTGACGCCTGAGCCCCCGAGCATCTGCGCGATGGCTGCGGCCCAGGCCTCGTTGCGCTCGACCAGGATCTTGCGATAAAGCGCGGGGAAGGGGTTGCGCATCTCATCGACCATGATCCGCGTGATCCTGGCCTCGTCGCCGCTCATCCAGGCAGCGACGAGGGCATCGATCTCGCGCGTGCCTTGATCGAAATCCTGCAGCGTGTTCTGCAGCAACTGAAGCTCGACCGCGGGTGGCATGTCGGCGAAAAAATGGATCTGCTGCGCCAGGGTCTCGAAACCGCGAACCGGTTTGCCGGCAGTCACGGCCTGGTGCAGCAACAGCGGTTCGACGCCGCTGCCGGGATCGTATCCGGCCCGCACCAGCAGCGCATCTTCGAGCGCCACCGACGCGAGCCACGGGCGCATCGGCTCGAGCGTCTTTTCGCCCTCGTGCATGCCGATCGCTTTGGCCACCGCCTCGAGCTGCGCGAGCACCGGCGGCGACACCTTCGACGACAGCGGATGCTGCGGATCGAAGCCGAATTGCGAGGTCAGCGTCTGCGCTTCCTGGCGATTGTCGGGATCGGGTATCTCGAGCCACAGCTCCTGGCTCTGGGCCAGCGCCTTGGCGATCCTGGGCCCCTCCCAGACATCGCTCTTCTTGAGCGCGTGGATCGTGCCGAAGAGATAGATCGTGGCCGTCTTCCCCCGGGCGAGCCACAGCGCCGGCTCCGCCGCGGCGGGCCGGCACGCCAAGAGCAAGATCAGCCCGGCCATGACCACGCCAACCGGCACTGCCCGCGATCGCTTCCTGATGGTCCGGATCATGGTCCCTGCCGACCTCGGTTCGATTGCTGCCGCAGCCCCAGGCTCTCCCGGCGCTGCGGCCCCGGAGGAGCGCGCTGGCGATGTTATTGCGGCTTGGTCGCGACGGAGCAAGAAAAACGCGGCAACTCCGCCGGCCCACCGCCCTCGCGATCGCCGATTGTCAGAGACCGTCGCGCCGCCCTATCTTTTGTCCATAAGCGGCGCTCCCTCCGAAGGAGCGCCGGGGAGGGACCAACCGATGAGCGCACGCGCCATCGATTACGGCGAGGAAGAGACTGCGATGCAGGCCTATCTGCAGGCGGGCGAGCGGCGCGCCCATGCGCTGGGCAACCGCGGGCCGATCCGGTTCACCGCCGAGGGCCGGGTGCATCCCGACATTCTCGACGCCTATTGGCGCTGCGGCTTCTATGTCTTCGAGGGCGTGCTGCGGCCCGAGGAACTCGTCGACCTCGAGGCGGACCTCACCGACATTCTGGATCGCCTGCCGTGCGAGCGGGGCTCTCCGGTCGACGCCAAGGGGCGCCCGGCGCTGGCCGTCGACTGCGCGGCGCCGACCTTGTTCTGGTCCAAGCCGCTGGGCGACCCCTTCGGCGGCACCAGCCTCGCCAACGGGCGGCACCCGGTGAAGATGTTCGAGCCGGTGCCGGCGGCCGATGCGCCGAAGGAGATCGTCTACCTGATCCTGGGCTCGCTGCAGTTTTCCGAGGCGGCCTTGCGCGTCTACGGCCACCCTCGTCTCCTTGCCGTCGCCGCCGCGGTCAACGGCGAGGATTTCGTGCCGTTCAACGAGGCGCTGTTCATCAAGGAGCCGGGTCTCGGCGCCTCGGTCGCCTGGCACCGGGATGGCGTGACGCATTGGGACAGCCCCGACTGGGACGAAGGCTCGCACGGGTTCAACTTCATGGGGCAGCTCTATGGCTGCACCGCCGCCAACGGCGTCTGGGTCGTCCCCGGCTCGCACAAGCGCCGGAAGGTCGACATCAAGGCGATGGTGGCCGAGTCCGGCAGCGAGCGGCTCCCCGACGCGGTGCCGCTCATCTGCAAGCCCGGCGATGTCGCGATCACCAACCGGCAGGCGGTGCACGGCTCCTTCGCCAACACCAGCCGCGACTGGCGGGTGACGGTGAATTTCGGCTTCCACCGCCGCCGGTCGGTGCTGGGCGTCGAGGCCGGCGGCGTGCACAACGCGCCGGCGGTTTATGATGCCGACCGCATCCGCCAGCGTGCTCGCCTGATCGGCTATGGCATCGACGCGCGCCGCCGGCGTTTCCCCGACGAGACGCCGTTCGTCTACCAGCCGCATGCCGCCGCCGGCGAGACCTGGCGCTGGGACCGCGCGGCCAAGGCGGGGATCAAGGACTACAACCTGCTCGATCTCAGCATTTGAGCGCGAGACCGCGCGCGGACGCCGATGCTATCGTCACCGTCCTTCGAGGAGGAGATCGCCGATGCCGCCTGCCGCTGACATCACGCGCCGCGCGCTGCTGCGCAGCACCGCCCTGGGGTCGCTTGCGCTGGCCGTCGCCGGCCCGGGGCGGGCGGCGGCGGCAGGCAAGCCGCCCAATATCGTTTTCATCCTGGCCGACGATCTCGGCTATGCCGATGTCTCCTGCTACGGCCGCCCCGATCTCGGCACGCCCAACATCGATCGCATCGCCGCGACGGGCATGCGGTTGCTCCAGGCCTATGCCAATTCCGCGGTCTGCTCTGCGACGCGCACGGCGCTGATCACCGGCCGTTACCAGTATCGCCTGCGGCTCGGGCTCGAGGAGCCGCTGGCGGGCAATCCCGATGTCGGCTTGCCGCCGGAGCATCCGACCTTGCCGTCGCTGCTGAAGCGGGTGGGCTACGGCACGACGCTGATCGGCAAGTGGCATCTCGGCGCGTTGCCGAAATTCGGCCCGCTGCAGAGCGGCTATGATCATTTCTACGGCTTTCGCGGCGGCGCCGTGGATTATTACGCGCATAGCGGCACCAATCAGCAGGCGGATCTCTGGGACGGCGACATGCCGGTGCAGCAGGCGGGCTACACCACCGAGCTCTTCGGCAACCGCGCGGTCGACGCGGTCAACGCCTATGCCAGATCGGGCGAGCCTTTCCTCATCAGCCTGCATTTCAACGCGCCGCACTGGCCTTGGGAGGCGCCGGGCGACGAGGCGGAATCCGAGCGCGTGCGGCACGGCAATCTGCGCGACTTCGACGGCGGCTCGCAGCGCACCTATCGCCGCATGATCGAGGCGATGGATCTGCAGATCGGCCGCGTGCTGGAGACGCTGGCTGCGACCGGGCTCGCCGAGAACACCATCGTCATCTTCACCAGCGACAATGGCGGCGAGCGCTTCGCCGATACCTGGCCGTTCACGGGCAAGAAGACTGAGCTGCTCGAAGGCGGCTTGCGCATTCCCGCGGTGATCTGCTGGCCCGGCCATATCCCGCCGGGCCGGACGACGGAGCAGGTCGCGATCAGCATGGACTGGCTGCCGACCTTGCTCGCCGCCGCCGGCACCGTGCCGGACCCGGCCTATCCGCCGGACGGCATGAACCTGCTGCCGGCGCTGACCGAAAACGCCGCCCCGCGGCGGCGCAAGCTGTTCTGGCGCTACAAGGCGAATGCGCAGCGCGCCGCGCGCGACGGCGACTACAAATTCCTCAAGATCCTCGACAACACCTTTCTCTTCAACGTCGTCGAGGATCCGTTGGAGCGCGCCAATTTGAAGGACCGCGACAAGGAGCTCTATGACGGCATCGTCGCCGAGTGGCAGGACTGGAACGCCTCGATGTTGCCGGAAGTCCGGGAAAGCTTCACCGAGAGCTACACCGGCAGCCAGCTCGCCGATCACTACGGCGCCCAGAAGGCGACCGGCGCGCCGGACATTCCCTAGGCAAACTCCCTCTGGGAGTTTGTCCGCGGCGGCGCCAGCGGTTGCGGAGCAACCGCGAGAGCCGCACCGCGCGCGAGACCCTCTCGGCCGTCACCGCTTCTTTGCCCAGCGCGAGCGGCCCAAGGATGCGGCGCCGTCGACTTGCCGCTTGTGATTGGCGATCCAGGCTTCGGCATCGATTTGGCTGGCGAAGCTGGTGACCGTCGTGGGATGGGCGTCGGGGATGGTCACCTCGACGGCAAACCGCGCGTCAGGCTGCGGGACGACGCGGTACTTGGCCTCGGCATAGGGATGTATCTTTTCCATCGCCTCACTATGGCGCGCCGCGGGCGAACACGCTAGCCACCCGCTAGGGGGTGGTTCAGGCCTTGGCCATCCAGGGAACGCGGCGGCATGCGATCGCGAGAATCCGCGTTAACCATCGCGAAAAGCGCTAGGATCATGGCAGGAGGCAGGCCTCGACACCCTCCCATAAGATAATGTCGAGCCGCGATCGGCGGCGCGCGTCAGATGGCTGGTATCGAGCTCGGCTTCCATGGCGTGCGCTGGCTGCGGAGCGGCGCTAGAATTCGATCCTGCGGCCTTCCTCGGCCGACCAGTATCCGGCATAGACGAGCTTCATGGTCTCATAGGCGAGGTCCAGGCCGGCGAGCGGTTGCCGGCCGAAGGCGGCGCATTCCATGAAATCCTGGATCTCCTGGACATATCCCCGTGTCCACTCTTCCTCGAGGCAGACGAATTGCCAACCGGTTTTGCGGTCGACCTTCTCGGTGATGTAGACGCTCGCCAATTTCTGCTCGTCGGTGAGATAGGTCAGCATGTGGGTGTTGGGCGTGATGTTCGCGCAGAGCGCGCCGCCGCTGGTATAGGTCTCGACGGCGTTGCGCACCCCGCCCAGGATCATGTCGCCGGAAAAGACCGTGCTCTTGCTGCCATCCGAGAAGGTGAGGGTCAGCATCCCCCAATCCTCGACATCGACGGGATTGGATTTGATGAAGCCGCGATCCGCTTTCGGCAGGCCAGCGGCGACCGTGCCGACATCGGCAGTCACCGCAGAAACCGTGATCCGCTCGCCGCGTGCTGCCGCCTCGACCTGCTTCAGATAGAGGACGGCGCAGAGCGGGTGGCATCCCATACGCATGAGCGAGCCGCCGCCCGTCATCGACCAATGAGCGGCATGGACGGCATGCGATCCGCTGTGGCTCTCCTCCGCCTTCACGAACAGGATCTTGTCCCTGGTGGCCCTGAGGATCTCGACCGTCTTCGCCACCGCCGGCGCATAGATCCAGTCCTCGGCATACATGAAGAGCCTGCCGCTCGACCGGATGGCGGCGCAGGTCTTCTCCATCTCCTCGAGTACACGCCGGTACATGAGCGATTTCGCCACCTCCCTGCCGATCGGCGTCGGATCCTCGGCGCGGCCGAAATAGCCGTCGAACGGCTTCTCGCAGATGACGTGCTTTCCCGCTTGCATGGCCTCGACGATCATCGTCGCATGGAGCGCGGGCGGCGTGCAGATATCGACGACATCGACGTCCCGGTCCGCGAGCAGCGCCCGGAAATCCCGATAGGCGGTTCGGATCCGATGCTGCTTGGCGAAGTCGAGGACATGATCGCCGCGCGCCGCTACCGCCGTCACCTCCGCCTCGACGCCATAGACGCGCTTGTAGCCATGCATATGCAGCTCCGCGGCAAAGCCGCAGCCGACCAGTCCGACTTTTACCTTGGCCATCGCCTCGTTCCTTGCTGGAGCACTTGAGCCCAAGCGGGCCTGAACCGGATTAGCCGACCATGCGCCGCTGGCCGGCCCAGAATTTCGCCTTCAGGGCCTTCTTGTCGATCTTGCCGACGCTGGTCATGGGCAAGGCGTCGACGAACTCCACATGCTTGGGCGCATGGGCAGGGCCCTTGCGCCGCTTGACGAGCTCGATCAGCTCGCTGGCATCGGGCTTGGCGCCGCCGCGGGGAACGATCACCGCGGTCACCGCCTCGCCCCATTTCGGATCCGGCACGCCCAGCACCGCGACCATGGCAACGTCGGCATGGGTCGAGAGCACGTCCTCGACCTCGCGCGGATAGATGTTGAACCCGCCGCTGACGATCATGTCCTTCTTGCGATCGAGGATGAACAGGTAGCCGCGCTCGTCCGCGCGGGCGATGTCGCCGGTGTGCAGCCAGCCGTTCTTCAGCGTCTCGGCGGTCTGCTCGGGTCGGTGCCAGTATTCGGCCATCACATGCGGCGCCCGCACGCAGATTTCACCGGCGGTGCCGGGCGGGACCTCGCGATCCCCATCGTCGAGGATGCGCACCTCGCAGCAGGCGATGGGAAAGCCGCAGGACTCGAAGAGCTCCGGCTGGCGGGGATCGTGATCGGCCTTGCGCAGAACCGAGACGGGATAGCACTCCGTCTGTCCATAGAGCTGCGAGAAGACCGTGCCGATGCGCTCGAGGCCTTCGACGAGCCGGGTCGGCGACATTGGCGACGCGCCATAGAGGAGGAGCTCCAGCGACGAGAGATCGCTCTGGTCGAGCTTCGGATGATCCAGGAGGCCATAGATCATGGTGGGAACGAGGAGGGTGAAATTGATGTGCTCGCGGGCGATCGTTGCGACGATCGCTTCGGGGTCGAATCGCTTGTGCAAATGGACCGTGCCGCCGCGCATGAAGACCGGCAGGATCTTGGTGCCAGCGACATGGCTGATCGGTGCGACGGCGAGGTAGCGCGGGTCGGCGGGGATTTCGAAGTCGGCGAGGATCGCGGCGGCGAAGACGGCGTATTCGACGTGGCGCCGCAGCGCCCCCTTGGATTTCCCGGTCGTGCCGCCGGTATAGTTCAGTGTCGCGAAATCGTCCGGCCGGGCGAGATCGACCGGCGTCGCGGACCCCGCCTCGTCGACCGCGCAGAGGAGATCGCTGCCATACTCCGCTCCCCCGAGGGTGAGCACGGTCTTCAGCCCCGCCGCGCGCGCCGCCAGCTCGCCGCCCCTTGCCGGGAAATTCTTGGCATCGACGACCAGCGCGGAGGCTTGCGAATCCTCGATCTGGTCGAGTTGATCCTCGAGCGATCCGAGAGGATGCAGCCAGGTGGTGCTGGCCGCGCAAAGCTGCGTCGCGACACCGGCGCACCATGCCTCGGCGCGGTTCGCCGTCAGGATCGCGACGCGGTGGCCGCGCCCGAGCCCGGCGCGGACGAAGACCTTTTGCATCCGGCCGATCAGCTCCGCCGTCGCGCCATAGGTGAAGGAGCCGCCGTCCCAGGCGAAGGCGGTTCGCGACGGATGGCGCAGGAGAGCCCGCAGCGTCTGCGCGCCGGTCGTTGGGAAAGCGTGCAGCGGCGTGCCCATCATGCCTCCCTGATTGCGGGGATCGGACGTCCCCCTCGGCCAGGCGAGGGCAGCCCCTGTCACCCGCTTTTCACCTATGCTAGCACCTGAAGCCAGGCTGCGTGAATGGGGGCGAAGCGCGCGCGCCGCGCCCTCCGTTGGAGAGACCATGACGAACGGTACTTCGTTTGAACACATCCGGCAGCGGCTCAGGCTGCCGCTGATTGCCGCGCCGATGTTTCTTGTATCCGGCGTCGATCTCGTCGTCGCGGCCTGCCGCAGCGGTGTCATCGGCGCCTTCCCGACGGCAAATTGCCGGACCAGCGAGCAGCTTGATCTTTGGCTCGGCGAGATCCGCAACCGGTTGCGCCGGCAAGAGGACGCGGCGGGCCTCGCGGCGGCACCGTTCTGCGCAAACCTCATCGTCCATCGATCCAATCCGCGCCTCGCCGACGATCTGCGCGTGCTGCTGCTCCACGAGCCCGAGCTGGTCATCACCAGCGTCGGCTCTCCGGTCGAGGTCGTGGGGCCGCTGCACGAGCGCGGCGCCCTGGTGTTCGCCGACGTCGCCAGTCTGCGCCACGCCGAGCGGGCGATTGCGGCCGGAGCGGACGGGCTCGTGCTGCTGACTGCCGGTGCCGGCGGGCAGACCGGATGGCTGAACCCCCTGGTGTTCGTGCGTGCCGTCCGGAAGTTCTTCAGCGGCCCGATCGTTCTCGCCGGCGGCATCTGCGATGGGCATGCGCTGTTCGCCGCCGAGGTGCTCGGCTGCGATCTCGCCTATATGGGCACCAAGTTCATTGCGACCCGTGAGAGCATGGCGGCCGATCGCTACAAGGAAATGCTGGTCGCGAGCTCCGCCGACGACATCCTGCTGACGCGCGCCTTCACCGGCCTGCAGACCAACATGCTGCGGCCCTCGATCATTGCCGCGGGGCTCGATCCCGACAATCTTCCCGAGCGCGGGTCGATCGACGTCGCCAATGACATCAGCATCGAGGCGCGCGAGGCACGCCCGACGCGGTGGCGCGACCTCTGGAGTGCCGGTCACGCCACCTCCGGGGTCGATGCCGTCCTGGCCGTCGGCGACCTGGTCGCGAGCACACTTGACGAGTACCGCCTCGCCCGCAGCACCTTGACCTCCTCCGAGCGCTGATGATCGCGCAGGTGACAGCGACCGCGCGTCGCGTCGCGTGCGCAACCGTGAATTTCGCCACCGGCCTCGGCATGCGCGCACATCATGGATTGGCGAAAACCGGCTGACGCGGCCGTCGACTCGGCGCTACCATCGCTGATAGAGCCGCGATGAAAAGCGCGCGGCGCCGCGGGACGGGGGGCGACCCGGCCGCTCCCTCTCTCTCCGCCATGCCGGGCGCGGGAGGAACGCATGATCAGAGTCACGAGACGTCAGGCCATCGGCACCATGGGGGCTGCTGCGGCATATGCGGCGGGTTTCTGGCACCCGTCCCTGGCCGAGACCGCGGCCGGCGCGGGCGGCATCGATCGGGCATTGCGCGACGCCGTCCAGGAGCGGCGCGCGGCGGGGGTCGTTGCGCTCGCGGCCACCGATGCGGGACCGCTCTATGCCGGCGCCTTCGGCGCGCGCAACGTCGCGCAACCGCAGGACATGACGCTCGATTCCGTGTTCTGGATCGCCTCGATGACGAAGGCGGTGACGACGACCGCGGCGATGCAGATGGTGGAGCAGGGGAAGCTCCAGCTCGATCAGCCGGCCGCCGACGTCGTTGCCGAGCTGGCATCGCCGCAGGTGCTGGAAGGGTTCGACGCGTCGGGTGCGCCGCAGCTCCGTCCCGCCAAGGGGCCGATCACCTTGCGGCACCTGCTGACCCATACCGCCGGATACACCTACGACATCTGGGATGCGAATACCGGCCGCTATGAGAAATTCGCCAACCTCCCGGGGATCATCACCTGCAAGGACGATGCGCTCAAGACGCCGCTGGCCTTCGACCCCGGCGACCGTTGGGAATACGGCATCAACATCGACTGGGCAGGCAAGATGGTCGAGAAGGTGAGCGGCCAGCGACTCGAAGGCTATTTCCACGAGCACATCTTCGGGCCGCTTGGCATGACCGACACCAGCTTCAAGCTCAGCCCGTCGCAACGCGCGCGGCTGGTGGCGATGCATGCCCGCCAGGCGGACGGCTCGTTGAAGCCGATCGATTTCGAGATGCCGCAGGAGCCGGAATTCTTCATGGGCGGCGGCGGCCTCTACTCGACCGGGCCGGATTATCTGAAGTTCGTGCGCATGTTCCTCAACCGCGGCAGCCTCGACGGCGCGCAGGTGCTGAAGCCGGAGACCGTGGCCATGATGGGGCAGAACCAGATCGGCGACATCAACGTCGTGATGCTGAAGACCGAGGCGCCGGACAGCTCGGCCGATGCCGAGTTCTTCCCCGGCATGGTCAAGAAATGGGGGCTGGGCTTCATGATCAACACTGAGACGGCGCCGACCGGACGGAGCGCCGGCAGCCTCGCCTGGGCCGGCCTCGCCAACACCTATTTCTGGATCGATCCGCACAAGAACGTCGCCGGCGTCATCCTGATGCAGCACCTGCCCTTTGCCGAGCCGCCGGCGATCCAGACCTTTGCGGCGTTCGAAAGCGGCGTCTATCAGCTTGCGGATGCCGCGGCGCCGGTCGGCAGTTCGACGCCGTCCACCGGCACCAAATAGCGCCGGCAACCGCCGGGATGCGGCCGCCGCTCGATCGGCGGCCGCAGGACGCGGCAGCCAACCGCGCCCGCAGCCCGTGAGGCTGCGGCTGCTCCGCCACGTCGATTGACACCCGTCGGCACGCGCAGGATGCTGGCGCGCCGGGGAACAGCGGGGAGGCGGCCGATGCCGACGCATTTCATCGTCCACGACAAGGCCGACACCGTCGGCGTCGTGGTCGTGGAGGATGTGAAGCCGGGCCAGGAGCTCACCGGCTGGGTGATGGAGACCGACGAGACCATCGGCCTCACCTCGCTCGATGCCGTGCCGCTCGGTCACAAGATCGCGACATCAGGAGCGGCGACACCGTGCTCAAATACGGCAATGACGTCGGCCGCGCCGTCAGCGATATCGCCAAGGGGCGGCACGTCCATGTCCAGAACCTGAAGACCAAGAGGTGGTGACCATGGCGCGACCGCATTTCATGGGCTTTCGCCGCGAGAACGGCCGCGTCGGCATCCGCAACCACGTCGTCATCCTGCCGCTCGACGATCTCTCCAACGCCGCCGCCGAGGCCGTCGCCAACAACATCAAGGGCTGCCTGGCGCTGCCGCACGCCTATGGCCGGTTGCAATTCGGCGAGGATCTCGAGCTGCTCTTCCGCACGCTGATCGGCACCGGCAGCAATCCCAACGTCGCCGCCTGCGTCGTCATCGGCATCGAGCCCGGCTGGACCGGCCGGGTCGTCGACGGCATCGCCAAGACCGGAAAGCCGGTCGCCGGCTTCGCCATCGAGGGGCATGGCGACATCAACACCATCGCCAACGCTTCGCGCCAGGCGCAAGCCTTCCTGCAGGCGGCGTCCGAGATGCAGCGCGAGCGCTGCAGTATCGAGGAGCTGTTCGTCTCGACCAAATGCGGCGAGAGCGACACCACCTCCGGCCTCGCTTCCTGCCCGACGGTCGGCAATCTCATCGACAAGATCAACGCGATGGGCGCCACCACCTGCTTCGGCGAGACCTCGGAGATCACCGGCGCCGAAGCGATCTGCGCCAGCCGCGGCGCCACCAAGGCGGCCGCCGACAAATTCATGCGCGTCTTCCTCGCCTATCAGGAGGTGATCGACCGCCACAAGACCAGCGACCTCCAGGAATCGCAACCGACCAAGGGCAACATCGCCGGCGGCCTCACGACCATCGAGGAGAAGGCGTTCGGCAATCTGCAGAAGATCGGCAAGCGCGCGAAGTTCATCGACGTGCTGGGTCCGGCCGAGGCGCCGGGCAAGGGCGCCGGGCTCTATTTCATGGACAGCTCCTCGGCGGCGGCCGAGTGCGTCACCTTGCAGGCGGCGGCGGGCTTCGTCGTCCATCTCTTCCCGACCGGGCAGGGCAACGTCATCGGCAATCCGATCGAGCCGGTGATCAAGCTCACCGCCAACCCCAAGACCGCGCGCACCATGGGCGAGCACATCGATCTCGACGTCTCCGGCATCCTGCGCCGCGAGATGACGCTCGACGAGGCCGGCGATCGGCTCATCGACATCATGATCCGCACCTGCAACGGCCGCCTCACCTGCGCCGAGGCGCTGGGCCATCGCGAATTCGTGCTCACTAAGCTTTATCAGAGTGCTTAGTGCGACGCGAACAACCCGGCCGACCGCTCCGCGGTCGGC
>JBKQTR010000024.1:0-9440 GCA_052143095.1 Allostellaceae bacterium
GGGCCCCGGTCCGGTGCGACGCCCGCCTCCTCCGCCCCCGGGACACGGACCGCCGAGGCCATAACCGCAATTGGTTCAACAGGAGGCGGTGATGCAAGATGCCGTCATCACCGCTAGGTCGTCCGCCGGCCGCGGCGCTCTCGAGCGGCGGCCCGCCGCCAGAAGCCTCTGGGCGCTCGACTGGCTGAACTTCCTGATGGCCGACGTGGCCAACGGGCTCGGTCCGTATCTGGCGGTGTTCCTCAAGGGGGCGCGCCACTGGAACGCGAGTGACATCGGCGTCGCCATGGCGGTGAGCAACATCGCCGGCGCCGTGAGCCAGATGCCGGCCGGCATGCTGGTCGACGCGCTGCGCATCAAGCGTTTGCTTGTCGCGATAGCGGCGCTGGTCACCGTGGCCGGATGTCTCACGATCGCTATCCGTCCCGAGCTTGCATGGATCGTAGGCGCGCAGATCGCGATCGGCGCCGCGGCGGCCGTACTGCCCCCGGCGCTCGCCGCGCTGTGCCTCGGTCTTGTCGGGCGCCGGCGGTTGCCGGCGCAACTCGCCCGGAATCAGGCGTTCAGCCACGCTGGCGCATTTTCCGCCGCCGTCCTGATCGCCGCGGGCGGCCGATTCTGGGGCTATAGCTGGATCTTCTTCCTCTTGTGCGCCTTTGCGGCCGGCATGGTCGCGGCTGTCTTCAGCATCCGCGCGGGCGACATAGATCATCACCTGGCGCGCGGCAGCAATGGGCATAAGCCCGGAGCAGACCAAAGCCAGCCAATCAGGCTGCGCGATCTCTTCCTGTATCGCAACTTGCTCGTTTTCCTCGGCGCAGTCGTCCTGTTCCACTTCGGCAACGCCGCGATGCTGCCGATGGCGGGCCAGGTTCTGGCGCGCACCCACCCCGGAAGCGCTACGTTGGCGCTCAGCGCCTGCATCGTCGTGGCGCAGCTCGTCATGACCGGGGTCGCGCTCGCGGTCGGCAGGGCGCTCGACGCCGGGTGGGGACGCAAGACCATCTTTCTCATCATGCTGGCGGTGCTGCCGGCGCGGGGCGTGTTGTTCGCCCTGTTCAACGCCAATCCCTGGGCGGTCCTGGCGATTCAGGCGCTCGACGGCGTCGCGGCCGGGATCTTCAGCGTCATCGCGGTGATCATCGCAGCTGACCTCATGCGCGGAACGGGCCGCTTCAATCTCGCGCAGGGGCTCGTGGCGCTGTCGGTCGGCGTCGGCGCGGCCTTGAGCAACCTGACCTCGGGTTTCGTCGTTCAGTGGTTTGGCTATCCGAGCGGGTTTCTATATCTCGCGACGATCGCCGTGGGCGGGCTAGTCTTCTGCGCCGCCTTCATGCGCGAAACCCGGCCTGTCGAGGCGACGGGCGCAGACCTGTCCTTGCCGGCGGAGGCGGAACGCACATGAGCAAGACCGGCCTCCGGCTCCGCCTTCTCGGCCTCTGGGCGCTTTCGCTCGTCGCGTGCGTCGCAGTCGGGCTGTTCCTCGGTCAGCTCTACCTGCAGTCGACCGCAGCCCGGGTCGGCCGCGCGGAGGCGGCGATCGCCCACGCGTGCGACCTCATTCGCGACCGTTACCGCGCATACGAGGCGGCATGGCAGGGGGCGGCGCCCGGGCTTTCGGATCCAAAGCTTCGCGCCGACCTGCAGACCGCCGTCAACCTGGCCCTGACCGGACAGAACGGCGTCGAGGGCGGCGCCTGGCAGGCGGAGGCCGGATCGCTAGCCTACGCCTTCCCGACCTATCCGGGAACCGGTCCAAAGACCGATCTGCCCGCCGCCGAGCGCGATCACATCCAGGCGGTAAACGATCAGGCCGCGCGGGAGGAGCGGCCAATTGGTCGACGGTCCGTCACTCGGGGACAAAACCTGCTCCTCCGCGCCTGCCCGCTCCCCGGCCCGATTCCTCGGCTCACGGCGTGGACGATGACCCGGGTCGAGTCCGTCCCGGAATACGATCGGCTCCGTCTCGGTCTCGCCGTGCTGCTCGGATTCATGGTGCTGGTGGCCGCGTGGCTCGGCCGGGTGCTGATCCTCTGGGCGCGCTACGTGAGCGGCGTCGAAGCCGCGTCGTCGGCCGCAGGATCGGGGGCAGCGCCGACGCTCGCGCCGCTCGGCGCGCGCGAACTTGCCCGCGCCGGCGAGGCGCGCTGGGAGGCGGGCCCGCGGCTCGAATTGGCGCGTCAGCAATCGGTGGCGCTCGCGGCGCGGGCCTCGCGCGTCGAGTGGCTGGCGATCGGCATGCTCGGCCTCATCGTTGCGTTGGCTCTGTCGGCTGCGGTCGCGACCTTCGCCTCGCCGGGGAGCGTGCTCGGCAGCGACCCCGTCACGTTGGCCGCCGGCGCGATCTTCGCCGGCGCCTATCTGGCACTCGCCATCGGCAAGATTCCGGGCCTCCTCATCGATCGGGCGGGGGTCGCCCTGGTCGGGGCCTCGCTCATGGTCGGCGCCGGCGTCCTGACCCTCGACGAAGCCTACCTGGCCGTTGACTTCGGCACGATCACCTTGTTGCTCGGGATCATGATCGTGGTGGCCAACCTGCGCTTGTCCGGCTTCTTCGCTCTCGCCAACGCGGGGGTGGCGCGCCACGTGCGTCGGCCGATCGGGCTGCTTGCCGCCGTCACTATCGTCTCCGGCCTCTTCTCCGCCTTCCTGGTCAACGACGCGATCTGCCTGGTCCTGACGCCGCTCGTGCTGGAGTTGACGCTGAGCTTGAAGCGAAAGCCGACGCCTTACCTCCTCTCGGTCGCGATGGCGTCGAACATCGGCTCCACGGCCACGATCACCGGCAACCCGCAGAACATCATGATCGGCAGTTTCTCGCACTTGCCGTATCTCCGATTCGCTCTTGCGCTGGCGCCGGTCGCGATCAGCGGCCTCGCCGTGACAATCTTGCTTCTCGCGTTGGTGTACCGGACCGAGTTCGTGGTCGGCGACCGGCTCTCGGCTCCTCTTCACCCAGTCCGCGTCCGGAAAGGGCTCATGGCGCGCGCGCTGTTGGCGACGGGGATCATGGTCGCGTTGTTCTTCGCCGGTCAGCCCCCAGCCAAGGCCGCGATCGTGATCGGCGGGCTGCTCTTGCTCACGCGGCGACTCAAGAGCGAACGCGTCTACGCCGAAATCGACTGGTCGCTGCTCTTGATGTTCGTCGGCCTGTTCGTCATCGTGGCGGGGGCGCAGCACGCCCTGCTGACGCCGGATGTGCTCGCCCTGGCGAGCCGGCTCCATCTCGATCAGGTTCCCGCGCTGAGCCTCGTAACGGCGTTGCTGTCGAACCTTGTCAGCAACGTGCCCGCGGTTCTCGTCCTGCGGCCCTTCGTCGACGCGCTCCACAATCGCGATACGGCATGGCTAGTGGTCGCGATGGCTTCGACGCTTGCCGGCAACTTCACCATCCTCGGCTCGATCGCGAACCTGATCGTGGTGCAGAAGGCGGCATCGCGGGGCGTGTCGATCGGCTTCTGGGACTATTTCAAGGTGGGCGCCCCGTTGACCCTCATTACGCTCGCGACCGGGACGATGTGGCTGACATGCGGGTGACCGTGGCCGGTGCGGGTGCTCAGAGTCGGCGCATGTTGGCCGGCGCGAGATTGACAGGCGCGGGGCACCGGCGCCGGGGCCGCGACGACAGCGTGCGCTGGCTTTGGCCAGCACTCTCTCGGCCGCGCAAGCGTCTCGGGCGAATGCGACGAATTTGCGTCCGCGCCCTCGCTCGAGACAGGGTTGTCCTGCGACGCCGAGGCCTCAGGAAATGACCGCCCAGGGCGGACACCCTCCGATCGCCGGGTACGATCAACGAGACCGATGGGTCAGATTGCGGTCGTTGGCGGAACGGGACGGTTGCGCCAGGAGCGGCCCCCCGGGAAGCGAGCGGTGAACGCGCCAGGTCGACCCGAAGCGGTAGTTCCGATTGGACCGTCCTCTGATGGGTGTCGCGCAAGGCAGAAGTATAGCGGGCGCGCGTCATAATCGCGTCGGAACGTGTTGCGCATACGACAACGGATCCATTCGCAGTTGGTTTAGTACAAGACAGTTCAGCCACGAGACAGATCAGCTATTTCTGCGAAGTGAGCTGTTCAGTCATCTCAGCCTCGACCAGCAGCAGGTACCGACGCAGATCGCGAACGCACGCGATCAAGCTCCCATCGGGCCCCCCGAGCCCCTCTTCACTAATCTTGGCAAAAACGTCATAGCCAACCGATCGGCTGATACTTTCAAGACGATCCCATGGTCGGACAATCGTGAAAAAGGCGCCGACACCATCGCGCTTCTTCCAACTTGCATCATACTGCGCGTCCTTGCGGCGGACGTATTCGACGTCCGCCTGCACTATCGCCTCAAGGTGTTGGTGATATTTCAGCTTGTCATTGACGCTCATCGCAGCTCTCCCAAGCTTCCCAGCAGCCCCCAGATTGCGGCTGCGAGTGTGAAAGCGGTCCAAGTTTTGCGCAGCATCCAGACCGATTCTAGATAATCGAGTGGCTTGGAGCGGGCCCGGAGCATACGAGGTGGGACACATCCATTATGTATCTTAAATGTCGAATAAATCTTGGAGACCGTGGATCGACAGCGCTATCGCAGGCAGAAAGGTCAACCGTACCCCCCTTGTCTGATCCGCTCGTTGACCGGGTGCGGAAGCTGATCTGATGGCAGACCCATCGTCCTTGGTCAGTCCGCGCCGCGTGTTCGTTGCCTTTGCCGGCGGTGGCGCAAAAGGGCTGATCCATGTCGGCGCTTTGAAAGCGCTGGAAGATCGCCACGTGCAGTTTCGGGGGCTCGCCGGCACATCGGCCGGCGCCGTCGTCGCGTCGCTGAAGGCGGCAGGCTTCAGTGCATCCGACATTCTCGATCCGGAATCCGGCGTGTCGCTGATCGACAGTCTACGCGAGATCGATCACAGAATCGCTAAGGCAACCGACATATTCGGAAAGAGCGGGTGGAGCCGTGTCCTCCTGTTCCGCTGGGCGGTCAGCCATCCGCTCTGGCTCTCCGCGCTCGTCCTTCTGATTGGCGTCGCGGTGCCGATTGGGCTGGTCGCGGCCGGGGCGACACGGTCCTGCGCGACAATCCTGTTCGCCGGCGTGGCGGTGCTGATGCTGGTCCTGCTGTGCGGCCTCGGCGTGCGGTTCTTGATCGGCGGTCTTGCCGATTTGCGGCGCTTCCGGGCAGCCCTCGCGACAGTCCTGCAGCGCAAGATGTTCCCGGACGAGCGGGAACGCATCGTTAGGATGAGCGACTTCGCGCGGGACGGGCGGCCGACACTCAAGATCGTCAGCGCCAATCTCAGCCGGCGCAGCCTCCAGCTGTTCTCGCCCGAGCGGACGCCGGCCGTGCCGGTCGCAGACGCCGTCGCGGCGTCGATCTGTCTTCCGATCATCTTCGCCCCCTGGCGGATCGGCGAGGCGGCCTTCGTGGATGGCGCCATCGGCGAGGCGGCCTTCGTCGATGGCGGGATCGTCTCCAACCTGCCGGCTTGGCCGTTTGACGAGGAGCGGGAGCTGGATCCGGGCGCGATGACGATCGCGATCGAAATCGCCGATACCTCGAATGCGCCGATCGTCCGGCGATTCAACTGGCTCCCCTCTGCGATCCGGACGGCCTTGTTCGGCTCAGGCGAACTGAATTTGCGGGTGTCGGGCGAGGCCGAGCAGCTGGTGCTGGAAAGTAATCTCAAGCTGCTTCAATTCGACCTGACACTGGACCAGGCACGGCGGGAAGTGCGCGACGGCGAGGCCGCAGCATCGGTACGTCTCGACAAGCGGCTTTTTCGCAGGCCCGAGCTCTACCGGAACGCGTGCGAGGTGACGCGGGGGCTTACCGAGGATGTCTTCGAATCCGCGCTGGAGATCGACGCGAAGCGGGTCCGGGTCCGGGTCGCGATCGCGGTCCCAGACCGCGACTATCATCACTCGTTGCGCCTGCGCTTTTCGGCTGGCTACGAGAATGATGCCGACGAGGGCATGCTCGTCCCAATCGGGGCTTCGGTGCTCGGTGCGGCTTGGCAAACGCGGGAATCGCGCTTCGAGATCGCGCCCTTCCCGCCCGACCTGGACATGCCGGGGGAACCCAATCGCCTGCGCAGGAAGCTGCTCTGGCCGAAACTGGCGTGGCAGCTTTGCATTCCTATATTGGATGAACACGGCCGGCCCCGTCTCGCCGTTCACATCAACGGGGATAGCCAACTGCCGGTCGATCAGAGGGTTGAGGACGCGGTCACGGAAATCGAAAGCTCTGTGAAAGAGTTCTTCAAGCTGATAATGAAAGAATTGTCCGAACTGGAAGACGGCTATGGCTTGGAAGAGCAGCACCTTTAAGAAGTCCGGCACGGCAGGTCGCACGACCACCGCCCAGGAGGCGATTTCGCGCGCGGTGGCCAAGCACAAGGACGAGATGTCGGGTGTCATCCGCGATGCCAAGAAGTTGGCGGATGAGCGGCGCCGCACGCTGAACAGCATACAGGATCCCGAACTTAAGCGCAGTGCGGCGCGCTAGGCGGAACGGGCGGGCACCCGGCTGGATATGATGGTTCTCGGGATCGGCCTCGATCTGGTCGAGCTAGACCGCTTCCGGCTGCTTTATGGCGACTTCGATCCGGACGTGCTAAATCGCTGCTTCACCGTAGGCGAACAGGCCGCGGTGGGAACCGACACGAAGGGCTAACGCGCCTTGCCGCCAGGTTTGCCGCCAAGGAGGCGGTATTGAAGACGATCGGCGGCCTCCAGGAGGGGATCGCGCTTACCGATATCGAGATAGTATCAGATCGCTCGAGCCGGCCGTTTGCGCGCGTCTCCGGTGGAGCCCTCGCGGCGGCGCAAACGCGCGGCATTGCCAGCTGGCAGATCAGCCTGACCCATGGAGCTCACAGCGCAGCGGCCGTCGCGCTGGCCTGCTCAACAGACCCCAAATAACGGAGAGTTCGAGCGGTTCGATCGATCTCAATCACACCGCCCTTGGCCTCCACCACCCGCCGCCAGACTGCAAATCCCTGCACGATCGCGCTCTGCCACAGCGCCTCGGGCAAAGAGGCGACCTCTAAGTGCGAACTCATACTGCGCACCGTCTTGAGCAAGGCCTCGTCAACCCCGCCGGCGCCGTCGAGGAAATTATGGTTGCGGCCATAGTCGAAGACAAGGGCGGCAATCCCTTCCTCGATCACGGCCGCGCGACCGCCATCCTCGACTTCGTCGATCTTGGGGGTGCTACGCCGCTTGCGGCCTAGGAGCTTGCGCAGCACTGGCGACCACCCGAGCACCGCGACGAACCCGGCGTGGAAGACATCATGGAAGCGATAGCCATCATCGGTATGTGCATTGTCCGTTAGTTCGGCGCCGATCTGCTCCCCATCGAAATAGGTCCGCAAGATCACCTTGCTTCCATCGACTCGCTCTTTGAAAGCTAAGGTGAAGCGGTCGGGAAAACTTTCACCCTCGTTGTCGCACGCGCCGAGCGTGACGCTCTGTCCGTTCCCGAAGCGTGCCCGCGTCTTCGCGAGATTGGCCGCCGCGATATCCTCGAGCTCGAGGCCATACTTGCTCGCGACATTGGAGACATACCAGAGAATGTCGCCCAGTTCCTCGCGCACGCGATCCACGAAACGGACGTGCGAGGGGCCATCGCGCAGCCGCTTCTTATATTCCGATAGAAGTTGCCCCGCCTCGCCCGCGAGGCCCAGAAGTGGGACGAGCTGGGCGGCGTCAGACCCTCCCAGGCCGGTGCGATCGGTTTCGAGTGCCTGGGTCTGGTATTCAGCAAAATTCATCGCGTAGTCCTCTGCACGGGGTGCGGCTGCTGTTCGGGCAGGCGGTCATTGAGGCCCCATTTGGGTGGAAACCAAACCGTGAGCGCCGTCTCGTCCGGCCTAAAGACTTGCTTGATGCGGGCGCGTCCCGAGATTCCGGCTACGTCCGGATGAGCGACCCGCGCATATTTACCAATCTCGCAAAACAGGTTCTGGCAATCGATGAGCTGCAGCGGTCTGCCCCAAAGCGACTGGAAGGTGAGGCCGAGTCGAACAAATTCGCTATCCTGCTGGTTGTGCACGAAGCCAATAATGTCTTCGGCTGAGAAATCGGCGGCGTTCTCGAAGCATTTGGCAATGCCGTCGCGTGCACCGGGGCCGGCTACGACGAAGCTGTCCTCGGGAAAGTCGATGACCGTCGAATAATTGAGATCGATCGCAAGCTGGAAGGCGAGGAAATTGCCGAACGAGGGCAGCTGCTTGAGCAGCATAAAGACCTGCTCAAGCGACTTCGCTTGCGCCAGCTCATCAGTGAAGTCCCCGTTGAGCGCGGCCTGGACCAGTTGGAGATGACCGCGATGCTTCACGCCCGAGCGCGTAACAGGTGGGATGATATAGGCGGCCGAATAGAGCTTCGTGCCGTGCGCCATCGCGTTGGATAGTACCCGGTCATAGGCCTTGAAATCAAAGTCATCCCAGGCAAGTTTGCCCAGCCGTTGCTCCAGCAGCTGCCAGGTCTGGATCTTGTTGAACAGCCTAAAGAGCATAACGCGGAAGAGCGTCTCGCGCGGCGACTGGCTTCGGCCATCGCCATAGATCACCTCACGAATAAGGAACTGGCTGACGCGGTCGGCAGCGCGGTAGGCGTTGGTAAAGCGGTACCCCGCTAGGATCGGATCGTCGGTCCAGGGGGCTGGCATCCCGGCGAGGCGGCGGAAGAAAATCGCCTGGCGCTCCACCGCGAAGCGCCAATAGCTGTCGAAGACAGTGGTAGGCCGCAAATGGGCGAAAAGATTCGAGCCGCGAAAAACGGGCGGACGACCAGCCACGATCATGTCAGGCAGCGCGCGGAATATCCTGAGCGGCGGCCAATTCGGTGCGGACGACGCCGAGCAGTTTGGTGAAGTCCGCGTCGGTCTTGCCGATCTTGTCCATCTTCGCGATGCCGACGAAGAGGTTCAGTCGCTCGAGCCGGCGCTTCATCTGCGACGCCATGAAGCCGCCGAGCCGCGCGAGGCCGAGATAATTACCATAACCCTTGTGGACGATCTGTTGGGTCGCGTAGAAGGCATTCAGGACGAGGCCCTCCTCGCCGGAAAAGGTAAAGCTCACCTGCTGGAGGCATGGAAACTCGAGCTGCGCCGTGGTCAGCATGTCGCGATAGGGATCGAAGGTCGTAGCTTGCCACTTCGACCGGCGGCCACCGGGATTGCGGTCATATTCGTCGAGGATCCACTTCAGCTGGTTGAAGCCTTTGGCGCCGCCCTCGAAGTCGACCATGCGTTGGAAGTAGGACCCGCGCCTGTTGTTCTGGGGGTTGAATTCCTGGATGCGGGGAAACGCTTCGCGAAACATGTCGAAAAAGACCTCACGGTCGCCCCCCGACATCCGCCAGTAGCGCTCGGGAAAGATGGTCCAAGCAACATTTTCGACGTCGCGCTTGCCCTTAATTTTCAGCAAATCGTCGATCGCGTTGCGGATTGTG
>JBKQTR010000025.1:0-33683 GCA_052143095.1 Allostellaceae bacterium
GCGTTGAGGTCTTCCTCCTGCGGCATCGGCTCGAGCTCGACCATGGCGAGATTGCAGCGCGAGGCGAAGGTGCCGTCGTCGTCGAGCACATAGGCGATGCCGCCCGACATGCCGGCGGCGAAATTGCGCCCGGTGCGGCCGAGCACCACGACGACACCGCCGGTCATGTATTCGCAGCAATGGTCGCCGGCGCCCTCGATCACGGCGACGGCGCCGGAATTGCGCACGGCGAAGCGCTCGCCGGCGACGCCGCGGATATAGCACTCGCCCTCAGTGGCGCCGTACAGCACGGTATTGCCGATGATGATCGATTGTTCGGGAACGATTGCGGATTCCGCCGGCGGCCGCACCACCAGCCGTCCGCCGGACAGGCCTTTGCCGACATAATCGTTGGCGTCGCCGTCGAGCTCGAAGGTGACGCCGCGGGCGAGAAACGCGCCGAAGCTTTGCCCGGCGGTGCCCTTGAATCGCACCACGATGGTGTCGGGCGGCAAGCCGGCGTGGCCGTAGCGCTTGGCGATCGCGCCGGACAGCATGGCGCCGGTGGTGCGGTCGGTGTTCTTGATCGGCAGGCTTATTCGCACCGGCGCGCCGCGGTCGATCGCGGCCTGCGCCTGCGCGATCAGCGTGCGGTCGATGATGTCGTGGATCTTGTGATCCTGTTTCTCGCAATTGTAGAGCGCGACGCTCGCCGGCACGTCCGGCTTGGTGAACAGCCGGGAGAAGTCGAGCCCGCGCGCTTTCCAATGATCGACCAGTTGCCGCTCGTCGAGCATTTGCATCTGGCCGATCATCTCGGCGAAGCTGCGATAGCCCATCGCCGCCATCAACTCGCGCACCTCTTCGGCGACGAAAAAGAAATAATTGATGACGTGTTCGGGCTGGCCGCGGAAGCGCTTGCGCAGCACCGGATCCTGGGTGGCGATGACGACCGGACAGGTGTTAAGATGGCACTTGCGCATCATGATGCAGCCGGCGGCGATCAAGGGCGCGGTGGCGAAGCCGAACTCGTCGGCGCCCAGGAGCGCGCCGACGACGACGTCGCGGCCGGTGCGGATGCCGCCGTCCACCTGAACCGCGATGCGTCCGCGCAGGCGGTTGGCGACCAGCGTCTGGTGGGTCTCGGCGAGCCCGATCTCCCACGGCGAGCCGGCGTGCTTGATCGAGGTCAGCGGCGAGGCGCCGGTGCCGCCTTCGAAGCCGGCGATGGTGACGTGGTCGGAGCGCGCCTTCGATACGCCGGCGGCGACGGTGCCGACGCCAACTTCGGAGACGAGTTTTACGCTGACGTCGCCTTCCGGGTTGACGTATTTCAGGTCGAAGATCAGCTGCGCCAGATCTTCGATCGAATAGATATCGTGGTGCGGCGGCGGCGAAATCAGGCCCACGCCCGGCACGGAATAGCGCGTGCGCGCGATCCAATCGTCGACCTTGTGTCCCGGGAGCTGGCCGCCCTCGCCGGGCTTGGCGCCTTGCGCCATCTTGATCTGCAAGTCGGTGGCATTGACGAGATATTCGATATTCACGCCGAACCGGCCCGAGGCGACCTGATGGATCGCCGAGCGCATGGAATCGCCGTTGGGCAGCGGCTTATAGCGCTGCGGATCCTCGCCGCCCTCGCCGGTGTTCGAGCGGCCCTGCAGGCGGTTGAGCGCGATGGCGAGAGTCGTATGGGCCTCCCACGAGATCGAGCCGAAGGACATGGCGCCGCCGGAGAAGCGCTTGACGATTTCGGTTGCCGGCTCGACCTCGTCGAGCGGGATCGGGCTCGGCGGGAGCTTGAAATCCAGCAAGGCGCGCAGCGCGATGACGCCGGCATCCTGCTCGCCGACCTTGTGCGTGTATTGCTTGAACCGGCCGTAGTCGCCGGTGCGCACCGCATGCTGCAGCAGCGATACCGTCTCCGAGGTCCAGATATGCGTCTCGCCGTTGACGCGGTAGAGGATCTCGCCGCCGGGATCGAGCGCGTTGCGGTAGTTTGGCGAGTCGCCATAGGCGAGGCGGTGGCGCCGCACCGTCTCCTCGGCGATCTCGTCGAGGCGCGCGCCCTCGACCGGCGAGACGGTGCCGGTGAAATAGCGGTCGAGCAGCGCGCTCGAGAGCCCCACCGCATCGAAGATCTGCGCCCCGCAATAGGATTGGAAGGTGCAGATGCCCATCTTGGACATCACCTTCATGATGCCCTTGGCGACCGCCTTGATGTAGCGCTTATGCGCCTCGGCCTCGGCGACCCCGCCGAGCTCGCGGCGCTGCGCCGAGATGGTGTCGAAGGCGAGGTAGGGGTTGATCGCCTCGGCGCCGTAGCCGGCGAGCAGGCAGAAATCATGCAGCTGGCGTGCCTCGCCGGTCTCGACCACGAGCCCGACCTCGGTCCTGAGCCCGCCGCGGATGAGGTGATGGTGGACGGCGGCGACGGCGAGCAGCGACGGCACGGCGATGTGCTCGGCGTCGAGCGCGCGGTCGGAAAGGACGAGGATGTTGTGCCCGGCGCGGACGACGTCCTCGGCACGCTGGCAGATGTGCTCGAGCGCGCGCGCCATGCCGGCGGCGCCCTCCTCGCCGGGATAGCAGACCGAGAGCGTGTAGGTCCTGAACTTGCCGCCGGTGTTGTCCTCGATGCGCCGGATCTTCTCGAGATCGACGTTGGTGAGGATCGGCTGCTTGAGCTCCAGCCGGATGTGCTTGCCGCCGGTCTCGAGATCGAGCAGGTTCGGCCGCGGCCCCACCAGCGAGACCAGCGACATCACCAGCTCCTCGCGGATCGAATCGATCGGCGGGTTGGTCACCTGGGCGAAGCGTTGCTGGAAATAATCGAACAGCAGCTTCGGCCGGCGCGACAGGACCGCGAGCGGCGTGTCGCGCCCCATCGAGCCCACCGTGTCGTCGCCGGCCAGCGCCATCGGCCGCAGGAAGAACTTGATGTCCTCCTGGGTGTAGCCGAAGGCCTGCTGGCGATCGAGCAGCACGGCGGCGGGCGGCGCCATGGGCGCGATCTCGTCGGGCAAGGTCTCGAGCTTGATCTGCGTCTCGTCGAGCCATTGCTGGTAGGGCTTGGCCGAGGCCATCTCCGCCTTGAGCTCGGCGTCGTCGATGATGCGGCCGCGCTCGAGATCGACCAGCAGCATCTTGCCGGGCTCGAGCCGCCATTTGCGGGTGATGCGCTCCTCGGGGATGTCGAGCACGCCCGCTTCGGACGCCATGATGACGAGATCGTCGGCGGTCACCATGAAGCGCGCGGGCCTGAGGCCGTTGCGGTCGAGCGTCGCGCCGATCTGGCGCCCATCGGTGAAGGCGAGCGCCGCCGGCCCGTCCCACGGCTCCATCACCGCCGCATGGTATTCGTAGAAGGCGCGGCGCTGCGGGTCCATGAGCTCGTTGCCGGCCCAGGCCTCGGGGATCATCAGCATCAGCGCATGCGACAGCGAATATCCGCCGGCGATGAGCAGCTCGAGGCAGTTGTCGAGCGTCGCCGAATCCGAATTGCTGTCGCCGATCAGCGGCCAGAGCTTCTCGAGGTCGGCGCCCAGGACCTTCGAGGTCATCGAGTGGCGCCGCGCCATCATCCAGTTGATGTTGCCGCGCAGCGTGTTGATCTCGCCGTTATGCGCGAGGTAGCGGAAGGGATGCGCCAGCTCCCAGGACGGGAAGGTGTTGGTGGAAAAGCGCGCATGCACCAATGCCAGCGCGGATTCGCAGCGCTTGTCGCCGACATCGCCGTAGTAGAGCGACAGCCGCTCGGGAATCACCATCCCCTTGTAGATGATGGTGCGCGCCGAGAGGCTGGCGATGTAGAAGGCGCTCTGCTCCGGCAGCCGGCGCGCGCGGATGCTGAGATGCGTCTGCTTGCGGATGACGAAGAGCTTGCGCTCGAAGGCGTCGACATCCTCGCAATTGCTGCCGCGACCGATGAAGATCTGGCGGATCACCGGCTCGACCGGCTTGATGCTCTCGCCGAGCACGGAGGCGTCGACCGGCACGTCGCGCCAGCCGAGCACGCGCTGGCCCTCGGCCTGGATGTAATATTCCAGGGTTTCCTGGCAGGCTTGGCGGGTGGCGGGATTGCGCGGCAGGAACATCATGCCGACGCCGTACTCGCCGGGCTTGGGCAGCACGAAGCCCAGGCGCTTCGCCTCGGCGCGCAAGAGCTTGTCGGGAAGCTGAATGAGCAGGCCGGCCCCGTCGCCGGCGAGCGGGTCGGCGGCGACCGCGCCGCGATGGGCGAGGTTCAGCAGGATGCGGATGCCGTCGGCGACGATGGCGTGGCTCTTGCGGTTCTTGATATGGGCAATGAAGCCGACGCCGCACGCATCATGCTCGTTGCGCGGATCGTAGAGGCCCTGCCTCACCGGCATCACCGAACCCACCATTCACCCCCTCGGTCGCTCGCACGGGATTTGCGGCGCATAAACGCCGCAACCACCCCTCAGCGCCCGACGGGTCAACCCGTCATGCCTGCGCCGTGGCGATCCTCCGTCCCCGAGGCCATCCGCCGGCTGGCAGCGCCGCCGGTCTCGCGCCTCACCCTGCGAGCATCGCGGCAGGCTCCGGCCGAGTCAAGAGCGCGGCGGCCGCGCGGCGGGGTACCGCCGCACCGCTTCCGGGCCTCAGCGGCGCTTGCCGGCGAAGGGGTGGGTGCTCGACAATCCGCCATCCACGGCAATAGCTTGGCCGTTGACATAGGAGGCCTCGTCGCTGGCCAGGAAGAGCGCCATGGCGGCGATCTCCGCGGGCTCGCCGGCGCGCTGCAGCGGGTTGAGCTGGCCGATGTTGCCCTCGCTGCCATGCTCGCGTGCGCGCTCGAAGATCGGACGGGTCATGCCGGTCTCGATCAGGCCGGGGCAGATGGCGTTAACCCGGACGCCGGTGCCGGTCAGCGAATTGGCGCTGGTCTGGACCAGGCTGATGACGCCGGCCTTGCTGGCGCTATAGGGGTTGCCGCCGGCATTGGCGCGCAGCCCCGCCACCGACGCGGTGCAGATGATCGAGCCCTTGCCCTGCTTCACCATCACCGGCCCGCCATGGCGGATGGCGAGGAACGGGCCGATCAGGTTGATCCGCAGGATCTCGCGCCAGAGCTCGACCGACTGCTCGAAGAGCGGCACCAGCCCGCCGCTGATGCCGGCATTGGCGAAGATCACGTCGATGCCGCCGAGCTCCTTGACCGCCTTCTGGACGAAGCCCTGGACATCCGCCTCGGCGCCGGCATCGGCGGCGACCGCGATCGCCTTGCCGCCGGCCGCCTTGATCTCCGCCGCGGTCTCCTCGATCGCCGGCGGCACCTTGTCGACGACCAGCACCGCCGCGCCCTCGGCGGCAAAGAGCTTGGCGCTGGCGCGGCCGATGCCGCTGCCCGCCCCGGTGACGATCGCGCGCTTGCCCTGAAGCCGATCCATTCTCGCCCCCTCATGCTTGCCCGGTGTCGTAAGAGCGTGCTCAGGCCCACGGCAGAAAGCAATCCGTTCCTGAGGGTGAGGCCTATTGCGCCGCGGCGGCGGCGGTCGGCGCCCTCAGGCGCGATCGTGGCAGGGTCACGGTCACCGTGGTGCCGATGCCGAGCGCGCTTTCGAGGGTCAGCGTGCCGCCATGCTTCTCGACCAGCATCTTGGCAAGCGGCAGGCCCAGCCCGGTGCCCTCATAGGAGCGCGACAGCGCGTGGTCGACCTGGCGGAAGGGCTCGAGCGCCACCGGAATGTCCTGCGGCTTCATGCCGATGCCGCGATCGGCGACGGTGACCGCGAGGTCGCCGGTGTCGAGCAGGCGTGCGGCAACCGTGATCGCGCCGCCGTCGGGCGAGAACTTCACCGCGTTGGACAGCAGGTTGACCAGGACCTGCTTGAGCCTGAGCTCGCCGGCCATCACCTGCGGCAAATCCGCGGGCAGGTTGGTGGCGATGGTCACCGATTTCTGCCGCGCCTGGGCCAAGACGAGGTCGACGCAGTCATGCAGCAGGGATTTGACATCGACCAGCGACTCTGCCAGCTCCAGCTGTCCGGCGGCGAGCTTGGAGAGGTCGAGGACCTCGTTGACCAGGCGCAGCAGGTGCTGGCCCGACGCGTTGATGTAGGTCGCGTATTCGCGATAGCGCTGGCCTGCCTCGGGGCCGAAGAGCTGGCTGTGCAGTACCTCCGAGAAGCCGATGATGGCGTTGAGCGGCGTGCGCAGCTCGTGGCTCATATTGGCAAGGAAGCTCGATTTGGCGCGGTTGGCCGTCTCGGCCTCTTCTTTGGCGCGGATGAGCTGGGTCTCGCGATGGCTGATCGCGTCTGCCATCTGGTCGAAGGCATGGCCGAGCCGGCCGAACTCGGAGCCGCTGTCGGCCGCGCCGACGCGCGCCGTCCAATCGCCGCGCCGCCAGCGCTGGGCGGCCTGGAGCAGAGCGTTGACCGGCCGGCGAACGACGTAATGCAGGCCGAGCCAGGACAGGATGCCGCCCATCAGCACCGCTGCCAGGATGGCGAGCCCATGCAGCAGCGTATCGCGGTCGATCCCGGTGAAGGCACCGTCCTTGTCGAGACCGACCTCGATATAGAGGCCTTCGCCCGGCGGTGATTCCACGGGGTCGAAGCCGAAGATGCGCACATGGCCGGCTGGGTCGCGGCTCTCGACGCTGCCGGCGACCGCGGAATGCACCAGCGCGCGTCGCTCCGGCGGCAGTAGCTGGCCGATCGCCGCGCCGGCATCGCCGCGCGGCAGATGGGCGATGATCACGCCATTGCGGTCGGTGATGTCGAGCACGGCGTCGGCGGGCAGGATATTCATCGCCCAATTCGACATCAGCCAGTCGATCTTGAGCCCGACCAGCGCAACGCCGACCGCAGCGCCGTCGGCGCCGAGGACGGGAAAGCCGAACTGAAGCACGCGCGTGCCATCGGCCATCCGCGCATAGCCGCCGACCGCGAAATTGCCCGTGGTGATCGGCGCCCAGAAGAAGGGCTGGCCGGGCAGCAGCTCCTCGCGATCCCGCACGCTTGTGCTGGAGCACATGATCTCGCCCTGGAGATCCATGGTCGCGAGATAGGCGTAATACGGAAAGCGGGCGATCAGGCGGCGCAGCAGATCATTGCCGCGCTCATGGTCGTGCGACGGCGTCGTGGGGAGCTGCGCGATCACGGTGAGGACCTGGCGCACGCCCTCGATCAAGCGGTTCTGCTCCATGCCGACCAGGGTGGCGAGCCGCTCCGCCTCGGCATGGAGCTCCGCCTCGCGCGCCCGGCGGTGCTCGAGCTCGTCATAGACCTGGATGGCGGTCACCGGTGTGAGCGCGACTGCCACGAGAAGAAAGAGCCGTGCCAGGATCCCCATGCCGGAAGCCCTTGCGCCTTGACCACGGAAGACGATGAAGTGGAATAGTTAAGAATTTCGGTAAGCCTCGGGAAACCCTGGAAAAGCGCCGCCTGCGGCCGCATGCGGGGTGACGCGCCAGGCCGGCAAGCCGCCGCCGCGGCTCGCCGCGATCTGCTATGATCGCGCGATGATCCCGGTGACGCCGCACATCGCCCTCGACGAGCGCGAGCTCGAGGAGCGCTACATCGGCGCCGGCGGGCCGGGCGGCCAGAACGTCAAACCCTTTGGGAACAAATAATTTGATGTCGTCACAAGAAGACCATCACGGGGTGGTGCGTGGACCTGAAGCCGAAGAAGGGGAAGTAGGCGCCTGGCTCGCGTCCCCGGTGGCCTCTCGCGTCACGGTCACCGCGATGGGGTCACCGATCGGCGTGATGTCGGACGTGAAATCGACGATGCCGTCCCAGGCCCCGTCGGGCTTCTCGAAATGGGAGTTGAGCTTACTGTAGAGGCGAATGAGCTTCTGACCATCGGGACCGACCAGGTAGAAATGCAGGCGCCTGCGTTCGGAGGGTTTCTTGGGCTTCGCCACGTATGTCACCGACCATCGGACCTGCTTCTTCCTGGGAGAGGAGATATGCAGGGGCCGATATGGCCAATAGTTGATCGCCGAGCCGGGCTGTCCCTCCATGAGGATCAACCAGATCTCGAACCCCTTCGGCGGGCGCCTCTTGAGCGTGCCGGCGAAGTTTATCGTCTCTCGCTGGGGAGCATCGATCTTCGGTTCCGTGATCGCGAACCCGAGCTTCTCCGGATCGGGGACGACGGAAGGGGAGGAGGAAGGCGATGCGGGCTTCGCTCGCAGCTCCATGACGAGGAGCGCGACGGACGGAACGAGCAGCAGCGCCCCCAAGACAATCAAAAGCCATTGGAAAATTGGTTCTTTGATCGGCGCGAACCCTGGCACTTGTCCAGTGGCCCCGCAGGCCAGAAGCAGCAGCGCGGCGATGAGGCACGCGATGCCCACCTTGTCGGTGACCGCCCTCACCAGCGACGGTGAGACCTGCGCCATCGTTGACGACCCGTCCGAGGGTGAAGCCTAATGGAGGGTATCTCTCTCGGGGTGCACTGTGAAGCGAGTTGCGATCCGTCAGTTAGGCAGGTCGCACCGACCGCCAGTAAAGCTTGCCGTCGCTTTGCATTTGCGTGATGAACCGGAACGGCTTGTCAATATGCCGGACCGAGCTGGCCGAGCGGGTCGATTGGGGAGGTTTGGTGCGGGCGATTGACCCATCGCTGGGAGGCTCGCCCGCCTGGCCTGGGGTATCTCACCGCCATCCACCCATACGTCCGTGCCGGGATGGGGCGGCGTGTCAAAACGATGGCCAGTGAGTTGGGCTCGTTGATCTTAGTCGGTGTCGGTCCCCCGGCCTCGCATCCGCTTGATGCGCGACCTCGCCGTCTTTCCCGCGAGGCGGCGTTCCTTTGATCCGGCCGTCGGCCGGGTGGGGCGCCGCTTCTTCGGAACCACCGCCGCCTGCTGTATCAGTTCCACCAAGCGCTGCAATGCGTCGGCCCGGTTCCGCTCCTGGCTGCGGAAACGATCGGCGAAGATGATCAACACGCCATCCTTGGTCATGCGCCTCCCTGCCAGGCCCTCCAGTCGGAGATAGGTGGCGTGATCGAGGGCCGGCGAGTGACGCGCGTCGAACCGTAGCTGCACGGCGCTCGAAACCTTGTTGACGTTCTGGCCTCCGGGCCCGCCCGCCCGGATGTAAGTCTCGTCGATCTCGTCCTCGCGGAGTAAGATGCGGTGGGTGACGCGTATCATCTTGATCTCATCCGCTCCAGCGCCAGTCGGACCTGCTTGTCATCGTAGTACATGCGGCCCCCGTTGTGGGGGGCGGCCGCGCTTCACCGCCTCCTTGGCGGTCTGGGGACCCGATGTCCGGGGCGATGGCCACCAACTTATTCCCATACGATGGTGCTATCCTCAGCCTCGGAGCCAGTCTTCACGCGCGGTCGGCCCACTTTGGCCACCACTGCGTTGTGATGGACAAGTATGTTGTATTATCAGTGAGGTGAATGCCGACGTTGCCGTTCCTGTCGAACGCGATACGGTCGCACACCCGCCCCATGTCCCGCCACATCGCCGTCCTGGGCTCGTAGAGCCGGGGACGGTAGCCCTGCTTCTCGGTCTCTTCCTTGCAGAACTCGGCGCGCGCGGGCTCCTCGCCGACGCCAGCTGCGCGGCATCCTCGCCACGGCGTGGCCGGTGATCGCGGAGTCCTGAACTGCCGCTCGATTGCCCAACCCAACCCGCCGGTGTAGGAGATGGGCAGGCCGGTCGACGGCGATGTCAGAGGGGAGGGGAGCCATGGAGACGCTGATGGCCACGCGACGCGACCTGCTGCTTGCGCCGCTGCTCGCGGCTTTGCCGATGGCGCTCGCCGCCGGCGGTGCGGCCGCGGCGCCCGATCCCAGCATGACCATCGTCAAGTTGCCGGGCGAGCTCATCTGGTCGACGGCGCCGAATTTCCCGGAGAACAGCGTCGAGAGCGCGGCGCTGTGGAGCAAGCCCGCGGCGCCGGGCCTCTATTACTACCTGGTCAAATGGCATCCCGGCTATATGAGCGCGCCGCATTGGTACGAGGAGGACCGCTATTGCGTCGTCGTCTCCGGCACCTGGTGGGTGACCAGCGGCGAAAGGTTCGATCCCGAGAGCACGGTTCCGGCGCCGGCAGGCAGCTTCGTGCGGCGCGTCGCCCGCACGCCGCATTACGACGGCGTCAAGAAAGACGACACGGAGCCCGCCATCATCGCCATCTGCGGCATGGGGCCGATCACCTTCCACAATGCCGAGCCCGGAACGCCGGGCTGGCGCCGGCTCTGAGGGCAGCACTCATGCCGCCTGCGGCGGCGCCTCGAGCATCCAGAGGTTCTCGACGAACTGGTCGGCCGAGGCGGTCCAGGTGTAGCGCAGCGCATGCGCGCGGCAACGCTCGCGCGGGATGTCGAGCGCGGCAAGCGCGGCGCGGCGAAGATCCTCGTCGAGCACGCCGGCGCCGCTGGTGCCGATGACGTCGAGCGGTCCCGCCACCGGGAAGGCCGCCACCGGAACGCCCGAGGCGAGCGCTTCCAGCAGCACCAAGCCGAAGGTGTCGGTGCGGCTGGGAAAGACGAAGACATCGGCCGAGGCGTAGAGGCGCGCGAGCTCCTGCCCCTCGCGCTTGCCGAGAAAATGCGCCTCGGGATGCCGGCGCTTCAGCTCGTCGATCATCGGCCCGTCGCCGATCACCACCTTCGAACCCGGCAGGTCGAGAGCGAGGAAAGCGGCGAAATTCTTCTCCACTGCGACCCGCCCGACGGCGAGAAAGATCGGCCGCTTGAGGCCGGGCAGGTCGCCGCGCAGCGCAGGATCGTAGGCCTCGGCGTCGACGCCACGGCTCCAGCGCCGCAGGTTGCAGAAGCCGCGCGCCGCCAGCTCGTTGTGCACCGTCTCGGTGGCCACCATCACGCCTTTCGACGGCGCATGGAAGCGCCGCATCAGCGCATAGCTCCAGGAGGACGGCACCGAGAAGCGCGCCGCGACATACTCGGGAAAGCGCGTGTGGAAGGCGGTGGTGAAGCCGTAGCCGTGCTCGAGGCAGTAGCGCCGGGCAGCGATGCCGAGCGGCCCCTCGGTGGTGATGTGGATGGCGTCGGGCCGCGCCGCCGCCATCAGCTCGCCGACGCGCCGGCCCGGACGCAGCGCGAGGCGGATCTCGGGATATGTCGGGCACGGCACGGTGCGGAAGAGCTCGGGGGTGATGCGCGACACCTCATGGCCGCGCGCGCCGAGCTCGCGGATCAGCATCGTCAGCGTGCGGACGACGCCATTGATCTGCGGGGCCCAGGCATCGCTGACGAGGGCAATCCTCACGATTCGTCGGCGCCCACCGTCACCAGCTCACGCTGCTTCGCGCCGTGCACGGCCAGCGGGTCGAGCGCGCGCAGCTCGGCCCAGCGCAGGATCTCAAGCCTGCCGTCGACATGCTCCACCAACGCCGTGCAGCTCTCGACCCAGTCGCCGTCATTGCAATAGAGCATGCCGGCGATGCTGCGCATCTCCGCGTGGTGGATATGGCCGCAGACGACGCCGTCCACGTCGCGCTTCTTCGCCTCGTCGACGATCGCGTCGGCGAAGTTGCTGACGAATTCGACGGCGTTCTTGACCCGCCCCTTGAGATAGGCGGAGAGCGACCAATAGGGATAGCCGAAGCGCCGGCGGACGACATTGAAATAATGGTTGAGCTGCAGCACCACGGTATAGGCCCAGTCGCCCAGCAGCGCCAGCCAGCGCGCGTAGCGCACGACGCCGTCGAAAGCGTCGCCATGCAACACCAGGAGCTTGCGCCCATCCGCGGTGACGTGCACGACCTCGTCGAGCAGCCAGACGCCGCCGAGCTGCAGCTGGGTGTAGTCGCGCAGCCACTCGTCGTGATTGCCCGGGACGTAGACGACCTTGGTGCCCTTGCGCGCTTTGCGCAGCACCTTCTGGATGACGTCGTTGTGGCTTTGCGCCCAATACCACGACCGCCGCAAGCGCCAGCCGTCGACGATGTCGCCGACGAGGTAGAGGTATTCGGACTCGGTGTGGCGCAGGAAATCGAGCAGGAACTCCGCCTTGCAGCCGCGTGTCCCGAGATGGACGTCGGAGATCCAGATGGTGCGGAAATGCTGCGGCAGGGTCAGCATCGTCCGGCCGCCGCTCTGCGCACCGGCCGGCGGTAGCGCCAGATCTGCACCGGCAGGAAATGCGCCCAGATGCGCATCACCTCCTCACCGGCCAATCCGAGCTCGCCAGCGGGGATCGGCGAGGCCAGCGCATTGGTGAGCTGCACGAAGGCACCGTCGGGGCCGAGCCGGGCGAAGCAGGCATCGAGCACGGCGCGTTGCGCCGCGCGCGGAAACCATTTGATCGGCAGGCTCGAGACGACCGTGGCGAGCCGCTCGACGCCGGCCGAGGCGAGCAGCGCCTCGGCATCGCAGGCATCGCCGCAAATGACGCGCAAGCCGGCGTAGCGCCGCTCGAGAAAGCGCGCGAGGCCCGGCTCGCGCTCGATGACGACGAGCCGGTCCACCGGACAGCCGGCGGCGATGATGCCGCGCGTGACGCCGCCGGTGCCGCCGCCGAGCTCGAGCACCGCGCCGGCGTCACCGAGCCGGAGCTCGCGCGCCATGCCGCGCGCCACCTTCGCGCCGCTCGGCAGCGCCGCGCCGATGCCAAGCGGATTGCGCAGCCAATGGCGGAAGAAGAGCTCGCGATCGCCGGCCGACGCGGCGCGCCGCCGCCGCTCCGGCGGCGCGTCAAACGCCGGTCGCCGCGCGTCCGGCATGGGCAGCGTCGCCGGCAATGACGATGTCGATCAGCCGGTCGGTCGAGCGTGTCTTTTGCATCTCCGCCAGCGCCGCGCGGAAGATCTCGCCGATGCGCGCATCCGGGACGGTCACGGTGAGCGGCCGGCCATTCGCCACGGTGCGCAAGGTGGCCGGCCCCAACCGGTTCACGGCGAGCACGGTGAGCGCCACCGGGTCGATGGCGAGCGGCGTGTCGGGGAGCGGCGCGGAGATGACCGGGCGTCCGCCACGCCGGCGGAAACGGTAGCGCGGTCTCGTCGCGCTGATCAGCCGGGTCCAGCCATGCTTCATCGCCGTGCTGAGGCGGCGGTCCGATGCCAGGAGCTGCATGCGCACCTCGAATGTGTCAGGCCGTACGCTTGCTATCACGCTTCGGTGACAGTTTTTTGTCGCCCGCGGGTCAAAGCCGCGACCGATGGCAATCAGCCCGCTGGCAGCGCCGAAAACCTTGGAAAACCGCGATATTTTGCGCTCCGGCATCGCCGTCGCCCGGGCCCTCGGCATGCCCTGGCGGCGATGTCGCGGGCAACCTCCCGGCGAGTCGATGGCAGCCCGACCCGCCCGGCCTTGCCGCCGGCAGCCGCCGCTTTGGACCGGGATCAGTGCTTCAAGCGATAGCGCGCGCCCAGCGTCGGTGGGCCGTCGGTCGCGACCTTGCCGCGCTCGACCAGTTCGACGAGGTGGGCGAGCACCGAGCGCGCCGCCGCGCCTTTGAGACGCGGATCGAGGCCGAGATAGACCTGCTCGACGATGGCCGGGATGGTCTCGTCGCCCTGCGCCAGACGCTGCAGGATGGAAGCCGCGCGCTCCTGCCGGTGGGCGATGAAGGCTTGGACGAAAGGCTTGGGGTCGGGGATCGACGGCCCATGGGTCGGCCAATAGACGGCGTCCTCGCGGGCGAGGAGCTTGGCGAGCGAGCGCATATAGGCCGCCATGTCGCCGTCGGGGGGCGCGATGACGCTCGTCGACCAGCCCATGACGTGGTCGCCCGAGAACAGCGCGCGCTCCTCGGCGAGCGCGAAGCAGAGATGGTTGGAGGTGTGACCGGGGGTATGCACGGCGCTGAGCCGCCAGCCGGGGCCTTCGACCGCATCGCCCTCGCGCATCGTCACGTCCGGCACGAAGGCATGGTCGCCGCCTTCCTCGGTGACGCCGCCGACGCCGCTGCGATCCTCGGCGCGGCCGGAGCCGTGCGGCCCGAAGCCGTAGGTCCTGGCGCCGGTCGCCCGCTTTATCGCCGCCGCCGCCGGCGAATGGTCGAGATGGGTATGGGTGATGAGGATGTGCGTGATGGTCTCGCCACGCACCGCTTGCAGCAACGCGTCGACATGCTGGGTGAGGTCGGGGCCGGGATCGATGATGGCGACCTGGCCGCGTCCGACGAGATAGGTGCCGGTACCCTTGAACGTGAACGGACTCGGGTTGCGCGCCACGACGCGGCGGATGAGCGGACTGACGGCATCGGCGATGCCATAGTCGAAAGCGATCTCGCGGCGAAACGGAATCTCGGTGGTCATGACAGCGCCATAGCCCATCGCCGCCGCCCTGCCAAGCGCAACGCCCTTGCCGACCTTGAGAAGAAAGAAAGCCCCGCCGCCGGGGACGGCGGGGCCAGGTTGGGAACGGAAAGCGTGTGGAGGCCTTCCGTAACGGCATATGGCCACGATCCCCGGCCAAACGCCTGTGACTTCCGTCACAGGCGAGAGCGGCGATGGCAGCACCGTTCGCCGATGCTCCGCTCCGATGCCGTGATTGCCGCGTCGAGCGCCACTTGCGCCTGCCGTTCCGGACCGGCCTTGCCTTGTGCAGGGTGCCGCGGATAGGGTGCAGGCGCGGCGCTGAGGGGGAAAAGAATGGCGGACATGCCGGTGCGGTCGGAGGTGGTCGGCGTCGTGACTCGAATCGTCGTGACGACCGGCATGCGGGTCGCGGAGGGCGACGAGGTGGTCATTCTCGAAGCGATGAAGATGGAGCAGCCGGTGTTGGCGCCGGCGGCGGGCACCGTCAGCGCCGTCCTGGTCAAGGAGGGCGACCAGGTCGCGGAAGGCCAGGCGGTGGCGACGCTGACGCGCTGAGCCTGATCGCGGCGGCGCGGCGCATCGTGGCCGCGCGCGGCTTCAGGCGGAGGATCGGCTCCTCGACGAAGCGCCAGGAGAGAAACGCCGTCAGCGCCGCCAGCGGCAGCGCCGTCAGGAACAGCTGCCACCAGCTCGCCCTGCCGCCGCACGCATAGATCACCAACACTTCGATCGGCCAGCCATAGATATAGAGGCCGTAGGAGAGGTCGCCGAAGCGCGTCGCCGGCAGGACCGGCAGGCGGCGATCGAGCGCGACATAGAGGACGAGATAGCCGCCGAAGACCGCAAAGAGCTCGTTGAACTGGCGCAACGGCACGCTGATCACCAGCCCCGCGGCAGCGAGCAGCGCGAGGCGGCCGTCGAAGATGCCGCGGTCGCGCAGCTTGTAGAGCAGCATGCCCATGACGAAGTAGGGCAGCAGCCAACCGAAGGCGTCGAGGAAGGCGAGCGCGGGGAGATGCGGATAGGCCAGCCCAAGCGCCAGCAGGAGCAGCAGCACGCGCCAATCGAGCAGCCGCGCGATGCCCAGCACCAGCACCATCAGGTACATCATGAACTCGTAGCGCAGCGTCCAGAGCGCGCCGTTGATCTCGAGCCCGATCGGGTTGTCGACGAAGAGCACGCCGGGAAGCTCGTGCGTGGTGAGGTTCAGCAGGGTGTTGCCGACGACGTAGCTGTAGAGCGCGTCGTGGCGCAGATAGTCGCCGAGCGGCAGCCGCGTGACGATCGCGCCGATGAGGAAGGCGGAGACCAGGAGTGCCGCGAAGAGACCGGGAAAGATGCGCAAGGCGCGCTTGGCTAGGTAACGCAGCGGCGCAGCCGTCTTCTCGAAGCTCTCGGTGACGAGAAAGCCGCTGATGGCGAAGAAGATGAAGACGCCGACCAGCCCCAGCTTGCTCTGCCCGCCGCTGAGCTGCATCAGCGGCTCGTGGCTTTCGGTCCCCTCGGCGATGAGAAACGCGTGCGAGAAGATAACCGCGCCAGCGGCAAGGAGACGCAGCGCGTCGAAATTATTCTCCCGCGTCATCGCCCTCCTTCGGCGCCGGCCTCGGCCGCGGCACTCAGCCCGGCGGCTTCATCGCCACCGAGAACATGACGCTGGGCAGGATCTCGCGAAGCGCCGCGCGCAGGCTCGCCTCATCCGTCGCCGCCGCCATGGCCAGCGCCCGGCGCGGGTTGCGGCGCAGGATGACCGCCGTGGCGCGGTCGCCGGGACCGGAGCGGATGGTGGCGAAGACGCCGGCAGGATCGACCCGGTTCAACGCCTTCTTCAGGCTGGCGCGGCCGCGCTCCCCGTCGAGATCGTGAACCGGCAGCTCCTTGTCGGACTCCTCCATCTCCGGCGGCAGCTCGGCATCGACCGCCTCGACCGGTTGGTGGCGCGCCAGCCGCTGAAACACGGCGCGGCCCTCGCCGGTATCGACGCGGAACTGCAATTCCCAGGTCTCGCCGCGGGCCGCCAGCTCGGAGATGAGCGCAAAGAGATCGTCGCAATCGGCGTCATGGCTGCAGGTGAGAAAGGCCAGCCGCCCCTCATGCTGGATGACGCGGTCGTCGTCCTCGGCAAAGCCCAGCTCGTCGAGCGCGTTGGTCAGCGCCCGCTCCGAGGCGATCAGCAAGGTGCTGACATGGAGCTTGCTGCTGTCGCTGGGATTGTCGGCCGGTTCCATGCTGCTGGCTTAGCCTGCCGCAGCACCCCAGACAAGATGCCCGCCGTGGCCGGCCCCGGCCCACCGGAAGCACCGGATGCGCCGGCAGTCCGCCCGGGGGCGGGGGCGCGGGCTCCTTCGTGTATCCTGTGGCTCGCGTACCATCTATCGTTGCCGAGGGTGGCACGATCACCAGAGATTGACTTAGCGGTAGCGGCTGCCGGCGATAGTGTAATCGGGCCGAGGGCGGGAGACGCGCGCCAGCGGCAGAATGGGGTCGCTCGCCATGCAGGGCGCCATGGTCATCGACGACAAGGGAGAAATCTGGCCCCTGGGCGCGCCGCAGCTGCGCGCGGTGCTGATCCCTCCCGGCGTCATCCCCTATGCCGTGCGCAATCTCGGCTATGTGCTGCTGCGCCAGGAAGCGCGCACCGTGCGCGCGCAGATGCGGCCGCGGCTGGTCCGGCCGGCGACGCTGATCGGGCTCCATTACGTGCTGCTCGATCTCATGCCGCAGCGGATCCTGCTGTCGCGGCTGGCGGAGGAGGGCGACACCCATGAGCTGTTCCATGACGTCTCAGAGTTCCTCGCCACCGTCGAGCGCGATATCGGCGACGACGAGATGCAGCGCCGCCGGCCGGCTTACGCGCTCTCGCCGCGCTCGCTGCTGCACCTCGAGCGCGCGCGCTATGCGCGCTTCGCGCCGGTGGTGGCGCTGTGGGGCGCGGCACGGGGCTATCTGCCGGGCGATCTGCTGACGCGGCTGCGCCGCGAGGGCGCGCCGTCGCGCGTGGCGCTGCTGCGCAATCCCGTCGGCACCGGCAGGCTGGTCTACGAGCATGTCGGCAGCGGCTATACCTTCGCCGGCAATGCCTGCCTGCCGCTGCTGCTCATCGGCCAGGACATCGAGATGCTGCCCGACCGCGATTATGGCGATTGGGCCGCCGGCAGCTATCATCAATGCCTCGCCGATCAGAAGCCGCGGCTCGAGACGGTGAGCGCGGTGATGCGCCGGCCCGACGGGCAGCGCGTCTGGAGCTATTACGACCGTGTCCTTCTCCCCTGGCGGGACCGCGACGGCACCCGCTTCGTGCTCGGCCTCTCCGAGGTGCGGCGGCGGGCGCTCGCCGCCTGAGCGGGCGCGCCGGTTGGACGAACCGCACGCTTTGCGTTAGCAATGGCCGGGGCGCGGCGAGGAGCAGCCATCGTGATCGAGCCCGGAGCCGTCGAGGCCCGGACCTTCAGCCATCGTGAGATTCTGAGCATCCTGAGCGGTATCCTGCTCGGCATGATGCTGGCGGCGCTCGATCAGAGCATCGTCACCACCGCCTTGCCGGCGATTGCCGGCGATCTCGGCGGCTTCGAGCATCTCTCCTGGATCGTCGCCGGCTATCTCCTGACCGCCACCGCCTCGACGCCGATCTACGGCAAGCTCAGCGACCTCTACGGCCGGCGGCTGATGCTGCAGATCGCCATCGCGTCCTTCGTCGTTGCCTCGGTGCTGTGCGCGCTGGCGCAGACCATGCCCGAGCTCATCGTCGCGCGCAGCCTGCAGGGGCTCGGCGGCGGCGGGCTCATCAGCATGGCGCAGGCGATCGTCGCCGACGTCATCTCGCCACGCGAGCGCGGGCGCTATCAGGCCTATCTCAGCGGCGTCTGGGCCACGGCCAGCGTCGGCGGGCCGGTGCTCGGCGGCATCTTCGTCGACTATCTGAGCTGGCGCTGGGTGTTCTGGATCAACCTTCCCGTCGGGATCGCCGCCTTCCTGCTGTGCCGGCGCGCGCTCGCCGCCCTGGTGACGCGCCGCGCGCAGCGCCGGATCGACTATCTCGGCGCGGCGCTGCTCACGCTGGCGGTGGCCGATCTGCTGCTGATCTTCACCTGGGGCGGGACGAGCTATGGCTGGACCTCGCCGCGGCTGCTGGTGCTGATGGCGCTGGCGCCGCCGCTGGTCGTCGCCGTCATCCTGCAGGAGCTGCGCGCGCCCGAGCCCGTGTTGCCGCCCCGGCTCTTCGCCAATTCGGTGGTGCGCACGGCGAACCTGGCGAGCTTCATCGTCGCCATGGCGATGTTCGGCGGCATCGTGCTGCTGCCGGTGTTCCTGCAGCTTGTCACGGGCGTCAGCGCCGGGCATTCCGGCGTGCTGCTGATCCCGCTCATGGCGGGTTCGGTGGTGGGCGCCTTCACCTCCGGCCAGATGATGCGGCGCACCGGGCGCTATAAGATCTTCCCGCTGATCGGGCTGTCCGCCAGCGCCCTGGCCTTCGCGTTGCTGGCGACGATGAGCGAAGCGACCGCGCCGTCGACCGCGATGGCCTATATGGGCGTGCTCGGCCTCGGCGTCGGCATGTCGATGCCGGTGATGCTGGTGGCGGTACAGAACGCCAGCGAGCCGCGCGATATCGGCGTCGCTACTGCAACCGTAGCGTTCTTCCGTTCGCTCGGCGGCTCCTTCGGTGCGGCGATCCTGTGGTCGATCTTCCTCGCCGCGCTCGCCCGCGGCCTTGCCGCCAGCGGCGGCGGGTTCGGCGTCGAGCTGCTGCAGAGCGGGCCGGATGCCGCGGCGCAGCTCTCGCCGCAGCAGCGCGCGCTGCTGATCCCGGCGCTGGTGCGTGCCTTCCACCTAGTCTTCGCCATCGGCGCGGCGGTCACGGCGCTGAGCGCGGTTGTCTCGCTGTTCTTGCGCGAGCTCCCGCTCAAGACCACGCCGGGGCGCGCTGCCGGGAGCGATTGATCAGGCGGGCGGCTTCGGCGAGGACTGGCCGCGCGCCAACGGATGAGACGCCCCCGCCGAGCCGTCCCGGCGCAGGGCAGCTTCCCCGGCCGGTGCCCGCCGGCCGGGGACGATGATCCTCGACGCGCTGCCGCGGCCGCCTAGGCGAACAGGCGGCGCAGCTGCGTCCAGGGCTTGAGCGAGCCTGACCACCGCGTTACCGCCATTGCGGGTGGCGGGGCGGGCGAGCGCTCTAGGACGCCGCTGACGATGTTGGCGCGCGCCTGGTGCAGCACCGTCAGCACGAGACCATGGGTCGTCAGCGGATGGTCGTTGAACATCTCGATCCGCAGGTAGTCGCGGCCGGTGACCTGCTTGATCGCCAGCAGGATCGGCTCCTTGAGCACGATCGTTGCATCCGCCGCCATCATGGCGCCCAGGATGCAGCGCCGCCCGTCATAAGACCGCAGCTGTTGCTTGCACCAGCGATCCTCGCGGGCCAGCAGATCGACGACCTTGTCCATCTTGTCCAGGGTCTCGATGCGGCCTTCATAGCCGGTTCCGTCGAAGGGCATAGCTCATTCCTCATTGACCGTGCGACCGCCGGCGCAGCGAAGGCACCGGCACACAGCCACCAACGGCTGGCCGAGGACAAAGTTCGCGGAAAGACCGGCTGGGCTAACCTTCTGCAACCCCCGGTAGCGGCGGCGGCGACCGCCGGGTCAGATCTCGATCTGGCCGCCGAGCTCGATGACCCGGTTGGTGGGGATGCGGAAGAACTCGGTGGCGTCGAGCATCGTGTTGGACATGAAGATGAAAAGCCGTTTGCGCCAACGCCAGATTTGAGTGCGCTTGCCGGTCACGATCTTCTCGCGCCCGACGAAGAACGAGGTCTCCAGCAGGTTGAAATGGAACTGCATCGCCCGGCATTGGGCGAGTCCGCGCGGGATGTTGGGCTGGTCCATGAAGCCGTAGCGCAGGGTGATGGTGTGGATGTTCTGGTCGAGATGGCGGATCTCGAGGCGCTGCTCGTCGCTGACATGCGGGATGTCCTCGGTGTGCACCGTCATGAGCACGACCCGCTCGTGCATCACCTTGTTGTGCTTGAGGTTGTGCAGCAGGGCGTTGGGCACGATGGTGATGTTGCCGGTCATGAACACCGCCGTGCCGGGCACGCGCAGCGGCCGGCCGGGGCGCAGCGTGGCGATGAAGGTCTCGAGCGGCAAGGCGTCGCGCTCCCGCTCGCGCACCAGCACCGCCCGGCCCGACCGCCAGGTGGTCATGACGATGTAGATCACCGCGGCGACGACCAGCGGGAACCAGCCGCCTTCCTCGATCTTCAGCATGTTCGCGGCGAAGAAGGCGAGGTCGACGGTGAGGAAGAAGCCGAACAGCAGCGCGGCGAGCCCGGGGTTCCAGCGGCGCACGCCGTACATGTAGACGAGCGCCAGCACGGTGGTGATGCTCATCGTGCCGGTGACCGCGATGCCGTAGGCGGCGCCGAGATTGTCGGAGGAGCGGAAACCCAGCACCAACCCCACCACGGCGACGAGCAGGATGAGGTTGACCCTGGGCACGTAGATCTGGCCGATCTCCTGCTCGGAGGTGTGGCGCACCTCGAGCCGCGGCAGATAGCCCAGCTGCACCGCCTGGCGGGTCATGGAGAAGGCGCCGGAGATGACCGCTTGCGAGGCGATCACGGTGGCGGCCGAGGCCAGGATCACCAGCGGGTAGAGTGCCCAGTCCGGCGCCAGGCGGTAAAACGGGTTGTCCAGGACGCGCTGGATCGCCTCGACGCTATGCGCTCCCAGCAGCAGCGCGCCTTGCCCGAAATAATTGAACAGCAGCGCCGGGAAGACGAAATAGAGCCAGGCCCGCCGGATCGGCTGCGCGCCGAAATGTCCCATATCGGCATAGAGCGCCTCGGCGCCGGTCACCGCCAGCACCACCGCCCCCAGCAGGATGAAGCCCCGGCCGGGGTCGGCGACGAGAAAGCTCAGCCCGTAATAGGGGTTGAGCGCGCGCAGGATGTCCGGCCGATGGATGATCTCGGCGAGGCCGAGGATGGCGATGACGACGAACCACAACACCATGATCGGGCCGAAGAAGTCGCCGACCCGCGCGGTGCCGCCGCGCTGCATGATGAAGAGCGCGCCGAGCAGCACGATGGTGATCGGCAGGACATAGGACTCGAACAGCGGCGTCGCCACCTTGAGGCCCTCGACCGCGGACAACACCGAGATCGCCGGGGTGATGACGCCGTCGCCATAGAACAGCGCGGCGCCGACCAGCCCGGCGGCGAGGATCCAGCCATAGGCGCCGGAGCCGCGGCCGGTGGCGCGCAACGCCAGCGCGGTGAGCGCAAGGATGCCGCCTTCGCCGCGGTTGTCGGCGCGCATGATGACGATGACGTATTTGAGCGTGACGACGATGAAGAGCGCCCAGGCGATCAGCGACAGGATGCCGAAGATCGAGGCCTCCGTGACGTTCCGCACATCCTCGAAGCACTGCCTGACGGTATAGAGCGGCGAGGTGCCGATATCGCCATAGACGACGCCCAACGCGCCGACGACAAGGCTCTGGCGCATCTTCTCTGCCGCCGAGGGCGTGCCGTTCACCGTGGTCTGCGTCATGTCCCCGCCACCCCGCCCGAAGCAGGCGCGCCGCCGCCAGGCCGAAGGGGGCGCACCTTAAGCCCAACGGCCGGCGAATGCCATACCCTGCTGCGCCGCCGCCGGGCGGGAGGCGTTGAAATATCACCGATCTGTCATAGAGTCCGGCTAGGGTGCGCCGCGGCGGCAGCTGGCAAGGGGGGAACATGGCACGCTTGCTCGGATTGGCGCTCCTGGCGCTGGTGGTCTGCCTCGGCCGGGCAGCGCCGGCGCAGCAGAGCGCGATCTGCTACAACTGTGCGCCGGAAAGGGCGGATTGGGCAAGCGAGCACAAGGCCAAACACGCGAAGCTGGGCATCGCGGTACCGCAGGACAACAAGAATTCGGGCCAGGCGCTGTCGCAGCTCATTGCCGAGAAAGCCAATCCGGTCGCCGACGTGGTCTATTACGGCGTCTCCTTCGGCATCCAGGCGCAGGCGGCCGGGGTGGTCGCGGATTACAAGCCGCAGCATTGGGATGACATACCGGCCGGGCTCAAGGATGCCGATGGCGCCTGGTTTGCCATCCATTCGGGAACGCTCGGCTTTTTCGTCAACAAGGACGCGCTGGGCGAAAGGCCGGTGCCGCGCTCCTGGGCCGATCTCGCCAAGCCCGAGTACAAGGGCATGGTGGGATATCTCGATCCCAGCAGCGCCTTTGTCGGCTATGTCGGGGCGGTCGCGGTCAACCAGGCGCTGGGCGGCAGCCTCGACGACTTCACCCCGGGCATCGCGTATTTCAAGACGCTGCTGAAGAACGCGCCGATCGTGCCGAAGCAGACCTCGTATGCCCGCGTGCTGTCCGGCGAGATCCCGATCCTGCTCGACTACGATTTCAACGCCTATCGCGCGAAATACAAGGACCAGGCCAATGTCGAGTTCGTCATTCCGGCGGAAGGCACGCTGGCAGTGCCATACGTCATGAGCCTGGTCAAGGACGCGCCGCATGCGGAGAACGGCAGGAAGATGCTCGACTTCGTGCTCTCGGATGAGGGGCAGGCGATCTGGGCCAATGCCTACCTGCGTCCGGTCCGCGCCGCTGTCCTCTCGGCAGAGGCCAAAGCCAAGTTCCTGCCGGACAGCGAGTATGCGCGCGTCAAGACCGTGGACTTCATCAAGATGGCGGCGGCGCAGCAGGCCTTCACCGAGCGCTACCTCGCCGAGGTGCGCTGAGCGGGCGGCGGGCGGGTGCGGCGCGCCGAGAATCTGCGGCTGCTGCTGCTGATCACGCCGGCGGCGGCGGTCTTCGCGGCGTTCTGGCTGTTGCCGATGGCGCGCCTCGCCGCGATCGCCGGCAGCGGCCCGCTCGGCCTCGCCGCCTATGCCGCGGTGGTGGCCAATCCGCGCTACCTGCAGAGCTTCCTCGCCACCCTCCTGCTCTCCGCCGGCGTGACCCTGGCGACGCTGCTGGTTGCCGGCGTGGCCGGCCTCTTCCTCGCGCGCAACCATTTTCCCGGGCGCAGCCTGCTGCTGGCGATGCTGACCTTTCCCCTGGCTTTTCCCGGCGTCGTCGTCGGCTTCATGGTGATCATGCTGGCGGGGCGGCAGGGGCTCATCGGCGAGATCGTCTTCCGCCTCAGCGGCAGCCGGCCGGTCTTCGCCTATTCCATGGCCGGGCTCTTCCTGGGATATCTCTATTTCTCTATCCCGCGCGTCATCCTCACGGTGATGGCGGCGGCGGAAAAGCTCGATCCCGCGCTCGAGGAGGCGGCGCGCTCGCTCGGCGCCGGGCGCTGGCGCGTGGTGCGCGACGTGATCATTCCCGGGCTCGGCCCGGCGCTGATCTCCTCGGGCGCCATCTGCTTTGCCACCTCGATGGGCGCTTTCGGCACCGCCTTCACGCTCGCGACCAACATCGACGTGCTGGCGATGACCATCTATACCGAGTTCACGCTCAACGCCAATTTCGCCATGGCGGCGAGCTTGAGCCTGGTGCTGGGGCTGGTCACCTGGCTGGTGCTGGCGCTGGCGCGCAGCGTCGCCGGGGCGGGCGTGGCGGCGGCGGCATGAGACGCACCGGCAGCTTCTATGCGCAACTCGCCTTCACCGCGCTGGTCTGCGCCTTCCTCATCGTGCCGGTCGTCCTGTCGGTGACGGCGGGGCTCACCGTCAACTTCTTCCAGGGCGTGAAAAGCGGGTTGACGCTGCGCTGGATCGGCGAGGTCTGGAGCCTCTATCGCGACACGATCTATCTCTCGCTGCTGGTGGCGGTTGCCTGCCTCGGCGCGACGCTGCTGCTGGGCGTGCCCGCTGCCTACGTGCTGGCCAAGCGCAGGAGCCGCTGGACGCGGCTGGCCGAGGAGCTGCTGGTACTGCCGGTGGCGATGCCCGGGCTCGCCACGGCGCTGGCGCTCATCCTGCTCTATGGCGGCTTCCGCGAGTTTCGCACCAGCTGGGTGTTCATCCTGGTGGGGCACGTGCTGTTCACCTTGCCCTTCATGGTCCGTTCGGTGCTGGCCGTGCTATCCTCGATCGACCTCAAGACGCTCGAGGAAGGCGCGGCGAGCCTGGGCGCCAGCTTCGTCCAGCGCTTCTTCGGCGTCGTGCTGCCGAATTGCCGCTCCGGCATCTTGGCGGGCGCGCTCATGGTGGTGACCTTGTCGATCGGCGAATTCAACATCACCTGGATGCTGCACACGCCGCTCACCAAGACGCTGCCCGTCGGCCTTGCCGACAGCTACGCCTCGATGCGGCTCGAGATCGGCAGCGCCTATACCATCGTGTTCTTCTTCATGATCGTGCCGCTGCTGCTGCTGCTGCAGCGCTTCGGCCGGCCGGGCGGGGCGGCGAGGCGATGAGTGCCTCCGAGGGCGCGGCGGCGATCCGCCTCGAGCGCTGCGCCAAGACCTTCCTCGACGGCACGCGGGCGCTGGAGCCGCTCGATCTCGCCATCGCCGCCGGCGAGACCATCGTGCTGCTGGGCCCGTCGGGCTGCGGCAAGACCACGACCTTGCGCCTCATCGCCGGGCTCGAGAGCCCCGACCCCGGCGGGCGGGTTCTGTTCGGCGACAGCGACGTCACGGCGCTGCCGATCGAGCGGCGCAATGTCGGCATGGTCTTCCAGAGCTATGCGCTCTTTCCCAACCTCGATGTCCGCGGCAATGTCGGCTATGGGCTGAGGGTGCGTGGGCTGCCGGCGGCCGAGCGCGATGCGCGCGTCGAGGAGATGCTGGCGATGATGCAGATCGCACCGCTCGCCGCGCGGCGCATCGACCAGCTCTCGGGCGGACAGAAGCAGCGCGTGGCGCTCGCCCGCGCGCTGGCGGTGCGGCCGCGCGCCCTGCTGCTCGACGAGCCCTTGACGGCGCTCGATGCCAAGCTGCGCGATCAGCTCAGGCTCGAGATCAACGCGTTGTTGCGGCGGCTCGGCATCACCGCGGTCTACGTCACGCACGACCAGGCCGAGGCGATGGCGCTGGGCGACCGCATCGTCGTCATGAGCCACGGCCGCGTCGCGCAGATCGGCACGCCGCGCGAGATCTACCGCGCCCCCGCCGACCGCTTCGTCGCCGAGTTCATCGGCATGATGAACCGGCTCAACGGCGAGGTGCGCGACGGCGTTTTCGTCTGCGCCGCCGGCCGGCTGCCGTGGAACGGCAAGGCACCGGCGCGCGAAGTGCTCTTCCGTCCCGAGGATGTGGCGATCGTGGCCGCCGCCGAGGCGCAATTGACCGGCTCGGTGGCGGCGGCGATGTTCCTGGGCGACCGCACGCGGCTCTCGGTCGACGGTCTCGGCGAGGTGCCGATCATCGTCGAGACCAGCAGCCGCCAAATCTTCAAGCCCGGCGATACCGTGCATCTCAGGATCGCCGAGGGCGCGCTCCTGTCCTTGTGAGGGCGATGATCTCGTACTTAACTAATTGATCTAGTGGATAAAATCAAACGGATGGTATCCATGGCTTCAATCCGCCGCGGCCGACACCGATTTGGCTACCTCGACCAGCGTGTCGGAGAATGTCGGCGCGTGACCGTAGTCGGCAAAAGCCGGCGGATTGATCGCATTGACGGTGCGCCGCAGGCGGCTGTTGCGCGGCCAATATCCCATCGGCGCCACCACGACCCCCACCATCGCATCCCCGGAGACCTCGGCCACCGCCTCGAAGGCGCCACGCTCATTGAACACCCGGATCGGATCGCCCGCGCTGATCCCGCGCACCGCCGCATCATGCGGGCTCAAGATGACCTTCTGCGCACCGGCGTGGTGGAGCTGGGTCGGCATGTTGCCGTAGGACGAGTTCAAAAACGCGTGGCTCTTCGGCGACAGCATGTTCAATGGAAAGCGCGTCGCCAATGCTGGGTTGGTCGCCGGCGTTTCGTTGGGCGGGATGTAGTTCGGCAGCGGGTCGATCGCCTCGCCCGATTGCTCGCCCATATAGCCCTGGCGGAACAACGGCAGGATTATGTTGCCGCCGGCGGCCATCGACGATTTGAACTCGCACTTGCCGGAGGGGGTCGGAAAATTGCCCTCCCGGTGCGGCACGAAGTCTTCCGGCGTGCCGACGTTGAGCCGCGCATAGCCGGTCTTGCGCAGCAGCGCCAAGTCGATCCCGCCAAGGACAGGGCTGCTCCAGTCGAGAGCCGCCATCGCCATCTCTTCGTCATTGCGCTTCCAGTAGGGGTCGTCGAACGCCATGGCGCGGGCGAGCCGCCGGAACAACTCGGTGTTCGGCACCGCCTCGCCGAGGGGTGCCACAGCAGGCTCGTTCAGGGTGAGATAGAGATGGCCCCACGAGAACATAATATCGAACTGCTCGAGCTGGGTCGTCGCCGGCAGGACGATATCTGCGAACATCGCCGTGTCGGTAAGGAACTGCTCGCTGACCACCGTGAATAGGTCGTCCCGCGCCAGGCCGCGCTCCACCATCTCCTGCTCGGGCACCACTACCATCGGATTGGAATTGTATACAAATAACGAGCGGATCGGTGTCTTCAACGGCAGCGCCCCGGTGAGCGCTTGCCCGAGCCGCCACTGGTTGACGACCGGGGTGCCGGGCGCGATCCAGTCGGGTCGGCTCACGGCGTCCCAGTTCACCGGGAAGGCCCAGATCGGCATATGCAGGATGCCGCCGCCGCAGTGGCGCCACGACCCGACCAGCGCCGGCAGACACGACAGCGCGCGCACCGCGTTGCCGCCGCCGGCGTGCCGCTCGATGGCCACGCCGATGCGGATCACCGACGGCTGCGTCGTCGCGAACTCGCGCGCGAGCTTGCGCACATCCTCGGCGGGGATGCCGGTCAGGGCGGCGACCTTCTCCGGCGGAAACTGCCCGGCGCGCTCCTTCAGTTCGTCATAGCCGACGGTGTATTTGTCGACATAGTCATGATCGACGAGGCCCTCGGCGATGATCACGTTGATCATGCCAAGCGCCAGCGCCGCATCGGTGCCGGGCAGGATGCGCAGGTGCCAGTCGGCGCGCTTCGCCGTCCGCGTCGCTACCGGATCGATCACCACCACCTTCGCGCCGCGCGCCTGCGCCTCAGCGATGAACGGCCAGTGGTGTAGATTGGTGCTGATCGTATTGATCGCCCAGAGGATGATGTATTTCGAATGTACGAAGCTTTCCGGATCAACCGCGGCGGTCGGGCCGCACGACATGAAGAACGCGGTGATCGCGCCGGAATCGCAGAAGGTCCGTTCGGAGACCGTGGCGCCGAGCCGGTTGAAAAAGGCGTCGCCGGCGTTGAGGCCGTTGAGGAGACCCTCGGTGCCCAGATAGCTGTAGGGCAGAATGGCCGTCGGGCCGTATTGATCGACGATCGCCGACCATCGCGTCCTGATTTCGCCGAGGGCTTCGTCCCAGGTGACGCGGCGAAACTGGCCGGAGCCTTTGCGGCCCGTGCGCGTCAGGGGGAAGAGGACGCGTTCACTGCTGTAGACCCGGTTCTCGTAGTCGTTGACCTTTACGCACAGCCCGCCGCGGGTAAACGGGTGGTCCGGGTTGCCGCGCACCTCGATTGCCTTGCCGTCGCGGACCGTGGTAATCATCGCGCAGGTGTCCGGGCAATCGTGCGGGCAGGCGCTGAATACTTTGTGCTCGGCCATTTCGGCCCTCCCTGACGGAGCCCAGATCCGGCCGCTAGTCTAGCGATTCTGCCACCGCCCGGCTTTCATCGGCTTGCTGGGATATGTCGAAAAGGTGCTGTCTGTCGCGTGCCGGCTTGTCAGCCGAGCGGGCCTGTGAAAAGCTTGCGATGGTGCGGCGCTGAGACCACACCCAAGGAGGATGCGCCTCATCTTACTCGGAGGCCTCCGTCATGCCGCGGCTGGTTGGACACGGCAAAGCGAAATACATCACCGGCACCCGCCTAGATTCGAGCCGCGAGCGAGGCTGGCGTGGCCTGCTGGCGGAGCGGTGGCACCACTCGGAAGGCGACCTGGGCGAGGTGCTGCCGCGCGATACCGAGGTCATCGTTATGCTGAGCGGTCAATTGCGCGTTCGCCGGCGCGGCGACGGGCAGATGCAGCAGCACGACGCCGTGCCGGGAACGGTTTGGTTGTGTCCCGCCGGCGTTCGCGAAGACATGATCCATCTCTACGGCGAGATTCCGGATAGCGTCCACCTCTACCTGCCGGCGTCAGCGCTGGCGAAGACGGCGTTGCAGGAGCTCGACGTCGACCCGCAGCGCCTGCGGCTGCGGTATGCGGGAGGCTTCCGCGATCCCCTGATCGAGGCGATTGGCCGGACCGTGGCCGCGGAACTGAGCAATCCCAGCCCTGTCGCCGCCTTGCTGGTCGACACCCTGGCCGCAGCCCTCGGCGTCTACGTCATGCGCAGCTATTCCAGTCTGCTGCCCGCGTCACACACGCCGCCCCCGGCACGGGGCGCACTCGACGGGCGCCGGCTCGCGCGCGTGCTCGCCTTCATCGATGCCAAGCTCGATCGCGATTTGACCCTGGAGGAACTGGCGCGGGAGGCTTGTCTCAGTCCGTTCCATTTCGCCCGCTCGTTCAAGGCGGCGGTGGGCGCGTCGCCCCATCGCTTTCTGCTGCAGCGCCGCCTTGATCATGCCAAGGCATTGCTCAGAGCCGGCGCGCCGTCCATGACCGAGGTCGCGCTTAGCTGCGGCTTCTCGTCGCCAGCGCATTTCGCCAGCAGCTTCAAGCGCGCCACCGGGGTTACGCCGAGCCATTTCCGCCGTCTCTGAGCAGCCCTGGCCTTCGCCGGGTCGGCAGAAGATCGAACGAATTGGTATGTTCGGGGTGTCATTCACTACCGAGACTCGTTCAAAGAAACCGGTGACCACATTACAGAAGCTTGTTTCGCCGCGATTCCGTACAAGGAAGGAAGCGAGGTTCGCGCCAGCTATGACCGATGTCTCTACTGGAATTGCGCCGATCAGGACTGCAACAAGGATCGCGAGCGATATCACCGCGATTTGATGACGCTGAATCCTTAACGCAATCAGCCAAAATAGAATCGCGCCGGCCGTCTCAGCCAGTTTAGGGAAGGCGCGCCGGAATAGTTAAGTAAGGGATCATCGCTCTTGTGAGGCCGCATGCTCATCGCGCAGATCAGCGATTTCCACATCAAGGCGCGGGGCAAGATCGCCTATCGCGTGGTCGATACCGCCGCCTGCCTCGCCGCCGCCGTCGCGGCGCTGACGGCGCTCGATCCCAAGCCCGACCTTGTCGTCGCCACCGGCGACCTCACCGATTTCGGCCGGCCGGAAGAATACGCGCTGCTGCGCGAGTTGCTGGCGCCGCTGGCGATGCCGGTCTATCTCATCCCCGGCAATCACGACGAGCGCGAGGCGATGCGTGAGGCCTGCCGCGGCGACGGCTACCTGCCGGCGCAGGGGTTTCTCCATTACACGGTCGAGGACCAGCCGCTCCGCCTCGTCGCTCTCGACACGGTGGTGCCCGGCGAGCCCGGCGGCCGACTCTGCGCCGAACGCCTCGCCTGGCTCGACCGCACGCTGGCCGCGGCGCCGGCGCGGCCGACCCTGATCATCATGCACCATCCGCCCTTTGCCACGGGGATCGCGCATATGGATGCGATGGGCCTCGACGGTGCCGACGGCTTTGCAGCATTGCTGGCCCGGCATCCGCAGGTGGAGCGCGTGTTGTGCGGCCATCTCCATCGCTCGATCCAGGCGCGCATCGGCTGCCATGCGATCGCCAGCACCGCGCCGAGCACGGCGCATCAGGTGGCGCTCGATCTCCGGCCCGAGGGGCCCTCCGCCTTCATGATGGAGCCGCCGGGCTACCAGCTGCATCTCTGGCGACGGGAGACGGGCGTCGTGACGCACACCGCGGTGATCGGCAATTTCGCCGGGCCTTATCCCTTCTTCGAGGACGGCACGCTGATCGACGGCTAACGGCTAAGGCGCCTTCCGCTTCGCGCGTGCCGTGGGCGGCGCCGCGAGCGGGTCTTCGGGCCAGGAATGCTTGGGGTAGCGGCCGCGCATCTCGCTGCGCACGGCGGGATAGCTGCCGCGCCAGAATCCCTCGAGGTCGCGCGTCACCTGCAGCGGCCGCCCGGCCGGCGACAGCAGATGGAGCAGCAGCGTGACGCGGCCGCCGGCGATGGCCGGCGTCTCGCGCGCGCCGAACAGCTCCTGCAGCCGGACCGCCAGCACCGGCACTTCGCCCGCGCCGTAGTCGATCGGCAGGCGCGAGCCGCTGGGCACGCCGATATGGGTGGGCGCGAGCCGGTCGAGCGCCTGCTGCTGCTCCCAGCTCAACTGCGCGCGCAGGATGGCGTGGAGATCGAGCCGCTCGAGCTGCGCGCGCCGCGTGATGCCGCCGAGAGAGGGGCCGAGCCAGCCTTCCAGCGTCGCGAGCAGCGCCGCGTCGGCGAGATCGGGCCATGCGGCCCCACTCTCGAGGCGGCGCAGAAACAGCACCCGCTGGCGCAGTCCCTCGGCCTCGCGGCGCCACGGCAAGGCGGCGAGGCCCAGCTCGCGGACGCCGTCGAGCAAGGCCGCGGCGACGCGCTCGGGCGGCGGTGCCGCGAGCTTCTCGTCCCTAAGCAGCAAGGCGAAGAGCCGCTGCTCGCGGCGTGCCACCACCGCCTGCTCGCGGCTGTCCCAGGCAATTACCTCGACCGTCTCGATCGCCGCGGCGAAATCCTCCTCGATCTCGGCGCGCGCCAGCGGTGCCGCGAGAAAGATGCGGGCGACGCGTCGCTCGCCATCGAGCTCGGCGGCGGCAAGGAACTCTTCCGCGGCGAGCGCATCGGTCGGCGGCAGCTCGGCGCCGCGGCCGCTCGACAGGCGGAATTGGCCGGGTGCGCCGGGGCGGCGCTGAGCGATGCGGTCGGGATAGGCCAGCGCCAGCACGCGCCCCGCGCTGCCGGGGGGCGTCGTCTCCTCATCGCGCAGGCGAAGCTGGCGCTGCAGCTGGCGCGCACCTTGGCGCGCGCGCTCGGCGGCGCCGCGATCGAGCGTGAGCCCGGGCGCGAGGTGGCGGGGCGCCGCGGCGTCGCGCAGCAGCTCCAGGCGCAGCCTGAGATCGGCGTCGCGCTGGCCTGGCGCGGTCTTGACGATGTCGCGCTCGCCCAGCAGCGCCGCGATCTCCGCGGCAAGCCGGCCTTCGCCGCGGCCGCGCGCGATGAGCGCCATATGGGCGAGCCGCGGGTGGAGGCCGATACCCGCCATCGCGCGGCCATGGGCGGTGATGCCGCCGGCGGCATCGAGCGCGCCCAGCTCGCGCAGCAGCGCGCTTGCCTGCGCAAAACCTGCGGCCGGCGGCGGATCGAGCCAGGCCAGCGACGCGGGATCGCGCGCCCCCCAGCGCGCCAGCTCCAGCGCCACCGGCGCAAGATCGGCCTCGAGGATCTCCGGCACGGTGAAGGGGCGCAGCTGCGGCTGCTCCGCTTCGCGCCACAGCCGATAACAGACGCCCGGGGCCAGCCGCCCGGCGCGGCCGCGCCGCTGCTCGGACGAGGCTTGCGACACGCGCATGGTCTCCAGCCGCGTCATGCCGCTCGCGGGGTCGAAGCGCGGCGCGCGGCGCAAGCCGCTGTCGATGACGATGCGGATGCCCTCGATGGTGAGGCTGGTCTCGGCGATCGGCGTGGCGAGCACGAGCTTGCGCCGGCCGGGCGGCGCCGGGCGGATCGCTTCGTCCTGCGCGCCCTGCGGCAGATCGCCGTAGAGCGGCGCGATAATGATCTCCGCGCCGAGCCCGGATTGGGCGACGAGGCGCTCGACGCGGCGGATCTCGGCGCCGCCAGGGAGGAAGACGAGCAGGCTGCCCGGCTCATCATCGAGCGCGCGGCGGATCGCCGATGCGACCGCGGCGTCGAGCCGCTCCGGCGGCGGCCGCTCGAGATAGCGCAGCTCGACCGGGAAGCTGCGCCCGGCGCTGGTGACGACGGGCGCGCCGTCGAGCAGGCGGGCCACGGTCTCGCCCTCGAGGGTGGCCGACATGACGAGGAGCCGCAGATCCTCGCGCAGATGGCGGCGCGACTCCAGCGCCAGCGCCAGGCCGAGATCGCCATCGAGGTTGCGCTCGTGGAATTCGTCGAAGATGACGAGGCCGACGCCGTCGAGCGCGGGATCATCCTGGATGAGGCGCAGCAGGATGCCTTCGGTCACCACTTCGATCCGCGTTTGTGGGCCGATGCGCGTGTCGAGCCGCGTGCGATAGCCGACGGTGCCGCCGAGCTGGTCGCCGAGCATCTCCGCCATGCGCCGCGCCGCCGCCCGCGCCGCCAGCCGCCGCGGCTCGAGCATGACGATGCGCCCGCCGCGAAGCCAGGGCGCGTCGAGCAGCGCCAGCGGCACCAGCGTCGTCTTGCCGGCGCCGGTCGGTGCCTGCAGCACTGCGGCGCCGGCACCGGCGAGCGCGGTGCGAAGCGCCGGCAGAGCCTCGCCCACCGGCAGCAGGCTCGACCAGGAGGCGAGATCGCGAGGCGCCATGGGCGATGCTATAGCCCATCGCCGCGGCGCACGGCAGCCCTGCGCCGACGGCGGCGCCAGGCGTTGCCACGCTTCCCTCGGCGCCTGGGCTGGCATATGCTCAACGTCGTTTCTCCGGAGGCGCCGGTGCGCTCGGTCCTCGCTGCAGCGGTGCTCGCTGCGATCCTCTGCCTCGCCCCCCCTCCCGCTCGGGCGGAGACCGTCGATGTCGCGCTGATTTTCGCGGCCGATGTCTCGCGCAGCGTCGATGACGACGAGTTCAAGCTGCAGCGTCAGGGCTATGCGGCGGCGGTGACCAATCCGCGGGTGCTGCAGGCGATCGCCGCCGGGCAGCACGGCGCCGTCGCCATCTCCTTCGTCGAATGGTCCGGGCCCGAGGAGCAGCAGGTGGTGGTCGATTGGACCGTGGTGCGCGACGGCGAGAGCGCCGCCGGCTTTGCCGCGATCCTGCTGAACGCGCCGCGCTCCTTCGTCGGCCGCACCTCGATCAGCGCGGCGCTCGATTTCAGCCGCGCCTACTTCACCAAGGCCGGGGTCACCGCCGAGCGCCGCGTCGTCGACGTGTCGGGCGACGGCACCAACAATTCCGGCCGTCCGGTGCTCGATGCGCGCGAGGAGGCGCTGGCGGCGGGCATTACCATCAACGGGCTCGCCATTATCAACGAGCATCCCAATCCCGGCTACTTCGCCCATACCCAGCCGCCGGAGGGGCTGCCCGAATATTACCGGCAGAACGTCGTCGGCGGCCCCGGCAGCTTCCTGCTGGTGGTGCAGGATTTCAATTCCTTCGGCGAAGCCATCACCAACAAGCTGGTGAACGAGATCGCGGCGGCACCGCGTCCGTGGCGGGCTGCCGCGACGCGCCAGCAATCTTATCGGTAAGAGGAACCCCTCAAGGAGAATCGCCCGCACGGTGCGGGCTCTCGCGGTTGCAAGAGCACCCGCTGGCGCCCGCCAGCGACAACGCTTCGCGTTGCGCTGAGGCTGCGTCATTTTTTCCGGTCCCGGCGGGCGGGCGTCGTTGCGAAGCGGTTGCCTGTTTC
>JBKQTR010000026.1:0-8067 GCA_052143095.1 Allostellaceae bacterium
CACGATCTCCCCGCTATCGCCAGCGCCTGATCCCGCGCCTCTCGTCACCAAAAATGTAGTGCCGACTTTTCGGCTAAGATATTGATTCCATTGATTCGCGATACCGATTCTGCGCAAGTTGGGCTAATTCTGCTTGTAGCTCATCAGCCCGGCGCCACCCTTGGGCGGGTGCGCGCGCAGCGCCGCCTCGTTGGGCTCGGTGCCCCAGCCCGGCCGGTCCGGGACGATCAGCTCGCCCTTTTCGATCGCCGGCAGCTCGGTGAAGAGCTCGTGGTCCCAGGGCAGCCGGTCGATGTCGATCTCCATGATGCGCAGGTTCGGCACCGCGGCGGCGAAATGCGCGTTCATCAGGCTGCAGAGATGACCGTAGAAATTATGCGGGGCGACATTGACCTCCTGCGCCTCGGCGGCGGCGGCGATCTTCATCGACTGCCAGACGCCGTTCCACACCGTGTCGACGATCGCGACATCCATCGCCTGGGCGCGGAAATAGGGCAGGAAGTCGCGCAGTCCGAACAGCGTCTCGCCGGAGCTTATGGGATGCGGGCTGCGCTGCCGGATGAGGCTCAGCGCGTCGGGATCGTAGCTGTCGATCTCCACCCAGAACAGGTCGAGATCGGCGATGGCGCGCAGGATCTCGAGATAGCCCTCGGTCTTGGCGTTGAAGTTGAGGTCGAGCAGGATGCCGATATCGGGGCCGGCGCCGTCGCGGAACGCCTCGAGATGCGCGCGCAGCCCGCGCAGCACCTTGCGGTCGACATTGAGCTCGGGGAAGAACGGGTTGGCGAAGCCCGGCCGCCAGCCCTGCAGCACGCCGTCCCTGGGCACGAAGATGTTGGTCTTGAGCGCCGCGAAGCCCTTCTCGCGCACCTCTTCGCCCATCGCCTTGACGCCGTCGAGATCGGTGATCGCCGGCTTGTAGAAGCCGGGATGGTTGATGCGCCAGGTGGCGCAATGCGACCAGTAGAGCGGGATGCGATCGCGGATCTTGCCGCCCAGCAGCTCGTAGCATGGCACGCCCAGGGTTTTGGCCTTGGCGTCGAGCAGCGCGTTCTCGATGGCGCCGATGCCTTCGGCGACGACGCCGCCGGCCGCCGGCCGGGTCAGCGCGTAAAGCTCGGCATAGATGCGCTCATGCGCCATCACCGGTTTGCCGACGACGCGTTGCGCCAACCGCTCGATCGCCGCGGTGACGCCGGGCGAGCCGAAGCCCTCGTCGAACTCGCTCCAGCCGGTGACGCCGTTCTCGGCCGTGAGCTTGACGAAATGATAGTTCCGCCAGCCGGCATCGCAATGCAGCGTCTCGATCGCCCTGACCTTCATGGCCTTCCCCGCTCGCCCGCCGCGTTCCGCAAAAGAAAGCTTGCGCTGGATCGACTCAGTGCGTCCTTCGACTGCTCGCGACGCTCGCGCTCAGGATGAGGAAATTTCTTTGTGCCATCAAGAACCTTCCTCATCCTGAGCTGGCGCGCGTAGCGCGCCTGTCGAAGGACGCACCGGCGCCCATGCAGTGGAAACGTGCGTCAGCCCCTGCGCAGCGCCTTCGCCAGCCTGAGGCGCAGCGCGTTCAGCTTGATGAAGCCTTCGGCGTCGCGCTGGTTGTAGACCTGGTCGGCCTCGAAGGTGACATGCGCGAGGCTGTAGAGGCTCTTGGGCGATTTGCGTCCGACGACGCGCGCCAGCCCCTTGTAAAGCTTCAAGCGCACCGTGCCCTCGACATTCTCCTGGCTCTGGTCGATCAGCGCCTGCAGCATCAGGCGCTCGGGCGCGAACCAGAAGCCGTTATAGACCAGCTCGGCATAGCGCGGCATCAGCTCGTCCTTGAGATGCGCCGCGCCGCGGTCGAGCGTGATGCTCTCGATGCCGCGATGCGCGGCGTGCAGGATGGTGCCGCCGGGCGTCTCGTAGATGCCGCGCGACTTCATGCCGACGAAGCGGTTCTCGACCAGATCGAGCCGGCCGATGCCATGCTTGCCGCCGAGCTCGTTGAGCCGCGCCAGCAGGCTCGCCGGCGACAGCGCCACCCCATCGACCGCCACCGCGTCGCCGCGCTTGAACTCGATCTCGACATATTCCGGCTGGTCCGGCGCCGCCTCGGGCGCCACCGTGCGGCTGTAGACGAGCTCCTCGGGCTCGCTCCAGGGATCCTCGAGCGCTTTGCCCTCGGCCGAGATGTGCAGCAGATTGGCGTCGGTCGAGAACGGCGCCTCGCCGCGCTTGTCGCGCGGGATCGGGATCTGGTGCCGCTCGGCATAGTCGATGAGCTTGGTGCGGGAGTCGAGGTCCCATTCGCGCCACGGCGCGATCACCGTGATGTCGGGCTTGAGCGCGTAATAGGCGAGCTCGAAGCGCACCTGGTCGTTGCCCTTGCCGGTGGCGCCATGCGCCACCGCGTCGGCGCCGACCGCCTGGGCGATCTCGATCTGGCGCTTGGCGATGAGCGGCCGGGCGATCGAGGTACCGAGCAGGTACTGCCCTTCATAGAGCGCGTTGGCGCGGAACATCGGGAAGACGAAGTCGCGCACGAACTCCTCGCGGAGATCGTCGACGAAGATCTCCTTGACCCCCATCATCTCCGCCTTGCGGCGCGCCGGCTCGAGCTCCTCGCCCTGGCCGATATCGGCGGTGAAGGTCACGACCTCGCAGTGATAGGTCTCCTGCAGCCAGCGGAGGATCACCGAGGTGTCGAGCCCGCCGGAATAGGCGAGCACGACCTTCTTCACCGTGCCGCTCATGACGCCAGAGACCTTTCAAAAACCGCTCGGCGCGGGAGTATAAGTAACGCGCTGCCGGCGGCAAGGGCGGGGCCTGCGGCCGCGTCACCGCTTTCCCGTCTTGCGCCTCTCCGTGGGCAGCAGCCGGTCGACCACCCGCCAGTAATTGACCGGCATCAGCCAGCGCAACGCCGCCATCAGCCAGGCGTCGTGACCGATGATGATGCGCTGCTCGCCGCGCTTGATGCCGCGCACGATGCGTGCCGCCGCCTGGTCTGGGGTGGTGCGCGCCAGCCGGTCGAAGCTCTTCACCACCTGCTCGCGGCGCCCCGGCGCGGATTTCGCCGGCAGGCGCGCATGGCGCGCGATGTTGGTGCGCACGAAGCCGGGATGAACGGTGGTGACGCGGATGCCGCTGCCGGCGAGCTCGTGGCGCACCGCCTCGCTGAAGCCGCGCACCGCGAACTTGCTTGCGGCATAGGCGCTCTGCCCGGCCACTGCCATGATGCCGAAGATGCTGGAGACGTTGACGATATGCGCGTGGCGGTTCTCCCGCAGCAGCGGCAGGAAGAGCCGCGTGCCGTAGACCACGCCCCAGAAATTGATATCGACCAGCCAGCGCATGTCGTCGACCGACAGCTCCTCCAGCTCGCCGATCACCGCCACGCCGGCATTGTTGACGAGCAGATGGACATAGCGATGCGCCTGCTTCACCTCGTCGCGAAACCGCGTCATCGCCTCGAGATCGGCGACGTCGACGCCATGGGTCGAGACCGTGCCGGCGCCGGCCTTCTTCGCCTCGGCGGCGGTGTTGGCGACGGTGGGCGCATCCTTGTCGGCGAGCGCCAGCGCGCAGCCTTCGCGCGCCAGCGCCAGCGCCAGCGCCCGGCCGATGCCGCTGCCGGCGCCGGTGACGACGGCGACGGTGGTCTTGGCAAGCTTCATGGCTCTCCCTTTCGGCCGGCGCCGGTCGAGTATACCCGGCGCCCCGTGCGGGGTCGCCGTCGGACGGGCATCAGGGAGCAGGTCGGACTACGGCACCACGCGCCGGATGAACCGGGCCGTCTCCTGGAGCGCAGCACGGCCCTCGGGCAGGAAGGGCGCGAAGAACTGCCAGACATGCGGCAGCTTGTGCCAGGCGCGGAACTCGACCGCGACGCCGGCCTTGCGCGCCTTCTCGGCAAGCCGCGTCGAATCGTCGAGCAGCACCTCGCTGTCACTCGCCTGGATAAAGAGCGGCGGCAGCCCCGCGAGATCGCCATAGAGCGGCGAGGCCAAGGGCTCGGTCGGTTGGGCGTCGCCGAGATAGAGCAGCGCCCCCCCGGCGATGTGGCGGCCATGGAACATCGGGTCGCTGCGGTCGTTGCGGCGGATCGACTCGCCGGTGGCGGCGAGATCGGTCCAGGGCGAGAACAGCGCCGCGCCGGCCGGCAGCGGATCGCCCGCCGCGCGCAGCGACAGCAGCAAAGCGAGCGCAAGGCCGCCGCCGGCGCTGTCGCCGCCGACGACGATGCGGTGCGCCGGCGTGCCCGCGGCGATGAGGCCGCGATAGGCGCGCACCGCGTCCTCCACCGCGGCGGGAAAGCGATGCTCCGGCGCGAGCCGGTAGTCCGGCACGAAGGTGCGCGCCTCGGCGCCGGCGGCGAGGCCGACGGTGATGGCGCGATGCGTCGCCGGCGAGCAGAAGTAATAGCCGCCGCCATGGAGGTAGAGCAGCGTGCGCGCCGTCTTCGCCGCCTCGCCGCCGTCGCGCTCGATCCATTCGCCGGGAAACGGTGCCGTCGCCGCGCGGATGTGCCAGCCGCGCGGCAGGCGCGGCTTCGCCGCCATTTTGGCGGCCATTCGCCGCGCCTCGGCGGGGTCGGGCGGCCGGTCGGAGAAGCGCTTCACGCGGTAGCGCAGCATCAGCGTCAGCACGACATTCTGCCAGCTCATGAAGCGTCTCTGCTAATAGACCCTGAGATCGGCGTTGGGCCAGGCGAGCGGTGCGTCGCTGGCGAGCGGCGGCGCCTCGCGGCGGATCTTGCGCCGGAGCCGCTGCTCCACCCGCGGCAGCAGGCGCGGCAACAGCTTTCGCGCGCGCCGCATCTGGCGCAGCGCCGCCGCCGGGTTGACGAGATGCGAGCCCGGCGGCTTCTGTCCCATTGCCTGCAGCACGCGGCCGAGCGGCAGCTCCATCCTGTCCTGCAGCTCGATCATCATCGCCAGCAGCTCGGCGCCCTCGGTCAGCAGCGGCCCGAAGCCGTAGCGCGGCTGCATCGTGCCGACGATGTAGAGGTGTCGGTAGTCCGGCAACAGCGCCCCGCCATAGACATGGGCGAGGCCGCCAGTCACCGGCACCAGCCCCGGCGGCAGGAAGGGGAAGTCGAGATGATAGCCCGTGGCGCAGACGACGACGTCGTACTCCGCGCTGCTGCCGTCGACGAACGCGACGCTCGTGCCGTCGAAGCGGGCGACATCGGCGCGCGGCGTGATGCGGCCGTGCTTGACGTAGTGCAGCAGCTCCGAGTTGATCGTCGGATGGTGCTCGAAGATCTTGTGGTCGGGCCGCGGCAGCCCGTAGCGCCGGTAATCGCCGATGACCAGCTTGAGCACCAAGCGCAGCAGCAGCCGCTGCAGCGGCACCGGCAGCCACAGCGGCAGCGCCTCGACCAGCGGCTTGCCGAGGATGCTCTTGGGCAGGAACCAATAGCCGCGCCGGAGGCTGAGGTCGCAATGCGCGCCGACCCGCGCCGCCTCGCTCGCGACGTCGCAGGCGGAGTTGCCGCCGCCGATCACCAGCACGCGCTTGCCGGCGAGCTGCGCCGGGCTTTTGTAGTCCTTGGAATGGATGTAGGTGCCGGCGAAGCTGCCGGGATAGTCGGGAAAGCGCCGTGACCAGTGATGGCCGTTGCACACCATCACGCCCTTGTAGAGGCGCTGCTCGCCGCCCGCGAGCGCGACGGTCCAGAGCTCGTCCCGCCGCGGCCGCACCAGTACCACCTTGGTGTTGAAAGCGATGGCGCTGCGCAGCTCGAAATGCCGGGCGTAGTCGCGGAGATAATCGACCATCTGCTGCCGGCTCGGGAAGTCCGGATAATCCCGCGGCATCGGGTAGTCGGTGAATTCCGTCGTCTTGCGCGAGGAGATGATATGCGCGGTGGCGTAGACGCCGTGATACCAATTGCCGCCGACATCGTCATCGGCCTCGAACTGGTCGTAGGCGATGCCGTGCGCCTTGAGCGCCTTGGCGATGCCGAGGCCGACCGGCCCGGCGCCGATCACCGCTATCCTGTCGCGACGGTCCTGCATCCCTAGGCAAACTCCCGTAGGGAGTTTGTCCGCGGCGGCGTCTGCGATTGCGCTGCAATCGCGAAAGCCGCACCGATCGGACGAGCGTTGGACAAGCTAGGCAATGCCGGGCCTATCGGCTAGGGTGAGTGCGCGGCCACACTAGGGTTCTCCCCCTATTTGTCAAACGGTATTTGCGTGAAGCGCGGTGCGGCGGTGAAGACGCGGGACAGGATCTTGAAAGCGGCGCTCGGGCTCTTCAACGAGCGCGGCGAGGCGCATGTGTCGCTCGCCCAGATCGCCGCCAAGCTCGGCATCAGCGAAGGCAATCTCTGGTACCATTTCCGCACCAAGCACGACCTCGTCGCGGCGCTCTTCACCGAGCTCGAGGAGCGCATCGAGCGCAACCTCTCGCGCGAGCCCGCCTCGGCCGGCGCCGATCTCGCCGATTTCGGCGATTATGCGCGGCAGAGCTTCCGCGACATCTGGGAGTACCGCTTCCTCTATCGCCATCGTTTCGACCCGGAGGCGGAAAGCGCGCTGGCGCAGTGTATCGCCGAGCATACCGAGCGCGCGCATCGCCACACCGAGCGCATTCTCGCCGAGATGGTGGCGCGCCAGCTGCTCGCCGCCAGCCCGCAGGAGATCTCCGAGCTCGCCGCCAATGCCTGGATCATCTCGCGCTATTGGCTCGACTACCTGCAGGAGCGCCACGGCCTCGCCCGCATCACCGAGGCCGAGCTGCAGGCCGGCGTCAAGCAGCTCTTCGCGCTTTATCGCCCGTATCTGACCGACGCCGCCCGCGCCCAGGTCGCCGCTCACGCGGCCGCGCCCAGGAAGAAGGCGGCGCGCGGGTAGGCGGCGGGGCCGCGCGTCTACAGGTCGGACAGGCCGAGATGCACCATGTCACTCGCGGTATCGTGGAAAAATAGCCCCGCGCAATCCCCCCAGCCGACCACCGCGCGGGCGTGACCGAAAAAAATCTGTGGCTTTGGGCGGCACCGGCGGGGCCGCCGGGCTGTGGCGGAATAGCCTGGACTTTCGCGGTGTTGCGCCGTCATTATTCCGCCTCTGCGCCCCCTTCCGCCCTCGGGATGCTCGCTCATGCAGCCCCTCAATGACCGCCAGAACGACATCATCGTCCTGGCGCGCGCGATCGGCCGCGTCAGCGTCGAGGATCTCGCGGCGCGCTACGACGTCACGCCGCAGACCATCCGCCGGGACCTCAACGAGCTGTGCGACCGGCGGGTGCTGACGCGGACCCATGGCGGCGCCATCATCTCGTCCTCGGTCGAGAATCTGTCCTACGAGGCCCGGCGCTTCATCGCGGCGGCGCAGAAGCGGGCGATCGGCATCGCCGCCGCCGGCCTGATCCCGAATGAATCGTCGCTCTTCATCAACATCGGCACCACCACCGAGGAAGTCGCCGCGGCGCTCACCAAGCACCAGGATCTGCTGGTCATCACCAACAACCTCAATGTCGCGATGACGCTCTATCGGCATCCCTCCATCGAGGTGATCGTCGCCGGCGGCCCGGTGCGGCGCTCCGACGGCGCGGTCGTCGGCAGCGCCGCGGTCGATCTCATTCGTCAGTTCAAGGTCGACACCGCGGTGATCGGCGCCTCGGCGCTCGACAGCGACGGCTCGCTGCTCGATTTCGACGCGTTGGAGGTCAATGTCTCGCGCGCCATCATCAGCAACGCGCGCCGCGTCATCCTGGTCTGTGATCACATGAAGCTCGAACGGGCGGCGCCGGTTCGCATCGGCCACATGGCGCAGATCCACGCCTTCGTCACCGACCGACTCACCTCGGCCGCGCTGCGCCAGGTCTGCATCACCCACGGCGTGCAGATCATCGAGACCGATGCCGGCGACGCGCCGCCCGAGGACTGACGCCAACCCGGCCGATCGCCCGGCAAAACCGCGGATGGGGCGTCGCGGCACGCGGTCGAGCGCGGCCTACGCAGGGGTGCTTGGCCGGGGGGTTCGCCACGCTTTCGTTTTGGGTTTCGATAAGGACGATTGTATTCGAATTTCCATTCATTTATGGTTTCTTTCAGTCAAATAACGAAATGTACCGGGG